>JAHZKP010000153.1 GCA_022600345.1 Alphaproteobacteria bacterium | reverse complement strand
GCGTCCCCGGAAAATGCGAACAGCATTTATCCGGGGTCTACCCACCATGCGGCGGACCGGAACGAATTCAACAAACCGGCAAAATCCCGGATAACTCATTCGCTTCGCGGCATGAGCTTCCGGGAACGCAAATAGCACGGGTTCACTCCACTCCGTCATCGGTAGCCGCAAGAGCGGAACGGCGCAACACGCTGCGCCCTACCGTCCCCTCGCACCGACACCACCCCCAGGGTCCATGACCCTGGTCAGGGTGCGTGAGGGATGAAATCCCTCGCTTGCCATCGGCAATGCCATCCCCCACTCCCCAAATATTTTGCGTGCCTAAGAAAATGCGAACAGCATTTATCCGGGGTCTACCCACCGTGCGGCGGACCGGAACGAATTCAACCAACCGGCAGGATCCCGGATAACTCATTTGCTTCGCGGCATGAGCTTCCGGGAACGCAAATAGCAAAGGTTCGCACCGCCACCAAACGGGGTAGTGCGTCGAAAATTCAGCAACATATCAGCGTGCCCTGAAGTGGGCAGGAGGTCAGGTTTTCCAGGCCCCAAGGCGGCGTACGCAAACACAGAAGCAGCGCTCTTTCAGCCAGCTTTCGAGACTGATTTCTCATCGATGAGTTTGCCGATTTCTGCCCGGCAGGATCCGCAGTTGGTTCCAGCCTTGACGCACGCGCCGACATCATCAACGCTTGTGCAGCCCTGCTTCATGATTGCATCGACGATTTGATTGACGCCGACCTCGAAACACGAGCAAACGATAGCGCCAGGGTCGGGCATATCCTCACCGGGGCGCCCCGCCAGAAGGCGCAAACGTTCAGGTGGCTCAAGCTTGGCGCCCAAGAGATTTGCAACCCAGTTGCGCGACGCCGAAACGGGAGTTTTCGAAACGTAAAGAGCGGCTGCGAGATGTCCATCCTTGATGTGGGCGAACCGGAACTGCCCCGACTTTTCATCACGGTAAGTTAACACTTCGTCGTTTTCCGAACCAAGTGCGAAGAGCTGGTCGGCAAAGTCCTGCCAATCATCGATTTGCTCGACACCTGCTATCTCGACTCTGTAACCGGCTTTTATTGGAGCGCATGCGTGATATCCGCTACTTGGCAGTTCCGGTTTTGCGACGCTGATAGCGAACGCGAACCACCGGGCTGCATAGGGCTCCACGGCAACGGGTGTGAACTTTGATTCAGGCTGGCCGGATACCGGGTCGGTATGCGACGCGATAAGGCTATCAATGCGCGCAAGGCTCGCGTACTGATCGGTCCAGTGCATCGGCGCAAAGACGCTGCCGGGCCGCTGGCTGTCGCTGATCGCTACGCGCAAGAGAACGGTGGCATTCTGGCTTGTTACCTTGGCAATGCTCTCTGGCTCCAGCCCGTACTTCTCAGCATCTATTGGATGAATTTCCAGGAACGGCTCGGCATAGTGGGCTGTCAGACGCGGCGCCTTGGCGCTGCGAGTCATGGTGTGCCATTGATCTCGAATCCGCCCTGTATTGAGAACGAGGGGAAAGTCACTTGATACCCGCGAAGACGGGGCACGGAACGGCGTTTCGACAAACCGTCCCCGTCGGTCGCTGGTATAAAATTGTCCTTCAGCAAAAAAACGAGTCACGCCTCGTCCACGGCCATGCCGCTGCGGCCAGTAGAATGGGGCCAGGTCTTTGTAGTCATCGTCGCTGACGTTTGCATAGGCGGAGATGTCGAGATCCCGGTTGCCGTGATTTTCCTCACCCGTCATCGCTGCGTATTCTGCAAAGACCTCGCGTGGCCCCGAGTAGCTGAATGCTTCCCTGTAACCAAGGCGTTTTCCAACTTCGCTCAGTTGCCACCAATCCGGACGGGCTTCACCCGGAGGCGGCAGAAACGACCGCTGACGCGAAATGCACCGCTCTGAATTTGTAACAGTTCCATCCTTCTCACCCCACGCGGTTGCTGGCAGGAGAACATCGGCAACCTGCGTTGTATCCGTGTGCCGGGTAACATCGGAAACCACAACGAACGGGCAATCCTTCAGCGCCGCTCGAACTTTGTCCGCGTCGGGCAGGCTATCCACCGGATTGGTCGCCATGATCCAAACCGCCTTGATGCGGCCATCTGCAACAGCTTCAAACAAGTCAACCGCTTTCAATCCAGGCGCATCAGCAATTCCAGGCGAACCCCAGAAGTCCTGCACGATGCGCCGGTGCGTTTCGTTGCCAAGTTCCATATGACCAGCCAGCATGTTGGCCAGTCCGCCGACCTCACGCCCCCCCATGGCGTTGGGCTGGCCGGTAACCGAGAACGGTCCCATGCCCGGACGCCCGATCCGGCCTGTCGCCAGGTGGCAGTTGACAATTGCGTTGACCTTGTCGGTACCAGCAGTCGATTGGTTGACACCCTGGCTGTAGACGCTGACCGATTTTTCGGTCGCCTCGAACAATTCGTAGAACTGACGAATATCGGCTTCCCTAAGGCCGCAGACTTCGGAAATCTTTTCCATCGAAAGCGAGTTCGCGGATTTGACCGCATCCCCGAACCCACTGGTGTATTCCTGGATGTAATGCTGATCGATCTTGCCGCGAGAAGTGAGATGGGCCAACAAACCGTTGAAGAGGGCGACGTCGGCGCCTGGTGCGATAGCCAGATGCAGATCAGCAATCTCGCAGGTCGCGGTCCGCCTGGGGTCGATCACGACAACCTTTGTCCCGCCTGTCTTTCTGGCAGCGACCAGTCGTTGGTAGAGGACTGGGTGGCACCAAGCCAGATTGGAGCCGACGAGCACCACGAGGTCGGCCAACTCCAGGTCCTCATAGGCCCCCGGAACGGTATCGGAACCGAACGCACGTTTATGCCCTGCCACCGATGAGGCCATGCAAAGCCGCGAATTGGTGTCGATGTTGGCGGTGCCGATGTAGCCCTTCATCAGCTTGTTGGCGACGTAATAATCCTCGGTAAGGATCTGGCCGGAAACATAAAGCGCGACGCTATCGGGTCCGTGCTTTTCAATGCTGTCGCGGAATTTGTCGGCGACCAGGTCGAGCGCGGCATCCCACGTTGCCGTCCTTCCATCGACCATCGGATCGAGCAACCGGTCATCTAGCGACATCGTCTCGCCAAGTGCTGAGCCTTTCGAACACAGCCGGCCATAGTTTGCCGGATGCTCCAGATCACCTTTGACTTCGGTTGTGCCATCAGCCTTCGGCCGGGCGAGAACCCCGCAACCCACACCGCAATAGGGGCATGTTGTTTTGGTCCAACCCTTATCCATCATGCAGCAATGTCCCGTGTTGCAGGATATGTCGAATTCGATCGGACGGGAGCGGCCGGGCGGCAATCTGCAACGTAGGCCGGCCCAAAGATCAGCGTTTCCCGCATGCCCGCAATGTTGGTTTCATCCTTGATCAGATCGAAGAACCAACCCGAATCCGATGTATCGCCGAACATCACAACGCCAATAAGCTTGTCGTCTTCAAGGACCAATCGGCGATAGACCCCCTGGCCGACATCGCGCAGCACGATTTCTTCACGCTCGCCACCCTTGGCAAAATCTCCCGCTGAAAACAGGTCAACGCCGGTAACTTTGAGCTTGGTTGCCAGCGCCTTGTCGACAAAGCCCTCGCACGCTTCACCAGCCAGCTTGGTGGCGGCAATTTTTGCCTGTTCGAACAGCGGCGCGACCAGGCCGTAGACGTTGCCGTCGAATTCGACGCACTCCCCCACGGCCATGATGTCGGGGTCTGAGGTTTGCAGTTTATCGTCGACCAGTATGCCTCGATTGGTGTCGAGGCCGGCATCCTTGGCCAGATGAGCGTTCGGGCGGATGCCGACGGCCATGACGACGATGTCAGCTGCAATCTCAGTGCCGTCTTCCAGGGCAACAGCACGAACTTTTTGCCCCCCCAGACTTGGATGCGTGGCCATGATCTGTTTGGTGTTGGCCTTGGTTATGACCTTGATGCCGCGACTTTCAAGCGTGCGTTTCAAAAGTTGCCCGGCAGCAAAATCAAGCTGGCGATTCATCAGGGTTTCGCCCAGATGGATAACGGTAACGTCCATGCCACGCTGTTTGAGACCGGCTGCGGCTTCAAGACCAAGCAGGCCACCGCCAATGACAACCGCGCACCCACCCTGCTCGGCCGCAATCATCATCGCATTGACGTCGTCGAGATCGCGGTAGGTGAGGACGCCCGGCAGTTTCCTGCCGGGCACCGGGATAATGAACGGCAGCGATCCTGTTGCGATCAACAGCTTGTCGTAGGAAGCGAGCGTGCCGTCCTCTGCCATTACCGTCTTGGCGGCACGGTCAATCTGGCTGACCTTCTTGCCCTTATGCAGGGTGACGCCGTTTTTCTCGTACCAGTCGTCGCCATGGATAACGATTTCCTCGTAGGACTTTTCTCCCGACAGAACCGGGGAAAGCAGGATGCGGTCGTAGTTGGTGCGAGGTTCCGCATTGAAAATGGTCACCTCGTATGCGTCCGGTGCCAGCTTGAAAAGCCGTTCAAGGGCACGGCCAGGGGCCATGCCGTTGCCAATCACGACGAGTTTCTGCGCCACAGTAAAACGCCTCCAGGTTCGACTATGCTGCCTGCTCGGTTTTCGATGACTTGCGTTTTGCCTTGATGGCGGCAAGCACCTCAGGGTCCGGATTCGCCCCCCCCTCATAGCCTTCGAGGAAATCGAGCAGTTCCTGCCGGTAGGCGTAGTAATCGGGATGCTCCAACAGCGCCTTTCGCGTCCGAGGGCGCGGCAGATCGACTTCCATGATGTTTCCGATATTGGCGTTGGGGCCGTTACTCATCATCACGCAGCGGTCTGCCAACAAGATTGCTTCATCGACATCGTGAGTGACGCAGATCGCCGTGACTTTGGTGCGGCTCCAGACTTCCATCAGCACTTCCTGCAACTCCCAGCGGGTGAGGCTGTCGAGCATGCCGAAGGGTTCATCAAGCAGCAGGAGTTTGGGCGACAAGGCGAACGCGCGGGCAATACCGACGCGTTGGCGCATGCCGTTGGACATGTCGCTGGCAAGCTTGTCCATGGAGTCGGCCAGTCCGACACGCTCCAGGTAATAGGAGACCACGTCGTCACGCTCGCCCTTGCTGGCATGGGGATAGACCCGGTCAACGCCAAGTGTGACGTTTTCGCGGGCCGAAAGCCAGGGAAACAGCGACGGAGCCTGAAACACGACAGCTCGATCGGGACCGGCCGTCGTCACTTCCTTGCCGTCGAGAATGATGCCGCCTGAAGAGATTTCATTGAGGCCGGCGGTCATGGAAAGAACCGTAGACTTGCCGCAACCTGAGTGACCAATAAGGGTGATGAACTCTCCCTTCTTGATCTTCATGTCGAAGCCGTCGACCACTTTGAGCGGACCTTTTGGCGTTGGATAGACCTTGTCGAGCAGGGAGTATTCCAGATAGCGGTCCGTGCGCTTGAAAGTTCCCGCTGCATCGACATAGGCTTTTGGCAGCTTGTTGTTGCGTCGCTTGCCGATTTCGATAGGCACGATATCGGGCAATACGGTTGCATCCTCCGACTGCGCGGCGCGCTCAGCCCCCAGATCGATCAGGTAGCTTGTCACCTCCTGGCGCAACTTCTGGAAGGCGGGATCCGAACTCATAGTGCTCTGATCGCGCGGGCGCGGGATATCGACTTTGAATTCCTTGCCCAGCGTAGCGTTCGGCCCCGGGGTTAGCGGGATGATGCGGTCGGCAAGCAGGATGGCTTCATCGACATCGTTGGTAATCAACAAAACAGTCCGCTTGTCCTGTTCCCAGATCTTTTCGATCTCATCTTGCAACTTCGAACGCGTCAGCGCGTCGAGCGCCGACAGCGGTTCGTCGAGCAGCAGGATTTCCGGGCTCATGGCCAGCGCGCGGGCAACGGCAACGCGCTGCCGCATGCCACCAGAAAGCTCGGCTGGCCGGCGCTCGGCTGCATGAGAAAGGCCGACCATGTCGATGTATCGCGAAGTGCGCGCCTTTCGCTCAGCCTTGGTTTCCTTGCGAAACACCTGGTCGACGGCAAGTGCGATGTTGTCGAAGACTGTAAGCCAGGGCATCAGCGAATAGGACTGGAAGACGACACCCCTGTCAGGTCCCGGGCCGGTAATCGGTTCGCCCTTGAGGAGAACTTCTCCCCTGTCAGCGGACACCAACCCCGCGACCGTCGAAATGAGCGTCGTCTTCCCAGAGCCGGAGAACCCTACGATGGCGACAAACTCACCTTCTTCGATCGAGAGGTTGATGTCATTCAGAACCTCGGTTTCGGTCTCGCCATCACCGTAGCTTTTGGAAACGCCCTTGAGTTCGAGAATAGGCATGATGTTTGTGCTCCTTTTCTCTTATCCGTTAGCGTTTGTCGGAATAGGTGAAGGCCACCTGGAGGGCGTAAATCAAGCGGTCAAGCAGGAACCCGACGATGCCGATCGTCAGAACTGCAACCATGATCTTTGCCAGCGAGTTGGAGGAACCGTTCTGGAATTCATCCCATACGAATTTCCCAAGGCCCGGGTTTTGCGCCAGCATTTCGGCGGCGATCAGAACCATCCAGCCAACACCCAGCGACAAGCGCATGCCTGTGAAGATGAGCGGCAGGGAAGACGGCAGGACCAGCTTGGTGATGGTGCGCCCCGTCGGCAACTGAAGAACACGGCCAACGTTGAGGAGATCCTTGTCGATCGAGGAAACGCCAAGTGCGGTATTGATCAACGTCGGCCATAGCGAGCACAGCGTCACGGTGATCGCCGAGATCAGCATTGATTTTGGCAACCAGTCCCAGGGCGTCGCATACGTCGCGGAAACGACCATGGTAACAATCGGCAACCAGGCCAGCGGAGACACCGGCTTGAAGATCTGGATCAGCGGGTTGATGGCGCCGCTGACAGTCGGTGACAGCCCCGACATGATGCCCAGCGGAATTGCAATGATGACCCCGACAAAGAAACCGATCGCAACGGTAAACAGGCTGGTTACGATCTGATCGAAGAATGTCGGCGCGCCGGTATAGGTGCGATGCTTGACCTTGTCGGTCTTGCCCGCCTCGATCAACTTGGCGTTGCGCTTGTCCTGGCGTTCGTAGAAGGCGGCCTGCCGCTCACGCTCGTTGAGGTGATCCTGGTAGAGTGTGCCGACTTGCTCCATCACTTGGACGGGGCCTGGAATGGCACCCAGCGAGGTCTTGACCTGTGGCGCGAAATAGGCCCAAGCCGCAATGAACATCCCGATACCGATCAGCGGAACAAACAGCATCTGCCACAGATCGCGCATGTTCTGCTTGACGCTGTCGCCGATCGCGATCTTGATCAAGGGAATGATAAAACCCAGACCAAATACGCCAACGATGCCTTCGGCACTGTTCAGTCTCTGATGAATTTTCTGCATGCGCTTTTCGCGCGCTTCAGCCGCGGACGTGTCCACGTAGTCTGTTACGGCAGCCATGATTATCTCCGGGTTCTCGAGGCTGAGGTGGGACCCAGGGAAACGCACTGCGTTCCTGTGGGCTGTGCTTGTCTGAGAGGCCGGCACCGGCGGCCCCGGCCTCCCAGAGTTCAGTGTCAGTTGCTGACGACGTCAGCGCCCTTGACGATTTCCTTGCCCTTGAGGCCGATCTTCAGGCTATCCAGGTAGGCGTTGGGTGCTTTGCCGTCGTAGGGGATGCCATCGATGATATCGGCGGCTGGAACCGGTGGGCGGAAGCCATCAGTGCCGAACGGGAAGTCAGCCTTTTCAACCTTGCCATCTGCGATCAGCAATTCGGCTGCCTTCATGTAGATGTCCGGGCGGTAGACCTTCTTGGCCGTCTCTTTGAACCACTCGTCGGATTTGGGCTCTGCAATCTGGCCCCAGCGGCGCATCTGGGTGAGGTACCAGATGGCATCCGAATAGTAGGGGTAGGTTGCGAAGTAACGGAAGAAGACGTTGAAGTCGGGCACTTCACGCTTGTCGCCTTTTTCATATTCGAAGGTTCCGGTCATCGAGTTGGCAATGACTTTCTCATCGGCGCCAACGTATTCAGGACGCGACAGCATCTTCACGGCTTCAACGCGGTTTGCGTTGTTGTTTTCATCCAGCCACTTGGCGGCGCGGATAAGCGCCTTGGTCAATGCAAGCGTCGTGTTGGGATACTTCTCGGCAAACTCCTTGGTAATGCCGAAGACCTTTTCCGGGTTGTTCTTCCAGATCTCGTAGTCGGTGATGACTGGGACACCGATGCCCTTGAAGACGGCAGCCTGGTTCCAGGGTTCGCCGACGCAGTAGCCGTAGATGGTGCCTGCTTCCAGCGTTGCGGGCATCTGCGGGGGTGGCGTTACCGAGAGGAGAGCTTTGGCCTTGATGGTGCCCGAGGTGTCGGTTGGCGAGTAGTAGCCTGGGTGGATGCCGCCTGATGCCAGCCAGTAGCGAAGTTCGTAGTTGTGGGTGGAGACGGGGAACACCATGCCCATCTTGAAGGCCTTGCCCTCGTCGGCAAACTTCTCGATAACCGGTTTTAAGGCATCGGCCTTGATGGGGTGAACAGGCTTGCCGTCCGCTCGTTTTGGAATGTGCGGCTTCATCAATTCCCAGACTTCGTTGGAAACAGTGATGCCGTTGCCGTTAAGGTCCATGGAGAATGGCGTGATGATGTGCGCCTTGGTGCCAAATCCGATAGTTGCAGCGAGCGGCTGACCCGCCAGCATGTGGGCACCATCAAGCTCGCCGGTAATGACGCGGTCGAGCAGCACCTTCCAGTTGGCCTGCGCTTCGAGCGTAACGAACAGTCCCTCGTCTTCGAAGTAGCCAAGCTCCCTAGCGACCGCGAGCGGTGCCATGTCGGTCAACTTGATGAAGCCGAATTTCAGTTCGTCTTTTTCAACTTCCAGCGGTTCGGCGGTTGCACCCGTGACTGCGCCTGAAACGGTGAATGACGAAAGCATTGCCATGGCGCCTGCTGCGGCGAGAAACATTCTCCTCGTCGTGCTGCCGCGTCCTACCGGGGATCTCGTGATCATCCAATTCTCCTGTCCATTTGAGGTCCACCCCAGTTGCTGGGTCGCGGACACTTTCAGAGCCCAAAAACAAAAAAACCGCGTTCAGTACGAAAGACATGACTGTCCTCCTTTACTGTCGGCGGCGTTGCCCTTGCCCTCTTCGGGGCGTCATTTGATTGGGACCGTCGTTGGCCTCGCTAAGACACCTTCGTGTGTCTCGTTAAGTCATTGGCAGGATTTGTGCCAAACTGCATCGAGCGGAATTTCATCAAGATTTTCAGTGGGATGCAAAATTTCTGCTGGAATGTCGCAGCTAATTCGGCGCGCTACGCTCTGCCCAATGAGTAGGCTGCTGCCAGCTAATTGTGCAGTGCGGGATCGGGTGCGTGGGGCGACCGGTGCAGCAGTTACTTAAAGCCCGCCAGATAATCTTCGATGCGGTCTGGATCGAATGTCATGCCATCGAAGAAATTGTCGGGGCCCAACTGGAGCCGGCCCGTCGGCGACCCTGTCAGGGTTTCGGCGGTAAGAGCGCCTTCCAACTTCGAATTGGCAGGCGGCAACTCTATCCCCAATGGCGCCACCGCCGTTCGATAAATGTCAGGCCGGTAGGTTGTGCGGGCCACGTCTATCGTCTCAGAAGTCAGTTCTGCCTGCCCCCACCGAGCCATTTGCGACAGGAACCAAAGCGCATGACTGGTCCACGGGAAGGTCGCCGCATTGGATGCGAAGTTGAGGAAGCCATCGATGGGATGCAGCGTGCCGTCGCCGGATTTCAGCCGCCGCGCGAGACATGGGTGGATCAAGTCAATGCTTTTTCCCACGTAGTCGTCACGTGCAAGGAGGGCTGCCAGATCATTCTGGTTTTCAGGTTCGTCACACCACTGGGCGGCTTTAAGGATTGCACGGACCAAGGCTGCCACACATTCGCTGTTGCGATTCGCCCAGGCCTCTCGAACACCGAGCACCTTTTCAGGGCTGTTGCGCCAGATGTGAGCATTCGTCGTCAGGATAACGCCGCAAGATTTGCTCGATGCAACCGTCCCCCAGGGTTCTCCGGCACAGAAGCCATCGATGTGGCCGCTTGCGATTGCCGCCGGCATCAACGAGGGCGGCACAACGACAAGATCGACATCGCGTCCAGGTACGATCCCACCGGAAGCAAGCCAATACGCTAATTGGTAATGGTGGGAGGAGTATGGGTGCACGATGCCCAACTGCAGCAACCGCTGGCCCTTTTCGCAGCGCTTCCGCACCGCCTGCGCCAGCCCCTCAACGGCCGATAGGGCGCTGAAGTCATTCTCTTTTATGTAGGCCTGCAATTCGCCCCAAAGTTCCACCGAGACGGTAATGGAATTCGCACCGGTCCCCAGCGCCATCGGCACGATCATCGGCGTGGGTAGAGGGCCCAGGCCCAGGTTTGCCGCAACCGGCATCGGCGCGAGGACGTGAGCGATGTCGAATTGGGAAACCGCAAGCTTGTCGCGGATCGTGGCCCACGACGTTTCGCGGGACAGTGTCAGGCACACACCTTCGGCTTCAGCAAATCCCCGCTCAAGTGCGACGACAAGAGGTGCGCAATCGATCAGCGGAATGAATCCGGCGCGAATTTCACAGCCCGTGTTTTTCATTCGCCATCCTCCTCGGCCAGCAACCCTGCGGTCAGGATGAGGCTCTCGGCAATCTCAGCCATGCGCCGATTCTGGTTCATGGCCGTCTTGCGCAATAGCGCGTAAGCATCCGGCTCGGTCAATCCACGCGTCTTCATCAGGATGACCTTCGCCCGCTCAATGGTCTTTCTGTCGGCAAGCTCCGTCTTCGCCTCTTCGAGTTCGCGCTTGAGACGTTCAAACGCATTGAACCGAAGAATTGCTGTTTCGAGAATCGAGCGGACCCTCTCCTTTTTCAGGCCGTCCACCACGTAGGCTGAAACGCCGGCTTCGATTGCCGCTTCTGTCGAGGCTTGATCGCTGTGCTCCACGAACATTGCGATTGGGCGTTTGACAGCTCGCGAGACATTGAACATGTGCTCGAGTACATCGCGGCTCGGGTTGCCCAGATCGATAAATATGACATCCGGATCGATTTCAACGATACGCCGCATCAGTTCATTGGTCTCAGTCAGAACGGTAACGCGCACGTCTCCCGCACCGCACAGCCCCTCCTCAATAATCGAGGCGCGGATGCGGTTTTCATCAATGACGAGAATGTGCAGTGCCTGTTCAGACATGACGGCATTTTGTGTGCGCCGCACAAATAACGCAAGCCCGCTGTCTGTAGTTGAACTGTTGGCTTGGTGAGCGCACCGCAGAGGGGGCACGGTCCTCCTGCCCAGACATGCGCCACAAACGCCGCTCCCCACCTATGCGTCGCACCGAAAAACTTTTGCCGGTTCAATTGGCCTCTGTTAGGTAGTCTGTAACAGAACCATCCGAACGTTTCGCAAATCGGGCGAAGACCACAGTTGACCAGTATCAGCCAACCCGCCCACCGGCACCATGACGCTCGTCCTATGACGTGTTTCTCGTACACAGGCCTTCGTTAATGCCAATCACCGCAAAAAAAGAGCTTACCGAATGGCTTGCCCGCTGTGCGACTGGCGATCGCGCGGCATTTTCGCGACTCTATGATGCCACTTCAGCGAAACTCTACGGCGTGATCATTCGTATAGTTAGGGACAGGGCAAGATCGGACGATCTTCTGCAAGAGGTTTACTTAAGGATCTGGCAGCGCTCAGGCAGTTTTAACCCGGATCGTGCATCCCCGATCACCTGGATGGCCACGATCGCCAGAAACGCAGCCATCGATGAAGTTCGCAAGAGTGCGCGCCAGTACCACACCGTCGATATAGACGTGAGTGACGTTCCCGATGCGACTCCGCGGGCCGATGCGGTGATCGAGCAGTCGGAAGCCTGGCAACGCCTTGAGGGATGCCTGGAGACACTTGAGCAAGATCATCGCAGCGTAGTGAAACAAGCGTATTTGGAGGGGCTGTCCCGCGAAGAGATATCTACGCGAATGAAAATGCCGGTCGGAACCGTGAAGACCTGGCTGCATCGCAGCCTGAAACGGCTTAAGGAGTGCCTAGCCGGATGAGTGGCGGCGAAGAAAAAGACATGCTGGCTGCCGAATACGTCGTCGGAACTCTGGATTCGGCGGAACGTGAGGCCGTCGACGCGCGCCGGGCCCAGGATGCGGAATTGAACGCCGCAATCGAGGCCTGGGAATCGCGGCTGTCTGCCTGGCTGACGGAATACGAACCAGTCGCCCCGCCGCCCCATCTTCGCGCCGCCATCGCCAAGCGCATCAACCTTAGCCAGACCGTCGCGCAACAGCCCCGTGACGAACCGGGCCGGCTGCAGCGGTCCCTCAACCGCTGGCGAACGGCCGCATTGACCGGTTATGCAATTGCCGCAAGCCTGCTCGCATTCGTGATTTTCCGCGAGGCGCCGGCGGCACCGGAAGACCACTTCGTAGCCGTGTTCCAAAACGACGACAAGCAGCCTGCTTTCATCATGTCGATCGACCTGGAATCACGAGAAGTAATCGTCCGCCCCGTGACCGCCGAACCCGCCCAGGGCAAAACCTACCAGCTTTGGATTGCATCCGATCAGCTTGGCGGAAAACCTCGCTCCCTTGGCCTGATTGGCGATGCCACCAAACCGACCCGCAAAACCCTGCCCTATGATTCAGAACTCCTGGTCGCGGCAACGTTCGGCATCAGCATCGAACCAGAAGGCGGCTCCCCCACCGGCACGCCGACAGGCAAAGCCATACACGGTCGTCTCATTCCGACCAACGAGTAGGGTCAGCCGCCATTTAAGATTCGATGGCGCTGCCCTGAACCGGTGAACGAACCAACTAATTCGAAAAATTTCTGTCCTTTTCTGAAACCCTTCGCTGGCCTCTTCGTAACTACTGCGCAAGTCCGAGCGCGGCGGCTGCCTTGGCAACTGCCCTCATCGGTCATTGATGCCCGCTCAACCGACTGGGCTTAACCGTCACTGGCGCCACAGCCACGTGGGCTCGACTGCAAGCAACCGAGGAGAAGACACAGATGTTTAAGCGATTGGTAATGGCAGGAGCCATGCTGGCCCTGGCTGGTTCGACAGTGCTCGCAGGACCGGAACGAATCGAATTTCCCAAAGGCTATCAAGACTCATTTTCGAATTACATGAATGCCGAGCGCCAGAACGGCAAGCAACTTGCGCGCTTTTACGCGAATGACGTTGCCGTCAAAGGCGCCAAGTCAGGCGGCGAACTTCCCGACGGCTCGATTGTGATCATGGAAGTCTACAAAGCCAAGGCCGATAAAGACGGTAAACCCATGCGCAGTAAAAACCTGGACCGGCTGATCAGGGGCGACCTTGCCGCGATCATGGTCAAGCAGAAAGGTGCTGGCTGGGGCAAGGACTACAAAGGCGACAAGATGAACGTCGGCGATTGGGAATTCTCAGGCTTTAAAGCCGATGGCACCCGCCTGGACAAGGACTTTGCCAAGTGCCGCTCGTGCCATTCGGAACTAAAGGATTCAGCTTATCTGTTCTCCCAGGAACACCTGGCGAAATAGTAGGCTCACAGTTCAATGACGACGCGGCACGATAGCGGGGGAAAACTGCGGATCGCGTCGTCGGCAACCGAGTGTGCGGTTGCAAAACCCCGCGGGACAGCAATTGTCCTGCGGGGTTTTTTGGCAGGCTGGCTTGTGACCCACACAACCATCGACGAGTTGCCGCCGCCAAGCGCCAGCGGCTTTGCCATCAGTTGCAATCCCCCACCATGCTCACCTCAAACACAAACAGCCGGGCGCCTCACGGACGCCCGGCTGCATACAGGCTCAATGAAATTTAGATCATTAGCCCTTGGGCACACACTTCTGCGTGGCTTCGTCCCACGTTGTGCCTTCAGCGCACTTCTTAGCATCGCCAGCAAATGATGGCGCGACCGCGCTTAAGGCCATACCGGTTGCGAGAAGAACTACAGCAAGAGTTTTCATGTTTGTCTCCATTTTCATGAACCCTCGCCTCCCGCAGACTTGTCTCGCGCCGAACTGCGACGGTTCTGAGAACGAAAAACGTTTAAAACTATATCGATAGATCAATTAGTTACACATATTGGAAATAATCCGTTCGATCATTATCGGAACTCACTATGAGTACAATTCGTGCTCTGACTTGAACGTATAGCGGCTTCTTGCATTCCCAAAGCCCGCTTCCTGCCGATACTCCTCCCCCACTTGGCGGCACATGATTCGCTAGTGTAGCGTCTTTGACGTTTGCCTCCGTTCTGCTGCTATGTTGGCGAGCAAACGTCAAAGACAAAAGCTACACTAGAAACATAGACTTGCTAGTGTTCCTCTTGTTTCAGACATTTGCTGACGACCAAGCATCGAGCGGTGGCAAATGTCTGAAACGGAACACTAGGCTATCGAATACCAACCATGGCCAACGCAACAAAAGAAACCGACCTCTACGCCCCCATCAAGCAACTGCTTGAAGGCCAAGGCTACGATGTAAAGTCTGAGATAGGGTCGGTCGATGTCATGGCCTGCCGGGCTGATGAAGACCCGGTCATCGTCGAACTGAAAACGAGCTTTTCCCTGTCGCTGTTCCATCAGGCCGTTGCCCGGCAATCGGTGACGGACAGCGTCTACATCGCGGTGCCTCGCGGTAGCGGCCTCACCTTTCAGAAGGCTCTGAAAAACAATCTGGCACTCTGCCGCCGCTTAGGCATCGGCCTTATAACTGTTCGGCTGAACGATAACTTCGTCGAGATCCACAACGACCCTTCGCCCTACCGCCCGCGCAAATCAAAACCCAGGAAAGCCCGCCTGTTGCGCGAATTTGCGCGCCGCGTTGGCGATCCAAACACCGGTGGCGCAACCCGCCAGGGCCTGATGACCGCCTACCGGCAGGACGCACTTCGATGCGTGAAGGTGCTGCACAAGAACGGCCCCACCAAAGCATCCCTCGTTGCCATAGCCAGTGCGGTTAAAACCGCACGGCGCGTCATGGCCGACGATCATTACGGATGGTTTGAGCGCGTCGAAACCGGCATCTACGCGCTGACACCAAAGGGCAAAAAGGCCGTGAAGGAGTACAAAGCCGAATTGAAGCGGTTGGCCAAAGCAACAACCAAGGCAGCATAACCACCGCCGAAGTCTTCAAGCGAAGTACCCGTTTATTCCTTCACAATTTCAACCGGCCCATGGTCATCGCAATGATCACCATGCGGGTGGTGCAAGTGGCCATTGACCAGGTAGCAAATATGGTCGCCGTGCGGGACGGCTTCGTGACCGCAACCTGGGCCATGAACATGCCCGGGCTCGTGCCCGTCGCAGCGATGGTCAGGCGTGCAGGCGTCTGGATTCCGGTCGCTCACTTCAATCACATGCTCGTCCACGTGGTCGCCGTGGGGATGATGCAGGTGCCCATCATGCAGATAATCAACGTGATCACCGTGCTTGATGGCGGTGTGCCCGCAGCCGGGGCCATGGTCGTGTGGATGATCTTTGTGTTTTGGATTATTGCAGTCGCTCATATTGTCCCCACTTCATGGAAATGGTCACTCTGACTTGTTTGCAAACGATAGCCATATTGCGACGAAAAGTCAGCAGGCTCTCGCCCATTTCTGTCCAATCCCGCTTCAGGCGGGGTTGCACCGCCCGCTTTCACCGCCCCACTAGGCTCTCTCGCGAATCGCCAGTTATGTTCTAGCAGGCTGTTGAAAAACTCATGCGGATCGCGACACCTGTCACTTTTTCGCATTCGGCCAGAAGCGGCGCGCAGCGCGATATGGGTTATCGTGCCAGTGCCGCGACGCCGCCGAGGCGAAAAAGTGCGGTGTCCCAGAGGGATGCGGCGAAATTGACTGCCGGACTGC
>JAHZKP010000152.1 GCA_022600345.1 Alphaproteobacteria bacterium | reverse complement strand
GGGCGGATTTGCGCCAATCTCTGCGCAGCCCGTCTTGCCCGTGACACCGCCACGAGCTGTGCCGGTCCACTTGATCTTGTCACAAATCCGCCTCGGCAGAATGGTTCGATTTGGTCGGAAAGTGCTCCAGGTCGGCCCGCCGGAAGGCTCAGGAAACGTCAGGCTGGCCGATGCGATTAAGGATGCGCGCCCGGATCGTGCCATCGAGCCCCCGGATCTCTTTGAGCACCTCTTCGGCGTTATCGATGGCCCCATCGGTGTCCAGCACCACGTAACCGATGTCCCCATGGGTCTGGAAATACTGACCGGCGATGTTGATATTGCCCCGCGAGAACACGTCGTTAAGACGGCGAAGCTCACCAGGAAGGTTTTGTTGCACCTGCAGGAAACGCGTGCCCGCAGGCCGCGGCGGCAACAAGACTTCGGGAAAATTGACCGCGCCCACGGTATTGCCAATATCCGAATAATCGATCAGCTTTCGGGCCACTTCCTGCCCAATGCGCGATTGCGCTTCGGTGGTCGAACCGCCCACATGCGGCGTCAGGATAACGTTGTCGACGCCTTGTAGCGGAGAACTGAAGGCTTCCTGGTTCGACGACGGCTCGCTTGGAAACACATCGACCGCAGCCCCGCCCAACTTGCCCGACTGCAAGGCCTCAGCCAAGGCATCCAGATCGACAAGCGTCCCGCGCGCGTTGTTGATCAGGAACGATCCAGGCTTCATCAGCGCAAGTTCGCGCGCCCCGATCATATTGCGCGTCTGAGGCGTCTGCGGCACATGCAGCGAAACCACATCGACCGACGACAACAGCTCATCCAGCGTTGCAACCGGTTCGACATTGCCATGACGCAGCTTGTCGGTGTGATCGTAGTAGACGACCCGCATGCCCATCAATTCTGCCAAGTTGGCAAGCTGCGTGCCGATATTGCCGTAGCCGACAATCCCCAGCGTCTTGCCGCGCACTTCATTGCTGTTGGCCGCAGACTTTTCCCAGCCACCCGCGTGTGCCGAATTCGAACGCGGCACCGTCCGCCTGAACAACATGACGATCTCGGCAATCGTCAATTCGGCAACCGAGCGTGTATTGGAAAACGGTGCATTGAACACCGGAACGCCGCGCTCCTGGGCGGCTGCCAGGTCGATCTGGTTGGTGCCCACCGAAAAACAACCGACAGCAATCAGCCGGTCGCACGCCCGCAAGACATCGGCCGTCACCTGGGTGCGCGAGCGGATTCCCAAAATGCGCACGTCCTGCAACTTGTCGATCAGCTCAGCGCCATCCAGCGCCCCCGTCAGCCGCGCAACGTTTTTGTAACCCTGATCAGCCAAAGCCTTGGCAGCAGTATCGCTGATCCCTTCGAGCAGCAGGATTTTGATGCGGTCCTTGGGAAGCGATGGGTTCTCGATCTTGGTCATGGAGTGTCCTGGTTCGACTTACATCGGCATTGCAAACGTTCAAAACGCTCAACATTGCCGATGTCTTATCGCAGGTTTCCCCATCAACTGAATGTGGCCTTTGGTCCGGCATTGAATGCCAGGAGCGGGTCACGGCTAGTACCCGCCCAACTCACATTATTCAGCAGGGGCCGGACTAACCTCAGTTGCACGCTCAGGAACACTCGGGCGGCCCGATCCGGTCCACTCACGCATCGATTGGAACATGACATACAATGACGGGATCATGGCAACCCCGATAACGGTGGCAACCAACATGCCACCAAACACCGTCATGCCCACCGATACACGGCTGGCCGCTCCCGCACCGCTGGCAACAACCAGCGGCAGCACGCCCAGAATGAACGACAGAGCCGTCATTAACACCGCCCTGTAGCGCAAGAACGCCGCCTCCTCGGCCGCCTCCAGAATGGGCTTCCCCTGCTCGCGCAACTCTTTTGCAAACTCGACGATGAGGATTGCGTTCTTGGCTGCCAGCCCGACCAGCAACACCAGACCGACCTGGGCATAAACGTTGAGCGGAATGCCCGCCAGATTGAGAGCCGCTAATGCACCAAATAGGGCAAACACCACCGACAGCATGACCGATAGCGGAATCGTCCAACTCTCGTATTGGGCGACAAGGAACAGATAGGCAAACAGGATCGACAGCGCGAAAACCAACGCGCCTGCGCTGCCCGCCTTGATCTCTTCCAGCGACATACCCGTCCACTCACTGCGGAAACCAGCCGGCAGGGTCGTTGCAGCCGTCGCATCCATGGCCGCTATTGCCTGGCCCGAACTGAGGCCGGGAGCCGGTTGCCCGTTGATGGTCGCCGAGCGGAACATGTTGTAGCGCTCGATACTCTCCGGGCCCACCACCGCCTTGACCCTGACCAGCGCGCGAAGCGGCACCATTTCGCCCCGCGAACTGCGCACGTATAACTTGCCGATGTCGGATGGGTCCGCCCGCTTTGAGGCTTCCGCCTGCAAGAACACCCGGTAGATACGGCCAAACTTGTTGAAGTCATTGACGTAGTAGGTTCCAAAGTTGGCATTCAGAACGGTGAAGATATCGGCGATCGAAACACCCTTCGATTTCGCCAGATCGCGGTTCACATCGATGGAAAACTGCGGAGAGTTTGCGCGGAACGTGCTGAACACGCGGCTCAACTCCGGCCGGCCATTGGCCGCCACGATAAGACCGCCCAGGGCTGCCGACATCGTTTGCGGCGAGCGCGCTTCGGTATCCTGCAATACGAACTCAAACCCGCCGGTATTGCCAAGCCCCGGAATCGGCGGTGGGTTGAACGAGATGATTGTCGCACTTGGAATTTGGGCAAGCTGCGGGCCAATCCGCCCAAGAATCCCGCCGATAGACAATTCCGGTTTCGTCCGCTGGTTCCACGGCTTCAAGACCGCGATCACAAGCGCACCATTGGAAACAACCGCCCCTTGCAGCAACGAATAGCCGCCAACCGCCATAACGTCGGCGACACCCGGCGTCGACCTTACGATCTCTTCGACTTCCGCCAGTACAGCCGCCGTCCGCGACAACGCCGCTCCATCTGGCAGGCGTACATCCACGAAGAACGCTCCGCGATCTTCAGATGGCACAAAGCCGGTTGGGGTTTGGGTAAACAGCCACCCCGAAGCCGCCGCCGCCGCGATCAGGAAGACAACGCAAACCGCCGTCATGCGGATCAACCGGCGAACCAGCGCGGTGTAGCCATTGCGGGTGATGCCGATCATGCTTTCAAACCAGGCAAGCGGCCCCCGCTTTGCTTGTTGCGGCGGCCTTAGAAGGCTGGCGCACAAGGCTGGGCTCAGCGTCAATGCATTAATCGACGAGATCGCAACAGCAACCGAGATGGTCGCGGCGAACTGCTCAAACAAGCGCCCTGTCAGGCCCGGCGTAAAGGCCACCGGCACGAACACCGCCAGCAACACCAAGGTTGTTGCGATCACCGGCGTGGTTACTTCTTCCATGGCCTTGCGGGTCGCGTCCCGGGGCGACAACCCGTCGCTCAGGTGCCGCTGGACGTTTTCCACGACCACGATGGCATCATCGACCACCACCCCGATCGCCAGGATCAACCCGAACAAAGAGATGGTATTGATGGAAAAGCCCATCACCAGCAACGCTGCAAACGTTCCGATCAACGAAACCGGTATCGCAATCGCCGGGATCAGCGTCGAACGCCAATCCTGTAGGAAGATGAATACAACCAGCACGACCAGCGCCAAGGCCTGCAGCAACGTGATCAGCACTTCGCGCATCGACGTCTCGACATAGACCGTCGTGTCGTAGGTCACCTTCGCCTTGAGATCTTCAGGGAAACGCTGCGACAGCCGCTCGATTTCCTTCTTCACGCCGACAGCCACATCAAGCGCATTGGCGTCCGGCAACTGATATACGGCCAGCAACGCCGCCGGCTTCGCGTTCAACTGCCCAAACCAGCCATAGGTTTCCGCACCCAGTTCGACGCGCGCGACGTCGCCCAGGCGCACCACCGCACCGTCGGTTTGCGCCAGCAAAATGATGTTCTTGAATTCGGCAACGTCGGTCAGCCGTCCCTTGGCGCGCAAGGTGTATTGGAACTGCTGTCCCGAGGGGGCTGGTTGCGACCCGATGGCTCCCGGCGAGACCTGGATGTTCTGCTCCCGGATCGCCGAAATGATATCGGTTGCCGTCAGCCCCAGACTGGTCATTCGATCCGGCTGCAGCCAGACCCGCATTCCGTAGTCGCGCCCGCCAAGAATAGTGACACTGGCAACACCGGGCACCCGCGAAAGGCTGTCCTTGATGTTGATCGACGTGTAATTTGACAAGAACAGATCGTCGTACGTGCCCTTGGGCGAATATACCGACGCCACCAGCAGCATGCTCGTCGACTGCTTCTTCGTCGTCACGCCTTGCCGCGTAACGTCTTCAGGCAGCTTCGGCGTCGCCTGTGCCACCCTGTTTTGAACGTTGACCTGGGCAGTGTCCGCATCGGTTCCAACCGCGAACGTTACCGTGAGAGCATACGAGCCATCGTTATTGCTCTTGGAGGATAGATGCGTCATCCCCTCCACGCCGTTGACCTCCGCCTCGATCACGGCGGCAACAGTTTGCTCGACGACCTGGGCATTCGCGCCAGGGTAATTCGCCGAGACCTGCACCTGCGGCGGTGTCAACTCGGGGAATTCCGCAACAGGAAGAGCAGTGATGGCCAATACACCGGCCAGCGTCGTCAAAATCGCGATGACGAAGGCGAATTTCGGACGGTCGATAAAGAACCCGCTAAGCATGAGACCTATCCGTTACTGGCTTTTCGATGTGGATGATTTGTCGGCCTGCGTCGCGCCCTTTTCAGGCTTTGCTTTCGCAGAGGCCCCGTCGGGAGATTTTGCGGATGCCTTTTTCGCCGGCAATTTTGCAGGTGTCGGATTGACCTTGCCGCCCGGGCGCACCTTTTGGATGCCCTCGACGATGATGGTCTCTCCAGCCTCCAAGCCTGACAGCGCCACGATGTCGGCACCAATGCGCTGGCCGGTCTTGATCGGCCGGGCTTCAACCCGGTCTTCGGCCGTCACGACAAGTACGAACGGCCCGGTCTGGTTTTCCTGAACCGACGCCTGCGGCACGACAACCTGCTTCACCGGCTGGTCGCTCGTCAGGAACACGCTGACGAATTGCCCCGGAACCAGCAGCCGTTCGGGATTGGGGAATGACACCCGAATACTGATCGTTCCCGTCGCCGGGTCGACCTCGTTGTCGATCAGGTTGAATGTCCCTTCGTGCGCATAGAGTTCGTCATTGGCCAGGCGGATCCTTGGAACCATCTTGGATTGATCGCCGCTCTGCTTGCGTTCTGTATAATTGAGGTACTCGCGCTCACCGATCGCAAACGTGACGTTGATCGGATCGAGCTTTAAAATTGTCACCAACGTCCCCGTATCAGGACCGATCAGGTTTCCGACATCGGCTTTTGCACGCCCGCTCCGCCCCGAAATCGGCGCCGCGATCTTCGTGTAGTCGAGATCAAGCTTCGCCTTTTGCAAGGCTGCCTTCATGGCCGCCAGTTCCGCACGCGCCGTTGCATCCTTGGCCTTCGCCTCATCGAATTTCGCAACGCTGGTCACATCGCGTTTCAACAGCGCCTGATAGCGCTTCAGGCTCGCCGAGGCCTCAATAACCGAGGCATTGGCGCGCGCAACGTTCGCTTCAGCCGAAGCAAGTTCGGCATCGTACTGCGCCGGATCGATTGAAAACAACAAATCTCCCGCCTTGACCGGCGCACCCTCCTGGAATGGCCGCTCCAATAGGACCCCGTTGACCCGGGCACGAACCTCGACGCGTTGGGAGGCCTCGCTACGTCCCACGTATTCGACTACTCTGGACACATCCTTGCTTCGCACCGCCTGTGTAATCACGCTTGGAGCAGGGCGCGCCTCAAGACCGGCACCAGGCGTGTTACCCTCGCACCCCGCCATTCCGGCCACGGGGACGACGATTGCCATTGCGATAAGCAGCGGGGTAGATCGGATCATTTTCCAGCGAACCTCGGTCAAATAATACTGTTGAATTGGAGCCATGCCGCAGCCCGCACCTTAACAGGGTCTGAAGGCATTGAAACTCCCACCCCCCGAAAACGAGCCGAATCTTGGGAGTTATGCAGATAGTGCTTCCACCTACCAGATGATCTACAGGCGTGAAGTTAAAGAATTTGATTGTGATTGAACAATTAAATTAGCAGGCGCGAAAACATGCAATAAAAATAACGAAACAACGTTTGCCCCTTCAAGGACGGCCAACTCCACCAATATAGTGCCACGCCCCCACAATCAATCGGCTTCCGATGCAAAAACGGCCCATGCATACAAAACGCCTTGAATGATTTTCAAAAAACCAACAAAACAAAATAACAAATTCAGCGTTCCCTAACCAAGGCTCGGGTAAACATTGCCCAAACCACAAGGGAACCGACATCAAATGAATTATTTCGCAGGCAAACCTAAGCACTACGTTCACGCCAAAACCGCACATTCCGTCCAGGACTCCAAATCAGCCGAATCGAAAGATGTCGGCCTGGTATTGCAGGGCGGCGGCGCATTGGGCGCCTATGAAGCCGGCGCGGTGATCAGGCTTCTGGAAGCCGGCTACCGTCCAGCCGTACTGGCGGGAACCTCGATTGGCGCCATCAACGCCTGCGCCATCGCAGCCCCCCTTAACACGACGCCCCAGCACAACCTGCTGAACCTCTGGAAGCACCTGCGCAACGACCCGCCGATGTTTTTCCCCAAGAGCCAGATGCAGATGTTCCAGTCTTTGGGCCACCCACGCTTCTTTTCGATGCGCCAGGACTTTTGGAACTCCAAAGGCTGGCAGAGCCTTTATTCCATTGAGCCGGCTCTCGAAACGATGCGCAAATTCATCGACTTTGATTTCCTCAATTCCGACGCCTGCGCCACTGTTGTAATGACGGCGACCAATGTCGAAACCGGTGAAATCGAGCGCTTCTCCAATCGCACCCACACACTGCGCCCCGAGCACCTGATGGCAAGCGGCGCACTTCCGCCAAGCTTCCCGCCCATCGAAGTCGACGGACAATATTATTGGGACGGCGGACTTTACGACAACACGCCGATCCAGTCGCTCATTCGAATCCTGGATGAGCACCAGGTTGAGGCAATGCCGATATTCCTCATCGAGGTCTTTTCGGCAAAAGGCGCAGTCCCCAACAATATCAATGAATCACTCGATCGCATGACCGAGCTGGTTTACGAAGACAAATTCTGGAAAATGTTCGAGGGCTCGCATCAGGCCGCTGGATATGCCGAAATGCTGATCAAGCTCGACGAAATGGTCGGCCCAGAAAATCCGCTGCGCGAAAACCCGCACTATTCGCAACTGATGCACCTGCGTGCAATCGCCCATGTCTTCACAATCCACGCCGAGCACGCCCCGCTTTCCGGCGTCACTGATTTCAGTTCAGAATCTGTTGGCTCACGCATGCAGGCCGGCTTCAGCTCCACCAGTAAATTCCTTGACGAACAAGAAGGTGCAGTCGAAGCCCTTCTCGAAAAAGGTCGCCAACTCGATGCCGCCGATGAAGCAGCCGCTGCAAGCCTGGCTCAGGCAGCCGAAAGCGTGATTGACGATACCGCTGGTTTCGAAAGCACCGCTTTCACGCCCAAGTCGTTCATAACATCTGACCATATGCGCCTGAGCTACCGCGAGTACGGCGCCGACAAAACCGACGGCCCGATCCTGATGGCGCTGCCTGGCCTGACCCGCAACATCCGCGACCTCGATCCGATGGCCGCCATCATGGGCGAGACGAACCGCGTCTACACCTTGAACCTGCGCGGTCGCGACACCTCCGAATACGACAAGGATTTCGGCAACTACACAACACCCGTCTACATCCGCGACATCTATGAGTTCTGGCAGCACCTGGACTGCAAACCCGTCGTCTTGATGGGCTCCTCGCTGGGCGCACTGCTGGCCATGCTGATGGTCGAAGATCACCCAGACATGCTCTCAGGCATCATCCTCAACGACCTGGGCGCAACCATCGAAGCCGAGGGCATGGCCCGCATCTTCGGTTATGCTGGAAAGCTCGCCGACGAAACCGACATCGACAACGTCGTCGCCACCCTCAAAGAGCACGTCGGCAACCAGTTCTCAGATCTGTCAGATCACGAATGGGAACGCATGGCCCGCTCGATGTACGGCCTGAAGGACGGCTTCTGGCATCACCGCTATGACGACAACCTGGGCCGCGCAATTGCTGAAAACCCAGAAACCCCACGCGACCTGTGGGAATGCCACAAGAAGGCGGCTGAAATGGACCTTCCAATCCTTTCGATCCGCGGCGTCCTCTCCGATGTCACGTCGAAAGAAACGGTTGAGAAGATGATGGAAATGGCACCGACTATGTCGGCTGCTGAAATCGAAAACCGTGGCCATTGCCCGCTGCTCAATGAGCCTGCAAGCATCGAGGCTTTGAACAAGTTCCTGGCAACGATCAAGTAATGCCGTTGCGGCTCGGCAAAACCCAATGACAAAAACCAATCGCGCGCCCCGACCGCAATAGACGGGGCGCGCATTGCTCGAAATACGTTCGACGAAACAGCTCAGACAACAATCCATAACCACAGAGATCTGCAATGCGGCGCGACAATCTAATCCTGATCAACATGATCTGCTCGCTGGCCATGGTCATGATCGACCAGACCGTCGTCGGCGTGGTCCTGCCGCCATTGCAGCGCACGTTCGATTTCACACCCTCTGAACTGCAGTGGGTAGTCAACGCCTACACGTTAGCGCTCGCCAGCATGCTGATCTGCGGTGGCTGGCTGGGCGACCGGTTCGGCCGCTTCAACTCGTTTGCCGCCGGCGCGACGATTTTCGCGCTCGCATCCCTCACCTGCGCCATCGCACCCAACGGCGAACTGTTCATCGCCGGCCGCGCCGCCCAAGGCGTCGGCGCAGCGCTGATGCAGCCCGCCGCTTCCGCCCTCGTATTCTCCGCCTTCGACCAGGACCGGCGCGCCCGCGCCATGTCGATCTACGTCAGTTCCGGCCTGCTGTTCATGGCCGTCGGCCCGCTTATCGGCGGCATCCTGACCGGCTTCTCTTCCTGGCACGCCGTCTTCCTGATCAACGTCCCAATCGGCATCGCCGCTGCTGCCGGCGCAATGTATCTCAGGCAGCCCCAAGACAGCGGCCAAGTCCGCCCCTTCGATCGCCTTGGCGCACTCTTGCTTCTTACTGGAACCGTCTGCCTCACCTTTGCCATTCAGGGCAGCGGAACAGGCTGGCTGACATGTGCCGCGTTTGTCGCCGCCGGAGTGGTTTCATTTGGCTGGCTCTACGACCGGCGCAATCGCCCGGGCGGCTCAATCGTCAATTTCGAGATGCTCGCCAACCGCGAATTCTTCGGCTGCTGCGTTTTGCTGTTCTGCATTCAGTTCGCCATGCTCGGCCAGGTCGTCTACGGCGCGATCTTCATCCAGAACGTGCTTGAGTTCTCGCCAATCCAGGCCGGCTTCGCAATGTTGCCAGTGGTGCTGACCATCGCCGTCACAGCACAAGTCGCAGGCCTTCTTTATATCCGCGTCCCCTATCGCTGGCTGGCAGTCGGCGGCACCGCTGCAATCGCCATTGGCTTCGTCGCCCAAGCCTTCGCCCTGGTGGAAGGCAGCCTCATTGGCATGATCCCCGGCATGTTCTTAGGCGGCGTCGGCGTCGGCCTTCTTGCCTCAACCGTCATGGTCCACGCCCTTGGATTGGTCAGCCCGCATGAACGCTCCTCGGCCTCCGGCATGGTCCAGACCATTCGCCAGATCGGCGGCGTCTTCGGCGTCGCTTGCATCGGGGCAATCGTCAACTTGAGCGAAGCCTCAGGCATCGCCAGGGTCGTGCCGACTTTGTCCAGCGATCCAGAAATGCAGCACCGCCTGCAAACCCTGCTTTATAAGGCCGAGGCGCAATCAGCCGAAGCCATTTCTGAATTGCAAAAACTCGCCCCGGTCGCCATCACCGACCTGAAAGAGATCACCTCAACGGCCATCTCTGAAGCCTACGTTTTCGGAGCCGTCGTCGTGCTGTTCGCCTGCCTTTGGTCGGCCTGGGCATTCTATAAACCCACCGAAGCCACCGTCACCCAGGCAACTCCAGCCGCCGCGCGATAGTCACCTCCTCCGCGACACGACCAACATCGGCTTGCCGAATGTTGGCCAGAAGAAACCAAACCAACATCGGCTTCTATCTGACACGAGCCTGCGAAGTATCAAGCAGAAGACGTGTTGGCGACAAGGCGCCCAGCGGCTCCGCCCCCTTGGACGGGGGCGGACGGAATGCCATTACTTGGACCCGGTTTGCAATCGCCAACAGCAGCTCACATGAAGCGCCCGGGACCAAGTGATCGTGGCATTCCCAGGCGGGGGAGTCTTCATTTCTTGTGCTGCTCACCACTCCGGTGCGGAGAACCGAACGGCGCCGGATGCCGCGAATTCCACTGGCCTTTAGGAACTGTGGACCCAAAAAATAGTGCAAGCTCTCGGTGATTTTTTCGCAGAAAAAACGCACCTGCCGCTGGACCCGCCTCGCTAGATGAAATCTCGCACTCAGCTTTGCTCAAGCAAAGCTCAGGGCCTGATGGGATGTGCAAAAAGTTAAGGAGGCTTCACGCAGGAAAGACGAACCGATAGGAATCCCGAGGACTCTCAAAATGAGTGAGGGCGCCAAAGAGCTCAGGACAACTCGGAAGAAGCTCACAACGTCTACCTGTCGATGTTGCTTAACTCCGGTTGGGTCGGAGGTGGTCTGTATTTAATTGTGACACTCTTGACGGTCTTTGGCGGTCTTAGGGGAGCTGTTTATCCCTCGCAGTTGTAGAGCCTGCAGATCATCTCCGTCTCAGTTTTTATCGGTCATGCGGTGCAAGGGTTAATAATTGACACCGATCATTGGCGACACTTCTTCCAACAATTGGCATTGGTTTGGGGGCTTGCCTATGGAGCAAATAGCCGCCGGTCTTCCACGCATTGGCATTATAATTGCTCATGAGACCGTTGAAGCTCGTCAAAGGACAAAAAGCTAATGAGACGCTTTTGTCGAGCAATTGGCTTTTGGGAGCGGTCCACACATGATCCAAACGGTGCCGACAATAACCGTAACTAGGAGTATCCTGGTATATTTCTTAGCGTTTGTCCCGGCTGGTCTTGCCCTTCTGGTAGCAAGTATGCAGACCGTTGTGCCACTAGCCTTCCTCATGAAGGACCCACTTGCGGTTGCCGAGTTAACGAAAGCTGACTGCTGCCACGTCTATTATGGACTGTTTTCCAATTTCGGCATTTTGCTTTGGTGCGGCACTGCTGCCATCACGCTCTTCTCAGCGCTCATATTGTTCGTAAAAGGCGCTCGCTCATCGGACTTCGTCCCTCTGACGGCAGTTGGTCTCTTCACGACTTGGCTGATGCTTGATGACTTCTTCCTGGTGCATGAGGATGTGTTGCCAGCGTTCGGCATTTCTCAGGTTACCACCTATGCTTTCTATGCTTGTTTGGGAATCCTCTACCTCGCTGCGACTTGGCGCACAATCCTTCAGAATGGTCCCATCCTGTTGCTCATCTCGTTGGGACTGCTAGGTCTTAGCGTTGTTAGCGACGTTGTCCTGCATACCGAAAGCTACCTTCATGTTTTGGTGGAAGACGGCGCCAAGCTCTTCGGTATATCGGCCTGGGCGGCGTTTCACATCAATTTAGCCGTCTCCAAACTAGATCACGCGTTGGCTCGACGCTCGATTCCTTTCAGCCCCGACCGGCTCGGTCTTGCGATGCCTCAGGCGCACAATCGGGGACCCATTTACGAATGAAGCAGCTTGATGTAGCAAGCCAACAGTGCACGGCCAATAACTTGCGTCATCCAGAACACCGCAGTGGTGTATTACTGCTTGGCAACTACAGACCGACGCTGTCGCTTGCGCGAAGTCTCCATCGCGCAGGCTACCGAATCTTACTTGGCACCGGTGGCGGTGAAGGATGCGGTGAGTATTCTCGCAGCGTTTCTGAAGCTTGGCATCATCCATCATTGAGCCGAGACCCCGACCGCTTCTTCGATGCACTTTGCGAATTCCTCCGGTTGCGTACCGACATTCACTACCTGTTTCCGGTCGCTGAAGAGTTCGTGATTTTTCTATCGGCGAGAAGAAGCGAACTACCAGCTCATATCACCTGCGTTTTGCCGGATCATGAAACGATAGAGCAATGCACTGACAAAGTAGGATTGCTCTCACTGGCAGAACATATCGGCATCAAAGGTCCACCTTTTCGGTCGGTAAAGCATGCAGGTGAACTTGCTGGCGCTTGCAAAGACATTGGCCTTCCAGCAGTCGTTCGACCGTTGCCGCCAAACCGCCGCATAGCTCAGAAAAAGGCAGTATGTCTGGAGAATGCACAAGATGTGCACGAGCTGCATCGACGGCTTCAGGCCGCGCCGAGTGATATTCTAATCCAGCGGAAAGCAGAAGGTGAGCGCGAAGACATCATATTTGCTGCCTGCAAAGGCAAGGTCGTGCGCGCCATTCAGGTACGCTACTTGCGCACGGACCATGTCGATGGCACCGGTCTTTGCGTCTACGGCGAGGTCGTCGCCCTTTCAGACCAGCTCATGTTCGCGACCGACACACTGGTCGCAGCGCTAAACTACAGTGGCGTTGGTTGTACTCAGTTTATTGTCGATCGAGATACGTCCCGCTACTGCCTCGTCGAACTCAACCCACGCATATCGGCAATCCATCAAATTGCTGAATCAATGCAGATGGAGCTTGCCCGGCTGGCAATAGAGATCGCCGACGGTAACAACTCGACAGCCCCGTTTAACTATTTGCCCGGCAAGCGTTTCGCATGGACGTATGGCGAGTTGCGGGCCATCAAGAGTGCTCTCCGAGAACAGGAAGTTGACATTCGACAAGCAATGCGGTGGACCGGCGCTATGGTGCGGTCCGCTGTCACCGCTGACGAGCATTTGACATGGAACTTCAAAGATCCAGTGCCGACACTGGCCTTATTCGCAAAACAGCTATTACCGACCGGCATATTTCGACGGGCCTCAGCCGAACCCGTTGTGCCATCTCCGGCGAAAGATATCCGTTGGGAGGTGCACTCGGATCTTTCGAGTGCTGCGCTGCCCTGGACTCATCTGGAGAACACAGGCGTTCACACGCCCTTCCAGCGGCGAACTTGGCTCGAGGCTTACCTCGAGACCATAGGTAAAGGCGATCGGCCGTGTATTGTTGTCGGACATCAAAATGATAGGCCGGTCGCTGTATTTCCTTTGTGCATCGTACAATGCTTTGGAACCAAGAGACTAGAGTGGCTTGGTCAGGACTATAGCGATTACAACGCGCCGCTATGTGACCGGCGCTGGTTGGAAAGCTTGAGTCAGGACGACGCGGATTCTATCTGGCGTTCGGTTCGGAAAGCTGTCGGCGGTGTGGATGTTACGTTCATGGCTAAGCAACCCTTATTTATCGAAGACATCCCTAACGTTTTTGTACATGGCAACGAGGCAACGGAAGCAGCGAATGCGCACCTCCTTTCGCTTGAAGAAAGTTCAGAGGCGTTATTCAAGAAGAAATTCTCGCGCGGAACGCAGCGCCGACTAAAAGAAAAGTCACGTCGTCTGAGCAAGGAAGGCAATGTCCAATTTGAGCGTATCGCCGATCCAACGGACAAATCGAGACTAACCAAGATTATCTTGTCTTGGAAGTCTGCCCAATTGGCCGGTCAAGGGGCCCGAAATCCATTTGCGACTCGTGCAGCAAAGGACTTTCTGATCGCGGCCGCGCACAAGTGTGACAGTATCGGTGTCTACACTCTCTGTGTGAACGACGAGCCATTGGCAGGCATCATCACGCTTGAAGCTGATGGCGGACCGCTGATCTATCAAATGGCCTATGCCGCCGGCCCACTTTCGCGGTGTTCGCCTGGACGCGTGCTACTGAATCAATTGATTGACTTCTGCATCGATCGCGGCGACCAGCACATCGATTTCACAACCGGCGACGAGGACTACAAGCTGGCCCTTTGCGACGTCCATTCGACGCTGCAACGAACCATTGCCGGACATACGTTGGTGGGAAAACTGATTGCAGTGCCGCTACACTCGCGATTGTGGCTCAAACGCCAGATCAAGTCCCGAAAGCGCTCCATGAACATGCTGCAGTCGGCCAATCGGAAATGGCAAGCTTTGCGGTTAAACGTAGCGGGCACCGTGAAAGATCCCGCAGCGCTGCCATCGCGCTAGTGAGGGGGACAAAGCATGTTAATTGATACGCAAGCAAATATGCATTTGCCCGAGGCGCCACAGATCGGCACGCCCACGTGTCAGACCCTGGAACCATCGTGCCAATCAGTCGATCCGACCGAATGGGAGAAATTGATTGCGACCTTTCAGAATGTAGGCGTAGACCAACTGCCATCCTTCGCATCCACACGGTGGGGGATGGACAGGGTGTCTTACTGTTCGGTACAAACCGGGGACATCCCTGACAGAATAGACCGGGAGCATTCCTGACAGTTCAAGCTTTGTCCGAATCACAAATGGAGGTTCGGGCGATGCCTTTCAGGGAGAGCTGTCCTGTGGAGAATCGTATCGCGTTGTTTC
>JAHZKP010000151.1 GCA_022600345.1 Alphaproteobacteria bacterium | reverse complement strand
GGCAGACCTGCCTGGGTGGCTACACCGCTACAACTGGCATCGCCCACACGCTAGCCTTGACAAGAAACCACCGATCAGCCGTCTCGGCCTGACCGAGAACAACCTATTGAAGCTTCACAGCTAGAGCACTTTCCGACCAATAGAATTTTGAGATAGATTTTGAGGGGCGCGATTTACGTGCCCCTTTTTCGCGTGCGCCAGGCATGGCGCGCAGCGCCATTGCGGCGTTGTTGGCCGGGAGCAATTTCTACATGGCGGATGATGGGTTGCTGATCGAGGCCGAAGCGCTATTGGCGAAGTTGCGAAGACGTGGTTTGCGGATCGCAACGGCGGAAAGCTGCACCGGCGGGCTGATCAGCGCGGTGCTGACGGCAGTGCCGGGTTCTTCAGATGTATTCGACCGGGGGTTTGTTACCTACTCGAATGAAGCCAAAACTCAAATGCTGGGCGTGCCGGCGGAGTTGATCGACCGTTTGGGGGCGGTGAGCGGGCCGGTGGCAGAAGCAATGGTCCAAGGGGCCCTGCAACATGCACGGCGCTTTGATGATAGCGGTGCGGATGTGGCGGTTGCGGTGACCGGGATTGCGGGGCCGGGTGGCGGAAGTGCGGAAAAACCGGTGGGGCTTGTCTATGTTGCTGCAACGAGTCTCGTCAACGGCACTTGCGGTCCGATCTATTTAGATGAAAACCGGTTTGGCGACATGGATCGCGACGGCGTTCGCAGGTCGACGGTGATTGCCGCGATCCAAGCTGTTGAGCGCGTTTTAGCAGGTAAATAGCGCGGTGAGTACGCTGCGGTGACGGACCCGCTGTTCAGGTTTACACCGTCGAAGGGGAGTCTTCGGCGGCGTGTCGTGGCCTGTGGGGGCCGTACACTTCAAGGGCGCGGTCTTCAAAGGCCGTGGCGAATTTTCTGAAGGCCTTTTCGAAGACCCCGCCCATCACCATTGCCAACACGGATGAACGGAACCGGTAGTCGATATAGAAATCCACGTCGCAACCGCTATCGGTGGGAAGAAACCGCCAGCGGTTTTCAAGATGACTGAAGGGGCCGTCGAGGTATTCGACCAGGATTTCCTCTTTGTCCGGCCTGAGCGTCACGCGGGTTGTGAATTTTTCGCGGATCGTCTTGTAGCCTACGGCCATGGTGGCCACCAGCATTTCGCCGTCGCTCGTGGGTTGGCGGGTGTTGACGGTCAGTCCCTCGCAGAGCGGCACAAACTGGGGGTAGCATTCGACGTCGGCGACGAGGTCGTACATCTGGGTCGGCGTGAATTTTACGTGCCGGCGATTGGCGAAAGTTGGCATCCGGTTTATTCTCTTTGCGGCCTGAAGTTCGGCTGTGGCCGTTGACTGCGCGCGGGTTGTTCTACGCGCGAGGGGTGTCTAACTGCCCAGTTGCTGTTGACGGGCTGCGCGAAGACGTTCGAAATCCTCGCCTGCGTGATAGCTGGAGCGAGTCAGTGGGCTTGACGAGACCAGAAGGAAGCCTTTGGTCCGCGCGGTGCGCTCAAAGGATGAGAACTCTTCGGGCGTGACGTACCGTTTGACTTCAGCGTGCTTGCGGGTCGGTTGCAGGTATTGGCCGATGGTGAGGAAATCAACGTTCGCTGAGCGCAGGTCGTCCATTAATTGCAGGACCTGCTCCCGGTCCTCTCCCAGTCCGACCATTATGCCGGATTTGGTGAACATTGCCGGATCGAGTTCCTTGACGCGCTGCAGCAGGCGAAGCGAATGGAAATAGCGCGCGCCGGGGCGAATTTTAAGATAGAGGCCGGGGACTGTTTCCAGGTTGTGGTTGAAGACGTCCGGTTTGGCCTCGACGACGATTTCAAGAGCGCCTTCCTTGCGCAGAAAGTCAGGCGTGAGGATTTCGATGGTCGTCTTGGGGGCTTGGCGGCGGATCGCATTGATGACATCGGCAAAGTGCTGCGCACCGCCGTCTGGCAAGTCATCGCGATCGACGGATGTGATGACGACATGCTCTAGGCCCAGTTGGGCCACGGCATCAGCGACGCGTGCTGGTTCGTTGGCATCGAGTGCGTCGGGCAGGCCGGTGCGCACGTTGCAAAACGAACAGGCGCGCGTGCAGGTGTCGCCCATGATCATCATGGTGGCGTGACGCTTTTCCCAGCATTCGGCGATATTCGGGCAGCCGGCTTCTTCGCAGACGGTGTTCAGCCCGTTGGTGCGCACGATCTCGCGGGTTCGAGCGTATTCCTTAGAGCCTCCTGCCTTGACGCGTATCCAGGAGGGCTTCTTCTGGACCGGCGTATCAGGACGGTGGGCTTTCTCGGGATGGCGCGGTTGGGGACCTGCCTTGCGCGTGTCGAGGATCGTGACCATTGGGCTCCACTTTGGCGTTCCGTGCAGGACATGGGGCCTGAACGAGATGGCTTATGGTCAGTAGATCGGGGGAAGCGCCTTAAAATCAACCCGTCGTTTGGTTGGGTATGGTGGAATGAGGTGAGTGTTGGCGTTATCGGGCGATGATGCGCGCGATAATGACGACGATCACGGCGCCGATTGTGGACACGACGATTTGATTGCCCCAGGCACCGATGTCGAATGGAAGGTTGAGAAGGCCCGATTGGACCAGCGCGCCGCCCAATATAGCGCCGATGACGCCAACAAACAGATTGCGGATCAGACCGCCGCCGCCCAACAACAGGCCGGCAAGCCATCCGGCGATCAGGCCGTTTATGATCATGATGCCCCAAGGGCTCAGGGCGAAGGCCAAAATCTGTTCCATGGTTCTACCTCGGGCTGGCCTGCAGATCGCAGGAGGGTTGGGGCGTGATCACCGGGCGGCCGCCTTCCCCCTCCTGATCGCAGCGGAGTTCAGGATATCAAGCGGGCGAGGAGCACGACGACAATCGCGCCAATGGTTGCGGTGGCGATCTGGGCAAGCAATGGGTTCTTGATGCCCAGGTTGATGCCTGTGAGGTTGAGCAAGTATCCGCCGACGAATGCGCCGATGACGCCGGAGAGAAGATATTGAATCAGGCCGCCGCCGGCGACAACAAACGATGCCAGCCAGCCTGCGACCAGTCCGATTATGAGGAAGACGACGATTTGCTGCGTTCTGGGATCCACGATTTCTCTCCTGGGTTTGGATTTGGGCCGCTTACGCCTGACAAAATCGCAGTAGTCTGGGCCGGTTGGGCCGCTTGGGCCGCTTGGGCCGATGGCATTCCGGCAGCGCCTCGTTTTGGCCGCCGGACCTACCGGATACGAAAAAGGGGCCCGATAGTGGCCCCTCGCTCGCAATCAGGTTGTGGCGTCAGGTGTGGCACCTGGCACCCAGATACTGATTGAGCAACGTATTGTAGCGCTTGGCTAGAGCTCGATCCCGCGAGGACAATCGGCGTCCGGCGTTCAACGCCTCGACCTTTGAGGGTACGCCGCGATTATCCATGCGCCGCAACTCACTGCGGATGGAGCCGCACGAGGAGCCCATCGGCAGGGATGTCGCTGAAGGTCCGTTGCCGCCGGCAGCGCAGCCGCCCAGCGTGGCAATTGCTGCAAGCGCCGTTGCGCCAATCACCAAGCGAGACATCTTACCAGTCAAATTCAATCGTGCAGGTGACACGATTTCCCTCCGCGAAAATTCGAATCCATCACGTCAATCACCACATGTCGATTGACTTCGCAACCTTGCGTGGCGCTCGTGTGGCAAGCGGGACGCACTGCAACATTTGCATGGTGCCCTTTGCCGGGTTGATGCTGCCTAAAGATGCCGCAGATCGGCGTTATTGTGCAACCGCGGCGGCGGTCGTTTTAGCGGCGGCTGCCTTGACTGCGGCGGCAGCTTTATCCTCGGCAGCTTTCTTGATTGCGGCTGCTGCAGGTGTGCTTGCTGCCTTTTTTGCGGCTTTCGTTGCCGTGGTGGCCGCTGTCGGGGCTGCAGTCGGCTTGGCGACGGCGGCTGGGGTTATGGCTGCTGCTGCAGTTTTTGCGGGCTGGGCGGCGGCTGCCTTGACTGCGGCGGCGGGTGGCGTTGGCGAAGCGAGGGTTGAGCACTTCTGCTGGAACTGGGCATTGGCGGTGTCCAGTTCGGTCATGCGGGCCAGTGCCGAACGCTTGACCTTGGCAGTCTTGGTCTTGCCCGTTGCGACTTTTGCAATCCGCCCGGGCGTGCCTTCGCGACGCAGGTCATCAATGCGGGCCATCAAGGCGACGCAGGCCGGGTCAATGCGCTTGGCGGCAGCCTGTTCGGGTTTGGCGTTGATCGAGCCGGTGCTCAGAGCAAGGCTGCCGTCATTTGCGCAACCGCTCAGGCCGAAGGCGACCACAATCGCTGTTGCCGCAGCAATAGATTTGATGTTCATAATATTCGTCCCCGTTCGTTATGGGTGCTTCACGGCGAATCCCCTGTTCGCTTATCAGCAAGTGTGAAGCACCACCCACCCCCCATCACAAGGCGGCAGTAGAGACTGCAAACAGACAAATGTACGCAGCATTGTCGAGAAATTGCCGGTGAGTGGCTATAGCGACACAGGTGCAGGGGGCGTTTGGAGCATGGGAATCCGCAACAGCGGCAGAAGCGCTCTCAGTGTTCGGTGCGGCCCTTGATCTTACCGGTTGCGGCGACGTCGCTGGCCTCGATATTGACCTCGAAGGCTTGTTGTATGTGCGCGAGTGCGCTGGCACGGTCCATTTGTCCGTCCAGTTCGACGGCATGGGAGACATGGTGGGCGATATCGGCGAGCAGGCGGCCCCACTCTGAAACGTCATGACGGAAGGTTTCGGGGTCAAAGATCACGTGCAGGCTGCCGTCTGCGACCCAGGCCCGCAGTACTTCGATCGCCTGGTCGGCATCGACCACACCTTCGGGGAGTTCAAGTTCTTCAGGCAACTCGTGGAAGTCGTCTTCGTCTTCGTCTTGCATGGCCGTGAAGCCCCTTCGGCGTTTTCCTGATTTGATTTCACAGGTAGCAGAGTTGGCGCGGAAGCGCGACACTCGGATGGGCAATCGATGATCGCTTGGGCGTTGTTGATGCGACGTCTACTGTCGTTGCGTACTCAGTTGGTAGCGGCAGTTTGGAGGCGGAACGTTAGCGCAGCATGATAATGCGGTCGCGAGGATGGGTGTATCCCAACAGGTCCCGGGCGATTTCGTCGACGATGTCGGGGGCGGGCGGTTCGGGGCCCAACAATGCAATGTCGCCGGTCAGCTTGGAGACGGCCTTATTCAAGGCTTCTGTCTCAAAGTCGAGTGCCGTCGCCCGCGTCAACAGTTGTTCGCGGGCGTGCAGACCATAGCGCCCGGAGACCGTGTGATAGGTGAAATACGCGCTCAATGCGATGCATCCGGTCAGCACGAAGGCCTGCCAGAGGAACGTTCGCAAAGCGGGTCTTGGGCGGAAGGTCACAAGTTAGAACTCGGGTACGCGGAACACAGGATACTGGCTAGGGTATAACTTGGGCGCACTTAAGGTTGGGTGAATAATTGCTAATTAACAACCACTTAAGTTGGGCAGCGCAGTGACCTTGAGAGCTTCGCCGCCCAACCGATTCTTAATTCGCGTATAAATTTGAACTCTTGCTCGCCGGTGATCAGGCCGCAGCCGAGCCGCGCAGTACGCTTTTACCCGCATATCTTGCGATATCGCCCAGTTCCTCTTCGATGCGGATGAGTTGGTTGTATTTGGCCAACCGGTCGGATCGCGATAGCGAACCGGTTTTGATCTGGCCGGCATTGGTGGCAACCGCCAGGTCAGCGATTGTGGAATCCTCGGTTTCGCCGGAGCGATGGGAGATCACGGCCGTATAGGCCGCGTGCTGGGCCATGCTGACGGCTTCGAGGGTTTCAGAAAGCGTGCCGATCTGGTTGACCTTGACCAGGATTGAGTTGGCTATGCCCTGCTTGATGCCGCGAGATAGACGATCCGTGTTGGTGACGAAAAGGTCGTCGCCGACCAATTGGCATTTGTCGCCAATCATTTCGGTCAGTGCCTTCCAGCCATCCCAGTCATCCTCGGCCATTCCGTCTTCAATTGATAGGACCGGGTAGCGATTGACCAAATCGGCGAGATATTTGGCCATTTCGGCGCCATCGAGCGATTTGCCTTCGCCTTTCAGGTTGTACTTGCCGTCGGCGTAATATTCCGTAGCCGCACAGTCGAGCGCCAGGTAGATGTCCTCGCCGGGCTTGTAGCCTGCGTTCTCGATGGCCTTCATGACGAATCCGAGGGCCTCGTCAGTGGATTTGAGGCCGGGGGCAAAACCGCCTTCGTCGCCGACGTTGGTGTTGTGGCCGGCGTCCTGCAACGATTTCTTCAAGGCATGGAAGACTTCCGCACCCATTCGGATCGCATCCGCGCAGGTGTCAGCGGAGACCGGCTTGACCATGAATTCCTGGATGTCGATTGGGTTATCGGCGTGGGCGCCGCCGTTGACGATATTCATCATGGGCACCGGCAGAACATGGGCACCGGCTCCGCCAAGGTAGCGGAACAAAGGCAGGCCAGCGGTTTCGGCTGAGGCCTTGGCTGCTGCAAGCGAGACGCCCAGTATTGCGTTGGCTCCAAGCCGGGACTTGTTTGGGGTTCCATCAAGGCCGATCATTGCCGCATCAAGGCCGCGCTGATCTTCGGCATCCATCCCCACAAGTGCGTCGTAGAGCTCGCCATTGACCGCGTCGACCGCCTTGGTGACCCCTTTGCCCAGATAGCGGTCTTTGTCGCCATCGCGCAGTTCGACGGCTTCGTAGGCGCCGGTTGAAGCTCCGGACGGGACGCCGGCCCGGCCCATTGCACCGTCTTCCAGCATGACGTCGACTTCGACGGTCGGGTTGCCGCGGCTGTCGAGAATTTCGCGTGCTATGATATCAATGATGGCTGTCATGCCGGTAGTTCCTTCCTGCGGGACGCGGATTGGTCGTTATTGCGTTGCGCTCCTCTTAACCGAGGAGGCTTGCTTGCGCCAGTGGTGGGAGGCCTGGTTCCCCACTCGTGCGGTTAGGCGATACGTCGCGGCTGCGTTTGTAATCACTGCACAGAGGGTTCATCAGCGATGAGTAGCAAGGCTGTGGTTTTGTTTTCTGGCGGCCAGGATTCGACGGTCTGCCTTGCCTGGGCACTTGATCGATACGAAACGGTGGAGACGATCGCTTTCGATTACGGCCAGCGGCACCGGGTTGAACTCGATCAGCGCCGGATTGTGCTGCGAAACCTGACCGCGATTAATCCCTCATGGCAGAATCGTCTGGGGGAGGATCATCTGGTCGGCTTGCCTGAATTGGGTAAGATAAGCGAGACGGCGTTGACGCGGGAAGCCGAGATCGTCCTGACTGAGAACGGATTGCCCTCAACTTTCGTGCCGGGGCGCAACCTGCTGTTCCTGACCTACGCGGCTGCCATCGCGTATCGCCGGGGCATTGGCAGGCTGGTGGGTGGCATGTGCGAGACCGACTATTCGGGCTATCCGGATTGCCGCAATGCGACCTTGGAAAGTCTTGCTGCAACGTTGTCGCTGGGAATGGATGCCAAGTTTTCGATTGAAACGCCGCTGATGTACCTGGACAAGGCTCAAACCTGGGCGATGGCTGAGGAATTGGGAGGCGAGCGACTGGTTGAGTTGATCGTCGAGGATACCCATACTTGTTATCTGGGTGAGCGAACCGGGCGCCACGACTGGGGGTATGGCTGTGGCGGGTGCCCGGCCTGTGAATTGCGCGCGAAAGGATACCTATCGTGGCGATCCGCGATGATTTGATCACGGCTATTGACCTAGCGCTGTCGGGCAACTGGGATGAAGCCCATCGAGCTGCCCAACACCACGAGGGCGATGAAAAGGCCGACCTCTTGCATGCGATATTGCACATCCAGGAAGGCGACGAAGATAACGCGATGTATTGGTATCGCCGGGTTGGAATAACCGAAAAGCCGGACGGCGAGCCCGAAAAACAATTGGCGAACCTAAGGGCCGAACTCGTTGCCAAGCCGTGACATTCATGGGTTTGTCGGACCCTATCGGGGCCAGAAGACAGGCCGAATCTCAAAGAAAACAACGAATGTACCAGGTGAAAGAAATCTTCCCGACGCTGCAGGGCGAAGGTGCGCAGGCGGGGCGGCGGGCGGTGTTTTGCCGGTTTGCGGGTTGCAATTTGTGGTCCGGCCGGGAGTCTGACCGTGAAAGCGCGGTCTGCCGGTTTTGCGATACGGACTTCGTGGGTACCGATGGCGAAGGCGGCGGGGCATTCAGGTCGGCTGGCGAACTCGCCGGGGCGATTGCTGCCAAATGGGGGCCTGAGCGGGAGGATCGGTTTGTTGTCCTGACGGGGGGAGAACCGATGTTGCAGGTCGATGCCCGGCTAATCGACGCCTTGCACGGGGAACGCTTTGAGATCGCCATCGAGACCAATGGCACCCTGGCTGTGCCGCGGGCCATCGATTGGATCTGCGTCAGCCCGAAAGCCGGCGCGGAACTCGTTCAGCGCAGCGGTGATGAGCTGAAACTGGTTTATCCGCAATCGGGGCTTCTGCCTGCCGATGTCGAGGATCTCGATTTCGCAATCCGGTACGTTCAGCCAATGGATGGCGATGATGTGGTGGCCAACACCCGGGCGGCGGTCGCTTTTTGCCGGGAAAACGCGGGTTGGCGGTTGTCGTTGCAGACCCATAAGCTGATTGGAATTCCATAAGCCACATCTGCACAGCAGCGGCCGATTGCCGGGCCAGGATCGCCGCCTAGGACAGAATGTCCTCAACCTTCAGGCCGCCCAGCACTGGTGATTGGCCGTGAAACTCGATAAATAACCGGCATGAAACTCTACAAAGACTTCAATTTCGAATCGGCCCACTACCTGCCCAGCGCACCGCCGGGGCACCCAAACTCGCGCGTGCACGGTCACTCATTTCGGGCGCGGATCTGGGTTGAGGGTGAGCCGGATGCCGATAGCGGGCTGATCGTTCATCTCGACGATCTTTCAGCCGCCATCGAGGATGCGCGCGAGGCGTTGGATCACCGCATGCTCAATGAGGTCGACGGGTTGGAAGCGCCAACGTTGGAGCGGATAACAATGTGGCTTTGGCACAGGCTGGCCAACCGGTTGCCGGGGCTGACGCGGATCGAAGTTGCGCGCGATAGCTGCAATGAGGGGTGCGTGTACGACGGTCCTGAAGTGCCACGTGCGCAGATGGCGGCGGAATAGCGATGGGCCCGAAACCGGCGAAACCGGAACAACCCGAGGTCGATCAACTTGGCCGGCATGTTGCGGTTCCTGACGGACCGGATGAAGCGGTGCTGGAGCGGGTTCCCAATCCGCATGCAGACACGGCTTATGTGGCGCGGTTCACGGCGCCTGAGTTCACTTCGATCTGTCCGGTGACGGGGCAGCCGGATTTTGCGCACCTGGTGATTGACTATGTGCCGGGTCAATGGCTGGTGGAATCCAAGTCATTCAAGTTGTATCTGTCGGCGTTTCGTAATCACGGGGCGTTTCACGAGGACTGCACGGTGGCGATCGGCAAGCGGCTGGCCGGACTGCTTGAACCGCAATTCCTGCGGATCGGCGGCTACTGGTATCCGCGCGGAGGCATGCCGATCGACGTGTTCTGGCAAACAGGCGCTTGCCCTGAGGGTGTTTGGCTTCCCGATCAGGGCGTGGCGCCGTATCGGGGCCGGGGTTAGCGGGTGGTTTGCGGAAGGCGGTCAGAATTCTCCGGTGCAGGCTACTCGCCCAGGTATTTCATGTTGACCCAGCCGACGATGCCCCGCCAACTGACGCGGCACCATTTTCCTTTGCAGGGGCCCAGGCAATGGACGCCCGAACCGTAGGCAGAAATGCGCCCGACAATGCGGGAGCGGGCGCGGGGACGTGATCGCATGTTGAGGGTGTCCCAATCGGCGACGCCGCGGACGCGGTAAGTATCGGGTCCATGGGCGCAATCATAGCCCGCCTGTGCGGGGCTGGGACCGACAAGTGAAGTACTGGTTAGGATTGCGAAAGCTGCAGATAGGACCGCTGCGGCTTTGATATGGGTCTTGGCTGTCTTTGATACTGGCACGCGTCGTTCTCCCGCTCGGTTGGGCTTGTCGATGATCGGGCCATGTTAGCGCCGCGATGGATAACAGCCAAAACTAATTTCTCGAACCGGAGACTGGCAACGCTCAGCAAATGGCTGCCTGGTTGACGGGGTCCTATCAGGTCAGATCTGCCCGGCGGGGGCCTGGGGCCTGGCGCGCCCCGTAATAATGCCCAACGCGAATGCCCCACAGCCTATCGCCAGGGTCAGGCCTGAGAGGACCAGAAGTTTTGAGTATTTGTGCTCAAGACCGGTCCAGAGGGCGATGAGGTTGGAATAGCCAGACGACTCGGTGAAATAGAGGATCGCAGCCGCCATGGCGGTGAAAAATGCGCTCAGGTAACTCCACACGGGGATATCGGTGCGGCCCATCCAAAGCGAGAAGAACACCACGGGGGCGAGGAACATCGAGGCCGTGCCGGAAACCGCGACGGCGCCGAACAGATCCTTGGAGCCAAAAAACACCATCAACAGGCCGCCGACCAAGAAGGCCGCCATGGCCAAACGGCCGTTCTGAACGGTGGGTGCGCCCAGGCGCATGTCGACAATGGCAAGCTTGGAGGTGGACGAAAATGTCGAGTCGAGGGTCGACATGCACGAGACGATGAGGGCGATATTGAAAAACAGCATCGGCCATTCGCCTATCAGGCGGCTGAGGGTTGGCACGAACGTTTCGCCTTCAAGTTTGTTCATACCGGCCCAGACGCCCAGCATCCCGAATGCCATAATGCAAAGGATCGAAATCCAGGCGGCGTGATAGAAGCTGGCCATGGTTTTCTTGCGATCGGCGATGAAGCCGCGGTCCATCATGACGGGGTCGTGCAAGGGGTAGCTCCAGACCTGCAGCAAGGCGACGACGAGCAGGACCCAGCCGGGGCTGGTGCCCTCGGGCGTCGAAGCCATCATGGCTGGAACGTCGAAGCTGCCAGATGCCATGGCGACAAGCATCAGGCCCGCCAGGACGACGATGAACAAGGACATTTGGATTGCATCGGTACGGATCGAGGCATTGAGGCCGCCCAGCAGCGCATATCCCAGCGTTGCACCTCCCACCAGGACAATGGACGTACAGTAGGCCCAGGTGCCTTCCATTCCGAAGACGATGCCGATCACCAGTAGGTTGGCGAAGACTTCCGACAGCAGGCGCACACCGACGACGAAGTTGTAGCTGGTTGTTCCGGCCAGGCCGAAACGGTCGGCGAGGAATTCCTGGACGCTGCCGAAGCCATGGCGAAACCGCAGGCTTGCGATGATCTGGGCGCCGGTCAGGAACGAGAGATAGTACGCGGCATAAGCCAATGCGCCGGCAATTCCGTAGAAATAGCCCAGGATCGCGGCGTTCATGATGGAACGGGCGAAGATCCAGGTGGTGACCTGGGATAATGTCAAAGTGAGCACGCCGGGCGCTGAACCGGTGGCATCGTGACCCTTGTAAAACGAATCCGTCGTTTGCGCGCGTGGCGAGTATAGGATGCTGATAAGTGAAATGGCAGCGGTGATGAGCGCCAAGGTAACAAGGGTCGACGGCATTGCGTTCTCCAGGGGATTTGTTCCTCAACGGGCATCTAACAACGAGGATGTGGCCGTGGCTATGGCTTCAATGGGGCGCTGACGCAGACGTGAAGCTGAGTGAACGTCAGCGCACGGCTGCAGTTCTAGCAGGCTGTTGAAAAACTCATGTGGATCGCGACACCTGTCACTTTTTCGCATTCGGCCAGAAGCGGCGCGCAGCGCGATATGGGTTATCGTGCCAATGCCGCGACGCCGCCGAGGCGAAAAAGTGCGGTGTCCCAAGGGGATGCGGCGAAATTGACTGCCGGACTGCGTTGCGCCGGTTTGCCGTGGGGTCCACCACGCCTGCACCGGACGCGTCTTGCCGGCAGCCAATTTCGTC
>JAHZKP010000150.1 GCA_022600345.1 Alphaproteobacteria bacterium | reverse complement strand
GGAGGACTCCGCGCCATCGTTTAGCCCCGGCTTCACACCGCAATAGTTCAACCATCGCAACATGAGGGGCTAAGCGATTGTGGCGCGGATAGGAGGGGGTAAATCTCTTTTTTGCGCCTTCATTCGCCAACACTACCCAAGGTCATGCCTATCCCCTTTGGTCCGGACCGTAATTCCCGCCATTGGGCAGTGACTGCTGCCGCGAAGCGCCACCCAAAATCAACACTCCCACCTCCGTCATCTCCACGAAGGTGGAGACCCATGCAAGCATCAAGGAACTGTTATCAGCCCTTCTTGACGACACCCGCTCCGGCACGTCATTCAACGCGGACAAATAAACGTCTGCCACTACAGCGCCTTGCGTGGATGGCCAGCAGACTCATAGCAAAAAGGGTGCACCGCCTGTCAGCGAAGCACCCTTTAATCGTTGCGTCTTTAAATCGTACCGGTTCGGCTCGATCAGAACTTGATGCGCGCACCACCCATGACGATGTCCATCTGGATATCGTGGTCGGTGAGAGCGCCGCCTCCAAGGCTCGAGAAGTCGGTGATATCGTTGGCGCCGTAGTGCTTGTAGGCCAGATAGAGTTCCATCGCGGCCGCATCGACGTGCTGGACGACACCGAATCCGAAGGCGTAGGCCTCTTCGTCGAAGCGCTCATTGAACACGCTGGCAGGTCCCGCGAATTCAAGTCCGACGTCCCAGATTTTGTAGTATTCGCCGTAGATCGCGGTGTCACCGAGCGTGAACCAGCGGCGCAGCAATCCGGATTTGACGTAGAAGTATTTTTCACCCAGCAGTTCGAGACCGCTGACGGGGGAGTCGATCCAGTTGCGCCCGCCTCCGGCAACCGTCACGAACAGGCCTGTTGGCTTGTGCAGAGCCGAGATAGAACCAACGACTTCCTCGTGATCAGGGATCGAGTTGGCGCCAACAACTGACGTAACGTTATCGGTGTCGAGTATTTTGCCAGTGTGATAGCCGATACCTGCACGAATGCTGATGTCGCCGATATCACCGCCGTAGCGCAGGCCGATATCCCAGTCGTCATCTTCGCCCCAGGCGGTCGACAGAATGAAGCCAGCGATTACAGGAGTGTCATAGCGGACTAGGTTGCCGCGACCACCGTCTAGGTTACCACGGAACAGGTCGCCCATTAGCGAAGTGTTGGCACCCGCGGCTGCAAATATTCCTGGAAACTGGACTAATAGACCTGTGTCCTTATCGCGCAGGAAGAAACCTTCGTTGGCTGTCTCAACGCTTGAAAGCGAGACAACCGAGGTGCGCGACAAATCCATTTCAGCAATGTTGTCGGTGGCATTGGACTGCTGGCCTACCGTCAGTCGCCCAAGACGTTTACTGGATAGGTACCATTGCGCGTGGCGAAGGAACAAACCGGTGCGGCCCTCGTCGCCAACGCCAATTTGATTTCTGAGTAAACCACCCGGTGCTGCTGGGACAAAGCCCTGGTCGACGAAGTCGGAGTTGGCAGAGGCGGTTTCGATTTCGAGGCGGAAGCCAGCCGACCATTCAGAGTTGATGGCAGCAGAACCTTCAAAGCCGAAATGCGAAGTCGAAGCCTTGTTGTTGACAACATAGATGTTGTTCTCAGTGCTGTCGTCCCAGAACATCACAGCCTGGTTGACCTGTCCGTAGACAGTCAGGGAGACCTTGCGGTTCCCCTTGCGGGCGGTTGTCGCTTCAAGCTCGGCGACGCGCTCTTCCAGATCAGCGCAACAATCACCACCAAGGTCGGCGGCGGACGCGCCTCCCGATGCCAGGATTGCGCTGCTCAAGAATAGAGCGGTGTATAGTCCGCTTCTCATGGAACCCCCTCTGCGCAATGGCGCATGGAAAATCTGTTGGTGCGTACGCAGGAACTGGATCTAACAACTCGGATATGCGATTCGCCGGGGGCGGCAAAATGGGAGTGGCCGTTTTACTCCTTGAAGTTGCAGATGGGGGCTAAAGAGTTCCCCGATGGCCACACCCGTGCGGCGGGGAGCCGCATTGGGGGCGCACATTTGCGGCAGGGCGCCGCATTTGCAGGCGGATTGGTAAGTGGGTGAATTCGCGAAAAGCGCGCCCCATGGGCACGCCTTTCGGTCTCAGCGACCGCCGCGAAGCAGGCTGCTGCCACTCGAAGAACTCGATGAGGACTTCCGGCTGCGCTTCGGCTTCGATTTGCGCTTGGCCTTCCGGCGGGTCTTCTTTGGACGCTTTTTCTTGTACACCTTGCGCTTCTTCTTCTTGGGCAGAACTTTGCGCTTTTTCTTTCTGGGCTTCACTCGCTTTTTCGGTGTGGTGCGCTTCTTAGGCAGGACCTTGCGCTTCCTTGGAACCGGGCGGAATTTCGTCTTCGGCAACTTCTTGCGCACGGTTGGAGCGGCGCACAGGCTATTACCTTGTGGCCTCAGCCAGGACAGCCAATCCTCATACTCGCCGCGCGTTGCGCTTGCCAACTGGATCTCAGGAGCGTTGAGCTTTTTGTTCTCACCCAGCTTGTCGACGGCGCTTTGGGTATCTTCGATGCTGCCATTAACGCTGCCCTCATAGCAGCTTCGTTCCTTCAGCAGCGTCTGCATCTGGGTCAGATAGGATTGGCGCTGGTCGGCATCGGGGATTGCTGCGTTCTGCTGCAAGGCGGCGACCTGGAATTCGGAATTGTGGGCAATTGCGGCGGCTTCCAGCTCGGCCTGCTCGCGGGCAAACTCTTCCTCCAAACGGCGTTGTTCTGCCAGGCGTGCCCGTTCGGCTTCGTCGCGCTCGCGTTGTTTTGCTGCTTCGCGTTCCTTGCGGCGGCGTTCTTGAGCCAGGCGGCGCTGCTCAGCCTGGCGGCGCTCCTCGGCCAAGCGGCGCTCTTGCTCGGCGGCTTCGCGGGCCAAACGGTCACGCTCTTCTTGCTCTTTGCGGGCGCGCTCGGCTTCTGCCAGGCGGCGTTGTTCAGCGGCACGCTCCTCGGCACGTTTCCGGGCACGTTCTTGGGCACGTTCTTGGGCGAGACGACGTTCCTCCTCAGCCTCGCGGGCAAGCCGCTCGCGTTCTTCCTGCTCCTTACGGGCACGCTCGGCTTCAGCCGCGCGCTGTTCAGCCAAACGGCGTTCCTCGTCGGCTTTGCGTCTTTTTTCGGCGGCTTCGCGGGCAAGGCGCTGTTCTTTGGATTGTCGCTCAAGGCGTTGCTGGCGCTCTTTTTCTTCCTCGGCGGCGCGGCGACGGGCCTGGGCTGCCGCGTGGGCCCGCTCAGTTGCTTCGCGGTCCAGGCGGGCTTGTTCGGCGGCTTCCTCAAGGCGGCGTTTTTCGGCTGCTGCGGCCGCGCGCTCTTCAGCGATACGGGCCTGTTCGGCTTCTTCAGCCTTGCGATCTTCTTCGGCCTTGCGGGCCAGTTCGGCCTCTTCGGCACGCTCTTTGGCCAGGCGTGCCTCTTCAGCCTCCTTCGCCTTGCGAGCCTTATCGGCCTCGATGACGGCGGCGGCCTCGCGCGACTTTTCGTTGGACTTTGCGGGATTGAGCGCTGCGACCTGCTCGAAACCGGGCGTCGATTGGTTGGCTTCCGGGGCTGGATCGGCTTGGTTCATCAATAGGTGACTGCCCAGCGCAACGCCGCCAGCCCCCAGCATGAATAGCCCCAGATAGAAGGTCCTATTGGCCTCGTGGCCGAGTGATTTGGCGGTGTGGAGCACCGTTTTCGTCAGGCCCGCGGCGGGAGCGGCTGCGGATTTCTGCTTTTCGCCCTGTGGGGCGGAAGGCTGGCCGGCCTGCAATTGTCCGGCGGCACTGATTTCGGGTGTGGGTTGCGAGGCTGCAGAAACTGAAATGCTGCCTGGATTGCTGTCGCTGCGGACTTCGATTTCGGAGGGTTGCCTGGCGGCGGGCTCTGCCGGAGGGGCTTGCGAGCCTGAGGGCCCGGGTTGGTCAGCCGATGGCTGGCTGCCAGATGATGGCTGGCCGGCCAAGCGTTCACCCAACGTGCCGCCGGAGGGCCCCTGAGAGCCGCCTGACTTGCCGAGGCTTTGCGAATAGATCGTATCAACATCGGAAGGGCTGTCGGAAAGCGGATGCCATTCGGGTTCGCTGGCCTGATCGCTTGCTGTGCCACTGCGCGGGCTCAGCGAGGGGGCCAGGTCATCGATATTGGGGAACAGTTGCTTGCGCCACTGGCCGATAGACTGCGGGCGCTGCTTGGGAATGACTTCCAAGGCGCCGTCGATTGCAGCCAGGAATTCGGGGCGGTACTTGTCCTGAAGATCGACGTTATCGCTGGTCAGGATGCACTCGTCATTGAGGATACGCGATGTCGATTCAGGCGGAGCGGTGCCGTTCAGCGCACGGTAGACGGTGGCTGCCAACCCGTAGATGTCGGTCCAGGGCCCTTGCAGACGGGCATCCGTCGAATACGCTTCGTTAGGCGAATAGCCTTTCGAGACGATTGCCGCGGTGGTGTTGGCGTTGTCGGCGGCGGTCGCATATTTGGCCGCGCCGAAATCCAGGAGGACGGGTTGGTGGTCGCCTTCACGGATGTAGATGTTGGCCGGTTTGATATCGCGATGGAGGATACCGGCCTTGTGGACGACTTCCAGAGCATCAAGGAGCGGGGGAAGCAGGATATCGAGGTCTTCCTGCGTCGGCGGCCCATTCCGCTTCTTAAGCCAGGCTTCCATGTTCGAGCCGTGAACGAACTCGAGGACCATGTAGGCGGTGTTGTTGGCATTGAAGACGCGGAACACGCGAACGACGCTGGGGTGGCGGAACTTCGCCAGGGTCTTGGCTTCGCGGACGAAGCGCCCGCGCGCCCATTCGAATTGCGAAGCATGGGCTTCGCTTTTGACCGAAACGCTCTTGGAATCAGCGCGTACGGCTAGTTCGGAGGGGAAGAATTCCTTAATGGCGACCTCACGGCCAAGCGTGAGGTCCATGGCAAGGTACGTGTTGGCAAAGCCGCCGCTACCCAGCAATCCCAGGATGCGGAAGTCACCAATCAGTTCCGTATCTGGAGTCAATGACTGCTGATACACCATGCTCGTTTTCACGCATCACGCGGGGCCAATTTCGGCTCCAACGGATGCTTCAACTCCATAATCTTGATGGCTGAAACGTCACTGCGACGCTCAGCGTCTTCTTCCCTGACCGGAGTTCGAAATTTTAGGCTCGAAACCGGTATTGATGTGGCAAACCGTTGCGTTCAATAACGAAACACCGACAAGGATGCCTCAACACCCGTGTTCACCGATTGTTTCGAATGCGGCCGGCAAAGCCACCTGACTTGTATTGTTAACCTCCGCTATGCGCTGATCAGTAAAGGCCACCTTTTCTTCTAATATTACAATAATCGAGTTGACCCATCATTGAAATCGGCTTCGCCTCGATCAGCATGGTTGACATTGCGTGCCGGTTCCGTGGTTTACACTTTCACATGAATCGCGGCACGCATCCTGCTTAGTGAGATTCAGCGTCAGGAATTCGCATCACCAGCAACCGCAGCCTTGGAGCGAATTCCTTACTCATCACACTAGTTATCTTGTTAATGTAAGTCTTTACGGAGTTCTGTAACCGTTGGAACATTTCTGTTTGGCCCAAAGTGTAGGGTTAGCGCACGGTTAACAGATGCCACCGGTCGGCGCGGAATATGTTTCGATGTGGTCTTATGAGAGCGATTGGGAGGCGGTTGAAGTGCAACTAAGCCCCGAAAATCACATAAGAATGCCTCGCTGTTAAGGTATCGCTTGCTATATAGATCAAGGAGCGGCTTGTTCATGGGGGTGATGGATGAACTTGAATAGAATTTTGGCTTTGGCTCTCGCGGTCTGCCTGTGCGCCGGCGGTGCGCAGACGGCGTTGGCCGAATCAATCCATGCGGCCTGTGCACCAAAGGAAGAGGCCGAAGATGAAAAAATCATCTGCCAGCTTCGTTCCACGAACGGAAAAGCGCTCAGCGACATCAAGGTCGAGGTCACGGACACCGAGGACGATGCGGTTAAGTTCGAGACATCCCCGTATAGCTGGGTCAACCAAACATCAGTGTTCTATTTCGTCGTTCAGACTTCGGGGGTGACGTCCAAAGAGCTTTGGCGCATGACCGAGTTCCTCGACCGGGCGGCCTATCCGGTCGGCAAGCAGATGATCGGACTTGCGACGGCTGGACGTTCCTTCAAGGAAGAGGCCGCCATCGGGTCGTCGCGACTGAGACTGGACAACATCGGCCGGTCCCTGAAAAAGATCGAGCCGTCCAAGAAGCGCTCGGTTATTTTGAGGTCGCTGGAAGATGCCATTGAAAAGGCTGGAGAGGAAACGGCTGATCGGCGCGCAGTGGTGGTTTTGACCGGCACCAACCCTTCAGAATCCGGAGTGCGGGAAGGATCCCTCACCGACCTGGCGCGTGACAAGGGCGTCGTGTTGTACTTCGTATCGTTTGGCGACAAGGCCGATAACCCCTCGGAATTGCTGCAGGGACTGGGTGAAAAGTCCCACGGGGAGGCTTTCAATGTCTCGGACCTTTCGATCAACGAACTGAAGGAATTTGCCTCTGAACTGTCCGGGCGGCTGGAAAACGGCTCTATCGTTACGATTGATGCAACCGGACTTCCCGCAGATGGCGAAGTGACGCTCTCGGCAGACCTTGAAGACACCGGAGATGTCACGACAGATGCGATCTCGTATACACGTCTGACCGAGGATCCCTGGCACCTGACGTTGCAAAAACAGGTGTCCGATAACCTGATCATGCTGTTGGCCGTTTTAGGGCTTGGCATCGGCGGGCTACTGGTAATCCGGTCGCGTTTTTCAGGGCGGCGCGCGCAGCCTGTTCCTGTTACAGCGCCAGCCGGGCATGCAGGTACACCTGCGGGGGCACCAATTCATGCTCCTGCCGACAGCCTGGAAGAGACCCGCATTCTGGGGCCTGGCTTTTCGGGCTCCACCCCCAAGCCGTTGGCTTGGCTGACCCTTGAGGGATCGGATGCTCCTGCCGTGCCGCTTTATACCGGCAACCTGCGGGTCGGGCGGGATTCGGCCAGCGATATCCGGCTGACCAATAACTCCGTCCACCGTCAGCACGCCATCATTCAGATGGCGAATGACGGGGTCTTTTCGATCCACGATCTGGGCACCAAGAACGGCATCTTCGTTAATGGTAACAGGTGCGGTCAGAAAACATTGGCGAACGGCGATCTTATCGAACTGGGTGAAGTCAAGCTGCGCTTCAGCGATACGCCGGCCTGATGGTCTGCGCGGTGGGAGGCGCTGTTTGTCATGACTGGAGAGGCTGTCTTGACGGGTACTGGCAAAAGCTGAACGATCAAAGATGGTTGCCCGCAGCAGGGTGAACGAAATGCTCTTCTCAAGAGGAGAACTGCCATGACGACCAATAGCACCGGTGGAACCGGGGACGATCCTGAAGAGGGCCTCCACGACGCGCCGACGTTCGTCAACGAAAATGAGGACGAGATCGGTGATGAGGCAACGCGGATTTTGCCGTTGCGCGATGCGGGAGCCTCACCGCCGCTGGGAACGGTGATCGGCTCGGTGGGCGGATCTGATGCCGACGGCGGCGATGACGACAAGACCGTGATGCTGCCGGCGGCGGGAAGCGCGGGTAAGGCGCGTGAACCCGAGTTCGATCCGGCGGTCGGCTGGCTGGTGATCCTTGAAGGGCCCGGGCGGGGCCAGCACTGCTCGATCTTTTACGGCCAAAACTCCGTTGGCCGCGGCGAGGATCAGCGCATCCGCCTTAATTTCGGTGATGCCCGGATCACGCGCGATACCCATGCGTTCATCGTCTATGATGATTTGGGGCGTAAATTCTTTCTGCGGGACAATGGTAAGTCCAACCTCATCCGGCTCAACAAGTCTCCTGTTATCGCACCCGTTGAACTTAACGACCGCGATCAGATCCAGATCGGTGAAACTGTGATGCTGTTTGTGGCGTTGTGCGGACCTGATTTCGATTGGCTTTCGGGTGACGATGGCCCTTCGACGGGCACGGAGAGCTAGCAGACAAGTATGAGCGCGGACCGGATCGAATTCAGTCATTCTTTTTATGCCAGCCAGGGTCGCCGGGCGCGGCAGGAGGATTACTGCGCGGTCTGGCAAGCCCCTGATGCCCAGGTTTCCGGCGAAGCGCCACCGCTGCTGGTGGTTTTAGCTGATGGCATGGGCGGCCATGTTTCCGGCGACTTCGCCAGCAAGCTGGCGTGCACACAATACATCGAGGTATTTACATCGGGTGGGGCTGAGATCGGTCCGAAGATGGCGCGCGCGCTGGATGAGTGCAATGGCGCGCTGGGCCAGGCCATCGGCAATAATTCCGAATATGAGGGCATGGGCTGCACGCTGGTTGGTGCGTATTTCGACCACTCGGGCCTGCGTTGGGTCAGCGTCGGGGATTCGGCGCTTTTATTGTACCGCAATGGCAGCCTGCGCCGTCTCAATGCCGACCATTCGCACGGGGCGATTTTGGATAAGCAGGTCGCCGAGGGGATCATTTCCCAGGAGGCCGCGCTGACCGATAGCCGGCGCCGGGCGCTGCATTCCGCGCTGACCGGAGAACGCATTCCGATGCAGGATCTGGAATTGAGCGGGCTGCCGCTGCTTGCCGGTGATGTGTTGATTGTAGCGAGCGATGGGCTGTTAACGCTCGAGGGCGACGAGATCGCGCGTGAACTTCACAACATGATCGGTGCTCCGGCAGAGGACGTTGCCCGACACCTTGTCGAGACGGTCGATGCCCGCGACAAGCCACGCCAAGACAACACAACGGTCGTCGTCGTCAAGATCAACAAGGATGCAGGGTCTGGCTCAGCGGCGGACAATGGCAGTAACGACAGTGGGGTGCGCTCGGAACTCGAGCCGACCTTGATCCGCCCAACGCAGGCACCCGCCCAGACCCGCAGCTCGACATTTGGCCGGTTTCTCGCCGGTTCGCTGGTGCTGTTGCTGGTGGTTGTTGCCACGTATCTGGGCAATTCGCTGACGTATCCGGGCGACTGATTTCGCTGCCATGCACTGACAGGCTCTATTGCATTCCCGGCTGAACCGGAGCCGACGCGCTCTAGTCGTCTGCCAAGCTGTAGAAGTTGCGGGGTTCATCATCGATGAAGCCTTGCACTTCGTGAGCCCCGACCGATTTCAACGGTAGGTGGGCGGCCAGTTCCTGGTGCACAGCCTCGGTGCATAAAAACGGTGTGCCCAGCGAGCCCGCCAATTTTTCCATCCGGAACAGCATAATCAATTCGAGGCCGGACAAGCTGTCCTCGCCCAGTGTGGGTCCTCCACCAGAAGATACCTGCCCCTTGTGCAAGGCCAGCCGGAAGGGAAGTTTACTGCTTCCCTGCAATTCAAAAAGCGCTTTCAGCACGCCCGAGACGTGCTCGGTGCGCTGTTCGCTGGCCGGCCATATCGCCAGAAACCCATCGCCCAGGTACTTGTTGATGGCGCCGCCGTGAAGCTCGACGATCTGGCGGCAGTTGCCCGACCATTTGCCGACCAGCGAGGCCCATTCGGAAGGGTCGCATTCGCCTGCGAGTTTCGTGGAATTGACGATGTCGGCGAGAAGCATCCAGCAATCGATCTTCTTGACTTCTATGACCGTCACCGAGGGGATGTCGGTTTTTGCCTGTTCCTGCAATGCGGACTTGGACTGCCGGAAGGTCAGGGCATAATCGCCCAGCCTCATGACGTCGCCATCGTTCAAACGGGCGGGTAGCGAGGCCCTTAAATCGTTAATGTAGGATCCATTGCCACTGCCCAGATCGACGAGCCAGAATTCATGCATATCCTGGCGGTGGACGACAGCGTGTCGCCTGGAAACCTTGCGGTCCTTGAGCACTATCAGGTTGGAGGGCGAACGTCCGATCGGACTGTTGCCCCGCAACGGCCAACGGTGTCCGTCGGCTGCCTCCAACCATGCCTCGGCGGGCTCTTCTTCCCTCGTCGACACTGGGCGCGGGTTCCGTTGCTGGACTGTGAAAAACTACGGTTTCAGCAATATCATAGAAGATGCAGCTATGCCAGATCGACCGATCGGGCCGGCCCAGAGCCCTTTCCGGCCGACACCGGTCTATTTCCGCCTTGGACGGAATGGCACAGCCGACCCGCCGCCTCAGGATATTGCAGCGACGGGCCGCGTTGGTTGGGATCTGGGCTCCGGGCGCTATGCCAAATGGCCGGTGTCGTGATCAGTCGTCGACCAAGCTACGAGCAGGATCGTTGCCAAGCCGACCAGGATGTGGACCGCGACTGCGGCGACATGTGTGTTGAAGCCCAATAGGAACGGGGCCAGAATCAGCCAGATGCCGGCTGCGCCACTGATCCATTCCTCCCACACCTTGAAGGCAAATGTTTCCGATACGGCCATCGCGAAAATGACGGCACCAAAGATGTGGGCGTTCCAACTTGCCAAAGGTTCACCGCTGAAACCCATTAGCCAGGGCGAGACGAACAACAGCGCTCCAAGGAACATGCTGAGTTTGTCTGGCAGCAAAATCGATGTGTTTTTTTCCATTTTGAGCACCTCCATTGGCCGCCGGGGCGGACCCCGGGAGCTCGCTTCAGGGGCATTTTTTCGAGATAGGTGTTCAGCGACGGAATTCAAGGCTGTGACGGTGGGAAGGCAGGTGCTCAAGCGGGGCTTGGGGAGCATTGAGCCCGCGCGCCGGGATCGACTTCCTGGGCGCTGTGCAGCAGCTCAACTTCGTTGGGTCACAAGCCGATCACGCTATAGGCTTCTGATACCCTGCGAATGGCGATCATGTAGGCGGCCGTGCGCATGTCATGGTTGCCTGCATCCGTCTTGCGGGCACGTGAGATTTCCTCGTAGGCACCACGCATCATGTCGTCCAGGCCCGAGCGCACCAAATCGATCTCGCGGGCGCCATCCAGGAATGCGCGCGCCTGACCGTCGGGGAAACTGGTCCCTGTCATGGCTTCAAGCGAGTGGGCCAGCATGCGGTGCGAGGTCTCGTGATGGCGGCGCTCCATCAGACCGAATGGAATGTGGGTGAGATTCTTGACCCATTCGAAATAGCTGACGATTACGCCGCCGGCGTTGACGTAGAGGTCGGGAAGGACCAGGACGCCGCGGGACCGCAAAATCGCGTCGGCTTCGAATGTTGTCGGCCCATTGGCGGCTTCGGCGACGATCTTGGCGTTGATCGAGCCGGCGTTCGCCTCGGTTATGGCGCCCTCCATCGCGGCTGGAATGAGGATATCGCAGCGGCGGGTCAGAATGCTGGCACCATCTGCCACAAACGCGGCATCGGGAAATCCGCGAACACCGTTGTTGGTGTTCAGATGCTGCTTGAGTTGTTCGATGGGGAGGCCCTGCTCGCGGTAGACCGCGCCATCGCGTTCGATCACGCCGATGATCCTGCAGCCGTCGTCCTCGCTCAGGAACTTTGCTGCGTGGTAGCCGACATTTCCAAGTCCCTGGATGATGACGCTCTTATCTGCCAGATCGGGACTGAGCCCGGTTGGGGCCAGATCTTCCTCGTGGCGGAACAATTCGCGGATGGCATACTGGACACCGCGGCCAGTCGCTTCGATGCGTCCTTCGATGCCGCCCGCTGCCAGCGGTTTGCCGGTTACGCAGGCAAACGCATTGATGTCGTTTGGCGCCCAGCGCCGATATTCGTCTGTCATCCAGACCATGGTGCGCTCGTTCGTTCCCATGTCGGGGGCGGGCACGTTCTGGCTGGGCGACAGGAAACTATGGCGGGTCAGTTCCTGAGTGAACCGCCGGGTGATTTTTTCCAGTTCGTCTTGCTGCCAATCGGCCGGGTTGATTTGAAGCGCACCCTTCGAGCCGCCGAACGGGAGGCCCAGCAATGCCGACTTGTAGGTCATCAAGGCGGCCAGGGCCTCGACTTCTTCCTGGTCGGCATCAGGAGCATAGCGAATGCCGCCCTTGGCGGGGCTGACATGAGTGGAGTGGACAGCGCGCCAACCCAGGAAGGTGTGCATGTGACCACGCAGGCGGACGCCGAAACGGACGACGTAGGTGGCATTGCATACGCGAATTTTCTCGCTCATCCCGTCCTGCATGGGAACCAGTTGCGCTGCGGCTTCGAATTGCCGGTCGACATCGCGGAGAAATGATTTGCCGGCCATTTGGTCCTCGCTGGGTGTTGGCTGTCATTGCAGATGAGGGCTTGGTCTATTCGGGCCCTGGCGTTTGGGCCCGGGGAGCACAATGCAAGTGTGTCAGCACTGGAGCCAAGTGTCGCTCCATCACGTGACGATGTCCAACTTTTCGACTTGAAGACCGCGTACAAGTCAGAGCGCTGCGGCCTGAACGATCGCCAGCCGGTGCTTTGTTGCTCACCCGTTGAGCTGACTGGATTGCTTCCTCACCGACCAATAAAACCATTGTGAGTACGGTGGTTGGAGCACGTGTGATAGGTCTGGGACGATCTTTTAAAGAGACAGTTGCGGGTGTCCGTTCGAATGGGGGCACGACCGGGCAAGCGATGACTGACCGAAAAGGACAACTGAATTGAGTATTGAGACACTGCCTTCTATGAGCCCGCAGCTTGATGAGAAATTTGCCGACCCGGATTGGACGGCGAAGGGGGAAAGACGCGCGCGGGTCTGGCTGAAGAAGCTCGATACGCTTTGGATCAACACCGGTACGCTGTGCAATATCGAATGCAAGAACTGCTACATTCTCTCCAGCCCGAAGAACGACGCGCTGGTCTATATTTCGGCGGCGGAGACGGCTGCGTTCTTGAGGGAGGCGGAGACCGCCAAGACGCGTGAAATCGGCTTCACCGGGGGCGAGCCGTTCTTGAACCCTGACTTTTTGGACATGCTGGAAGATGCGCTTTCGCGTGACTTCGAAGTTCTGGTGTTGACCAACGCCATGCAGCCAATGCAGCGCCCGGGTGTCAAACAACGGCTTTTGGACCTGCAGCAGCGCCTTGGCGACAAGCTCACTATGCGGGTCAGCCTGGATCATCACTCGCGCGAGCTACACGATGAGGAGCGCGGGGCGGGTGCCTTCGACAAGGCGCTTGAGGGAATTGCATGGCTGGCGGAAAACGGATTCCGATTGGCCATTGCCGGACGGATCAGTCTTTACGAAAGCGAGGCTGAGGGGCGGGAAGCCTACCGGGCGCTGGCGGCGGAAAATGGCTGGCCTGTCGATGCTGATGACAGCAGCCAGCTCGTGTTGTTTCCGGAAATGGACGGTGTGCACGACACGCCCGAAATTACAACGGCGTGCTGGGATATCCTTGGTCTGAAGCCAGCCGACATGATGTGTGCGACATCGCGAATGGTGGTCAAGCGGAAGGGGGCTGAGGCTCCGGTGGTGTTGCCATGTACTTTGCTGCCGTTCGATCTGGCCTTTGAAATGGGCGCGACTTTAGATGCCGCTGCGAAGGCCGATGGCGGCATGTTTGAACGCGGCGCGGTGAAGCTGTGTCATCCCCACTGCTCCAAGTTTTGCGTGCTTGGCGGGGGCAGTTGTTCTTAAGAGGCGCGGCGAGGCGCACAGAATCCAATTCAACGAATTCAACACGAATATAAAAAAGGGCACGAACCGCAATGGTACGTGCCCTTTCTTATTTGCGATTGCCCGTTTTATCAGGCGCGGTTGCGATTGCGCAGCACGCGCGGAAAGTCGGCCTCGTCATCGCTACTGTAGCGGCCGAAGTCACCGGCTTGCGCGGCAGCAGCTTCTACTTCCCTGCCCTGGCCCTGCGGGGGCTCGTTGGCAAACCATTCCTGGTTTTGCGCTCGCTCGGCTTGAGCGTTGGCAGCAGGAGCCGGTGCCGGCTGGGTGGGAGCTGCCTGCTGACCGGGGCCAGGTGCGGGCGTTTCAACTTCTGCGGCGACGCGCGGGGCTGCGCCGGTGAACCAGGCCTCGATCAGGTCGAGCTCGGTTGCGGACAGTTGCAGGCCTGAGCCTTTGCACCTTGCGATGACAAAGTTGCGGAAGCGGCTTGCGAACAGACCTGATGAAGCGCCTTGCTCAAACCAGGGATCGGCTTCGCTGACCACCTCAAGGATGAAGCGGGCATCGTCTTTGCTGACGTCGATACCCAGAGCCTTGCCACGCTCGCAGATGTTGACCAGCGTCTGGGTGCCGGTCAGGCCGTTTTCGGTGATTTCTTCTGCCATCACGTCGAACAGGACCCGATATTCGGGTGGAGAAATCGGCGGAGCCTGGCAGGCTTCGTGGATGCGGGCGATCGACTTCTGGATCGCACTTGCGTTGTCGCTCTGGGTGGATACCGGATTGCGGTTCACCGTCGGCTGCTGAGGAGCCGGTTGCGCGGTGGCCGCTGATGCAGGAGCGGTAGCGGGACGCTGAGCAGTCACCTGCTGGGCAAACCCGGAGGGCTGTGGCGAGGGCTCTGGTGCAGCGTGCCGGGGCGCCTGATGTGGTGCACCTGCTTGAGCGGGTGCGGGTTCAGCGGCAGGGGCCTGGGGTGCTGCGTGTTCTGGTGCCGTTGTTCCGCGGGGTTCCTGACTGGACTGTTGCGCGGCTGAAGGCGTGGGATATCTGTCGCCCATCGGCTGCGGGCGGATAGGCGGAGCCGCACTTTCCAGGGGAGCCGGGGGCTGCAGGGCCGCGGGATTTGGAGCCACTGCCGAAGCGGGCGCGGTTGCTGCTTGTTGGGCAGGTGCACGAGGCGCCTGGTTCAGGGATTGCTGATGGGCGTTTGCCGAGATGGCCGGGCCAGCTACGGATGCCGGGACCAGCGGCTCGGGACGAACGTCGCCGAACGATGTCGCCAGACGCTCGACCTGCTCTGTCTTGGGTGTGGCTGGACGAGGCTCGCTTGTCGCTTCCACCGGCGCATCCTGGCGCGCCGTATCAAAGACGTAGTGGGGTGCATGCTCGGTCACTTCGATGCCCTTGGGCAAATCCTTGACCAGAAGATCGCGGAAACTTCCCGCTCCCCCCCAGGCGGTGCCGACGGTTTTCTCGCGGCCCAACGTGCGCACTGCGCGATCGGCCAGAACCTCCAACAACAACGGCTGGTTGGTTTGGCGAACATTGCTTACGACGTCGGTGACGATAGCCTGACGCACATCGGCCTGCTCTTCAGGGTTGGGCAGGCTCTTGCGCGAGGATACTTCCTCGGTGACGACGCTTGGCGCCTGAGTATCGGTCAAGGCCGCGATGAGATCGGCTTCGCGCACTTCGCCATCGCTGATGGCGGTGTATGGAGCTGCGGTATAATCGTTGGAGTAGATCACAGTGCGGCGGGCATGCTGGCGCAACCGATGCAGGACCGGTGTGAAGTCGGCATCGCCCGACAGGATGATGAATTCATCGAAGTAGGTGTCGTGCAACAGATAATCGCGGACGTCCATCACCATGCGGATGTCGGCTGAATTCTTGAGTTGGGCGGTCAGCGGCGGGCAATCGATAACCTCAAACCCGGCGCGCAGGTAATGGTGGCGCACGAACGGGAAAGAATTCATGTCGGTTGAGTTGTCATGCGAATTGCGGCGCGGCACCGGGTTGCCGTAGCAGCGGTTCATGACGATGCGCCGCGGCGTCGTCAGCGCGGGTCCGTTGGTCGGCGTGATGAGCCGGCCGGAGGCGATTTCGGTCAACCAGTGACCGGCGTCCTTGGCGAAGCGTTTTGCGGCTTCCTCGTTTTTGCGTTTGAGCGATAGATAGATGTTGTCGTAGTCAACGAACACCGTGCTCAGCAAAGACCCTTCTGACTCCCGCCTCATTTTCAACTGCCCCCGCTTGCGCTCTTACTTTTAGATTTTGAAATGCCCCTTGAGGAGGATCGCGGGATTGTGCGTCGGTTGCTTTAGCGCCTCTGATTTGAATTGCCGCTCACTTAAGGCGGCGGTTGAATCGAGGCCTTAGAAAACACGAATCACAAAGTGCGAACCATGGCGAAGTTTTGAGTGAGTCGCGCGCTGGTCACAAGGCACCCCTGGCAACGCCTGGTGCCTGATTCACACAGCAGGATTTTGCTTAGGGATTCCAGGAGCTTGAGCCTTGCCCGTTGATGGAGTAACCAGTGGAAAAGTCGGGCCTGCCAGGAATTGGCGTGGGATCGCTGGTTTCGTATGCGGCGTTCAAGCCCCGTTGCCCGGTTCGAAACCGGGCGGTGCGAGGACAAAAGTCTCGAACATGAAACCGGGAGCCACAGTGCATCCCACCAGCGTATAGTCGCCCAGGCTTTCAGCCCTCTGCCAGTGACCTGGAGGCACGACCGCCTGAGGCCGATGGCCGGCGATCAGGTCGTTTCCAAGCGTGACGTGTCTAGCCGGGCCTTGCGGGGGAGCGATACCCAGTTTCAGCGGAGCGCCTGCATACCAATGCCAGATCTCAGAGGCATCGACGGTATGCCAGTGAGAGGACTGCCCCGCCTTCAACAGGAAATAAATTGCTGTCGAGGCAGCTCGCCCCTCCTCGCTGACGGACACCTCGTCGCGAAAAGTTTCGCAGAAGTATCCGCCCTCGGGGTGGGGCTGCATTGCCAGCAGCGAGATGATCTCATCAGCGGTCATTGCGGCACTTGCTGCCCCCGGATCGCCGGTCACGCGTTGTCCTTTCGTGTGCGAATTTCGCCAAAGACCTGCCAGTCTTGGGCATCCTGCATGCCCAGTGCGGCTTTGACCTCGGGCTCGCAGGCGCGCAGGAAGCTGTTGGTCGCCAGTTCTTTGTCGATGGTTGTGGGCAGGGTCGGCCTACCTTCTGCACGAAGGGCTTCAACTTTGGCGAGGCGCTCTTTGAGGGCGGCATTGTCGGGTTCGATTGTGACGGCGAACCGTGCGTTCGACAATGTGTATTCGTGGCCGGCAAAGATAGTTGTTCCGGCAGGAAGCCCGCGCAGTTTGTTGAGCGAGTTCCACATCATTTCATGCGTGCCTTCGAACACCCGTCCGCAGCCCATGGCAAACATCGTATCACCGACGAATGCCACCTTGCCTTGCGGGATGACATAAGTGATGTGGCCAAGGGTGTGGCCCGGTGTCTCCAGAACCTCAACCTCGTAGTTGCCGAACTTGAAGGTATCGCCTTCGCCAACTTCGTCATCGAGGCCGGGGATCTTGGCGGCCTCGCCGCGCGGGCCGATAATCCGGCAGCCGGTTTCCGACTTCAACGCCGCGTTGCCTTCAACGTGGTCCTGGTGGTGGTGGGTGGTGAAAATGTGGGTCAGTTTCCAGCCATTTTGGGCGAGCGCTGCCTTTACGGCTGCCGTTTCAGGCGCATCGATCGATGCGGTCAGGCCGCTATCTGGATCATGGACCAGAACGCCATAGTTGTCGTCTCGGGCCGGGAACTGATAGATTTTCAGCGACATGGCGTCCTCCATAGGATGATATTGAGGTGGTATCACACATCCTGGCTAAAGGTGTGGGACGGGTTGCGTCAAGAAAGTTGCAACCGACATGCGATTACATTGGGCTTATGGAGGCCGCTCACAACGACAGGCGATTGCCCGAACGGGCAGGCTTTATGCAACCGCAGCGCGCCGATAGACGCCACACGGCCGCGGGGAACGTTTTCTTTCATCACATTGGCCCCAGACACCACCACCATGCACACCGATGTCGCCACGCTTCGAGACTTTTACGCCAGCCCCCTGGGGGCCGTGGTGCGTCGGCTGGTGAACGGCCGCATTCAGCAGCGCTGGCGCAAGGTCTCCGGCGGGGTAATGATCGGCATCGGATATGCCAACCCCTATCTTGGAGCATTCCGATTGCAGTCGGCGTGCTGCGGCTCATTCAACCCGTTGCGGCAAGGCGCGATGGTGTGGCCGCGCGAGGGGCGCAAGCATTCTGTCCTGATCGACGAAGAGCAACTGCCGCTGCCTGACAACTCGGTCGACCGGATGCTGGTCGTGCATGGATTTGAGACGGCTGAGCGCGTGCAACCGTTTTTGCGCGAGATGTGGCGGACGCTGACGCCGGAAGGCCGCCTGATGATGGTGGTTCCAAATCGACTGGGCATTTGGGCGCGGACCGACCGGACACCGTTCGGCTTTGGCCATCCCTACAGCAAGACGCAACTTGAAGGCATGTTGCGCGATGCGATGTTCGAGCCGGTTGATTGGGCCGAAGCGCTCTACGCACCGCCGTTCAGCCGCGACATGCTGCTGCGCTCAGCGGTTGCCTGGGAGCGGTTGGGCGCGCGGATCATGCCAGGATTTGCTGGCGTAATCATCGTTGAAGCTGCCAAGGAATTGATGGCGCCGATCGCCAAACCCAAGAAGGCGCTGGTGTTGCCCGAGATCATCCCGGCGACACCGGGGCGGATGGCGAAGTCGGAGGGCGATGAGTGATGTGGGGCTTGGGATCAACCACTGTATTCAAGATGAATAACTCGCCGGGCTGTAGGTCTTGTTGCTCGTTTTGAGCGATGGACCAAGAGGGGGCGCATGGCCACGATTTCCCCGCGCTCAGCAAGGCAAAGCCAGGGTCGGGTGCTCGCCAATTTCTGCTTGATTGCTTTGGCGTCCAACCGGCCATTCAAATGCGAACCTGGCAGGACTTCCAGCGGGCCACAATCTTCGTTGCAATCATCAAGATGGATGCGGAGGGCAACTGTCTGCTCGAGTGTAGAAACCGGCCTATCGGCGCCATCTTCAGCGCGATCCTGATGCCAGGGAACGAACCAATTTGCACCTTCGGACTTATTGAAAACCTGGATTCGGGAAAGGTTGGCATTCGAGAAACCAAGGAGGTTGCTGGCAAGTGCGGTCAGCGAAGACTGAGAGCCAAGAAAAGCCCTGGCACCTGAGGTGAAGGCTTCGCTGCGCGCGCCTGCGGTTCGCGGTGGCAGCGTTGGGAACATTGCATCCAATGCAGCGACGTCATTGGCGTTCAGAATGCTGCTGAATTTAGCCACTCCAAGATCTGCGAACCGGGTGGCGTCATTTTCAATTTGCAGGTGAAGGCAAGTGTTAGACATCCAATTCTCTCTGAGACGGCAGGGAGCGTTGGCGCAGCGTAGCGCACAGCTTGCGGTTCCGTCACTGTCCGATTGGCGGTGTTTTTTGCTGAGCTTGCACGTCCTACAGATCACGCCGGCTCGCCAGTGTCGCCCACCCCCGGCCTGGGAATGCCACGATCACTTGGTCCCCTGGCGTTTCATGTGCGGTGCTGCTGTTGATTGCCAACCGGGCCTAAGTGAATCGCATTCCGTCCGCCCCCGTAAAAAGGGGGCGGAACCGCAAGAGGCCGGCGTTGCGTCCCTCCTGCCATCAACCTGCACCTGCTACTTCATTTGGTTCACTGAGGCTGACGACGGTGAATACGGCTGCGGCATTGAGCCAGTAGTACCAGGCATCGATGCCAGCGAAGCCAAGCGCGAACGGGGCGATGGCGAATACCAGGCCGACCGTGAAATCGACAGCCAGATGGCCTGCATAGGGGATGACGCGGAAGACACCCAGCTTGTGATCGGTAAAAACGGTCAGGATGAAAGCTGCCGCGCCGGTGACGACGGCCAGCCATAGTGCCATTGGATGAGAGCTGCCCAATTGCAAGACAAACGGCAGCGTCATCAGGCTGAGGGCGACGGGGTAGTCGAGATAAGCATGCATGTTACGGGTTACGAAACGCGGGTCCATGGCTTGGGAAACCTTTCATTTTACGAGGAACTCATTGAGGGTTGGGTGGCTCACGCGGCTGGGGCCGCGTGAGCCAGATTCGATCGATTGTTAAATTTCAGAGGGCAGCTTGTCGGCGAGTTTGGGCCAGTTGGACCTGGCCTTTTTAATCGCGCCGGGAATGTCCTTCAGCCAGGCTTGCTGGATATCGGCGTTGAGGTTCAGGTAGAGCTTGCCGTCGACGATTTTCCAGTAACGCGGGTCGCCGTCGAACTTGGCGCCGACTGACACGCCGTATGCGCAATAGCCACCGAAGGCGGGCTCGTATTTGGCCGGGTTGGCCTTGAACGCCTTGAGGTTGGCCTCACTGGCGAACCGGTAGGTTGCATCATTGTGAGTGATGGCGAACTTGGCGTCACCTTGAACGGGTTTTGAAACCTTGAAATAGGCGACGACATCGAAGCCGTGGGCGGCCAGACCGGGGGCGGGCTTTCCGGCGACGAGAACCGCGCCCAGCGAGGTGTTGACCTCGGGACCTGCGATGGCGGGTGCGGAGAAGGTAAATGCGCCTGCTACGGCGAGCGCGATGAGGGACTTGGTCTTCATGATCATTACTCCTTGATGACTACTGGTTTGTCGGGCTGCAGGCACACCCCTCCCGCCCGAGCCGCGCGGCAGCCCACGCGCGGTCCGTTGTCGTTGGACGGGAAGGAATTCTTTTTGTCGGTGTTCGTCGACCGATGCCACGACCGCGAAGCTGGTTAATTTTCTTAGCGATCATTGCATTTGCAATTATCTAGATTGCAACTATGGTCAACTGCAAATCACGAAACGGAGAGAGGCTGGATGGCTCAATCGAAACGAGGCAGGAAAGCGGGCGGCTCAGATAAGAAAGCAAAGCGGCAGCCGTCGGCGTGGCCCACATTCCTGATGGCGCACGATTTGCTGATGCTGCGCGTGGAGGAGCGCTTAAAGGCAGCGGGGCTGCCGGAATCGAACTGGTATGTCGTCATCTGGGTTTTAAAGAACGCACCTCAGCAGCGGCTCAGGATGAGCGAGTTGGCCGATGCTGCCGTTATCCCGCGCAGCAATCTGACCAGGCTGGCAGACCGGATGGAGACGGCGGGGCTGATCGAGCGCATGCGCGTTGAAGGCGACAGGCGGGGCGCCTTTGCCTGCCTGACGGCGGCGGGAAAGAAAAAGGAAAGGGAGATGTGGGCGGTCTACGGGCCGGCGGTGCGAGACCTGTTCGGGCGCCACCTCAGCGCTGATGAAGACGCACTTCTGAGGGAATTGATGGAGCGGCTCTTAACGGCGGCACGCGATGGCAGGACGCCGGGGTGAGGGGGGTGCTCCTGCCGGAGTTGGCGGAGCCGAGAACCTGCGGATCGATCCCGCTCTCCCCGCGAGCGGGGAGAAGGACGGGGTGAAGGGCGGCGAAAACCAGTCAAAGCCAGCACTTGCGGCTGCCCCTCATCCTCTCCTTCTCCCCGTATCCAACACGAATTCAGGAAGTGTTGGCCAGGTGAAGTACGGGGAGAAGGAAGCGATTGGTGCTCGGTTGCTGGCAGAGGCGACGGATTGAGGAGACGCCAGGGGCTGGCCCGGGGCTACCATTGCCTACCATTGCGACGCCACGCTCAGCATGGACCGCAGCCCTTAACTGCGTCCAACTAAAATGAACAGACCTAATCGCAAAACAGACGGAACGTACCCGTCGCCGGCGCACCCTTTGGCGTAGCAATATCCACGACATCAAGGGTGCACACGTCTTTATCCAGCACGAAGCTCTCGGTGCTCTCCATCAGCTTAAGGTTAATCCGCGAACCGGTTCGCCAGTAAGTACTCCCGACCACCTCACTGCCATGCGGCACCATACCATTGATCGTCAGAAGCCACTTTCTTCGTTTGTCGTAATCCAGGCGCATGAGCAGGCGGCGGTTCGTCAAGTCAATAGATTGGCCGAACTTGAGATCGAAAACGCCTTCGTCGACGCGATAAAGCTCGCCTACTGGAACAAGCAACCGCTTTGCCCGCTCGACTTTCGCAGACACCGTTTGCGCGTTGAGGGAGGTAATGTGCAGTAAACAAAGACTGGCGATCAAAATCGTGCGCATAGAACTGAACCTTGGTTGGTTTGGAATGTGAATTAACGTGGAAGTAGCGCGCCTACGGGTTGGATGCCGCGGGCGGGGTCGGAGCGGGCGGTGACACGAAAATGCACGTTCGGCGACCAGTCGAACGCACAAGCTTCGCCTTCCCGGCAGGTCAGCGATTTTGTTCCATTGACCAGGAAGCGAATGCTTTGATCGTGGATGCGTTCGACGCGCGCGGTTTTGCGCCCGGTCGCGCTGCAAAATTCATCGCCTTCCTTTAGCGGCACCTGACTTGTTAAAGCGGCTGGCAACTGGCGGCATGCCGTTTCGTCCCCGGGGGCCTTCGTTTCTGGGATTGAGGTCGCGTTGGGGGAAAGGGATCTGGCAAGGCGCTTTCGCTCCGCCTCCTCTGCTTGCTCTTTGCGCTGCTCCGCAGCGACACGTTCGGCCTCCGCGTCGGCGGCCGCCGCTTCCTTCTCCGCAAGCTGTCGGGCCCGGCGGCGTTCCTCGCGAAGCTTCGTGCGCTTGGCGACGCGCAGTGCGCTTATCAGGCGCTGGTCGACCTGGCCGAAGATCTTGCGGCTCGCGGTTCCCATGTCGCGCTGGAATTCCTTGATGGCGTCCGTTGTTTGGACACCGCGCAACCCATCGGCTTCACCGGGGTCGTAGCCGAGTTCGGCGAGCAGGGTTTGTGCTTCCTTGATCATCGCGGCCTTGTCGGCTTCGCTCTTGCTGGCGACCAGGTCTGCTGCCTGTTTTTGCGATGAACTTTTGGTTGGTGTCATCTCAATCGGGGGCCGCTCTGGCTCCTCGAAAAAGCCGCGCAGCCATCCGCCGGCGTCGCGCACATTCTCTGCCCCAACCAGCGCGACAAAGATGGCACCTGCGGCCGCGACGATGCCAGGGGCCCAGCGCAGCGCCCGGGCAGCCCGCTCCAACTTATTGGAACTTCCCCGCACGGCCCTGATGTCCTTCACCAGTTTGTCGATGTCACGGCCGAAGTTCTCATGGGTGACGTCGTGCTTCTGGTGCAGGACCAGGTCGCGGATATCGCCGGGCAGATCGTCTTGGCGTGGCAGCGGCGCAAGCTGGCCCTCGCGGCCGACGCGAACAGGTATGACGACAATTTTGCGCTTCAGGGCACCGGCGATTTCTTCACGGACAAAATCGCGGTCGTCGATTGATGCGCGGCTTTCCAGTAGCTCCATCCAGCGGGGGCCGATGATGGCGATCAAGACGTCGCATTCGGCAAGCGCCTTGGCCAGTTCCTCATCAAAGCGCTGACCGGCGCGAAATTTGTCAACGTCCATGAAGACGCTCGCACGACCGAACTTGGCAGCCAGCCCGTCGCAGACGCGGGCGGCAGCGGATGGATCGTCGTCGCGCCTGTAACTGATGAAAATCTTACCCGGCAAAATTAACAGCCCCTACCCGCCAGACTTCGCAATTGTAGAGGTATAGCCCGATCTTGCGACGGCGTCACGACCAGGAGGATGCGCGCGAGAGTCGACATAAGTGGCAACTCAAGTGAATGGGCCCTCGCGCCCAGCGGCTCCGCCCCCTTGAGGGGGGCGGACGGAATGCCATTACTTGGACCCGCCTTTCAACCAGGAACGTTGCGGCGTTTGCAACATAAGGGACCAAGTGATCGTGGCATTCCCAGGCGGGGGTGTTGGATGCTTGCGATGGGGTTGGGGCAAACACCCCCACCTAGCCGCGCCAGGATCACTTAGCTCCTTAAGCTTCAAGTTGATGCGACCTAGCACCTGTAAGACGGAGCTAAGTAATGGCGCGGCGTCCTCCCCCTAAAAAAACAGGGGGAGGGGCTGCGAGGTTTGTTCGTGATTACTACAGCACCAAACATTCGGCACACCGCAACGCCCAATCCTCAGAAAGGATCGAGAGACCGTTTTCGATTTATACTTTGGTAACGCTCTCGCACTTAACGGCTCCGCCCCCTTGAGGGGGGGGGCCGGACGGAATGAGAAACTGGCAAGTTCAGCGCGATATCGTTCGTGCATCAGGTAGCTGCAAGATCCCGGATCGCAACCGCGCCTGACGGAGCGGCTGCGTCCGGGACGCAGAATTGTGTGGTTGGTGGCAAGTAATCCGCTTGAATGGATGAAGGCAACCTGATCTGCTGATTGCCGCCTCCCCTCAAATATCCATGCCCAGATAGCCGGCCACAGCAAACACATCCTTATCGCCGCGGCCGCACATGTTCATCACGAGGAGATTGTCTTCGGGCAGGGTGGGCGCGAGCTTAAGGACGTGGGCCAATGCATGGGAAGGTTCCAAAGCCGGGATGATGCCTTCGAGTTTGGCGCACAGTTGGAAGGCATCAAGGGCTTCCTTATCTGTGACTGGGACGTAGTTGACCCGGCCGGTGTCTTTGAGCCACGAGTGTTCCGGTCCGACGCCTGGGTAATCGAGGCCGGCTGAAATCGAGTGGCCTTCGAGGATCTGGCCTTCGTCATCCTGCAACAGATAGGTGCGGTTGCCGTGAAGGACGCCGGGGTTGCCGCCCGACATGGAAGCGGCGTGGCCGTTCTCGACTTCGACGCCGTGGCCGCCGGCTTCAACGCCGTAGATCGCAACGTCTTCATCGTCGAGGAACGGGTGGAACAGGCCGATTGCGTTCGAGCCGCCGCCGATGCAGGCGACAAGCGTATCGGGCAGGCGGCCTTCGCGCTCCATCATCTGCTGGCGGGTTTCCAGTCCGATAACGGCCTGGAAGTCGCGCACCATTTCCGGATAAGGGTGCGGGCCTGCGGCCGTACCGATGATGTAATAGGTGTCATGAACGTTGGTGACCCAGTCGCGAAGCGCTTCGTTCATGGCGTCCTTCAGGGTGCCGGCCCCGGCCGTCACCGGATTGATGCTGGCGCCCAGCATGTGCATACGCACGACGTTGGGCTTCTGGCGCTCGACGTCGGTCGCGCCCATGTAGATTTCGCAAGGCAGGCCGAAGCGCGCGCAGACGGTTGCAACCGCAACGCCGTGTTGGCCGGCTCCGGTCTCGGCGATGATGCGGGTTTTGCCCATGCGTTTCGCCAGTAGGATCTGGCCAAGGCAGTTGTTGATCTTATGCGAGCCCGTGTGGTTGAGCTCATCACGCTTGAAGTAGATCTTGGCGCCGCCCGCTCCGCCGTTTTTCTTCGAGACGTCGCGCAGGTGCTCTGTCAAGCGCTCGGCGTAATAAAGCGGGCTGGGGCGGCCTGCGTAATGGGCCATCAGTTGCGCGAACTCGTCGGCGAAGTCGGGATCGGCCTTGGCGTCTTCGAAGGCCTTTTCCAGATCGAGGATCAGCGGCATCAAGGTTTCGGCCACGAAGCGACCGCCGAACAAGCCGAAGTGCCCGCGCTCATCGGGCCCGGTGCGGTAGCTGTTGGGCTTCTTTTCGGCGGTTGTCGTATCGTTGGACATTGCGGTCTCTTTTTTAGGTCTCTGTTCTGATCGTGTTTACGGCGCGCTCACTATGGGCACTCACGGCCGACTTCGTGTCTATCCGTTAGACGGCACTTTGGCCTTTCCCCTTCGCCGCCGCAATAAAGCGCTCGACAAGTTCGGGATCTTTTTTGCCGGGGCTTGCTTCGACGCCTGAAGATACGTCAACGATGGCTGCCTGGGTCAATCGAATAGCTTCGGCGACGTTATCGGGATTGAGGCCACCGGCCAAAGCGAACGGAAAGCGGGCTGCGATGCCATCCAGGATGGTCCAGTCGAAGGTCAGGCCGTTGCCGCCGGGAAGCGTTGCATCTGGCGGTGGTTTTGCGTCGAACAGGATTTGGTCGGCGCACCCGGGCTGAAGGTAGGCTTCGGCTTTTGACACGTCTTGCGGCGTGGCTACGGAAAGCGCCTTAAGGATCGGGAGGCCAGAGATTTTGCAGATTTCGGCAACGCGCTCAGGTGTTTCAGCGCCGTGTAGCTGGATGATATCGGGGGCAGCTTTGTTGGCCACTGCAACGACCAAGGCGTCATCGGGATTGACGAGCAGAACGACCGTGCGAACCTTGCCGATGTTGCCCGCGGCGGCGGCCAGTTTGGCGATCGCATCGAGTTCCAGGTGGCGGGGGCTTTTGGAGAAATGAACGAGGCCGACCAGATCCGCACCCGCCTGGATTGCGTGCGTTAGAGCCGGTTCAGTCGTTAGTCCGCAGATTTTGACTTGTGCCATTTGCCCCCCTCACCCCAACCCTCCCCCCCAGGGGAGAGGGGATTCGCGGGAAGCCAGCCCGGCGATATTCAGCGATGCGTCAGGGCGAGGTTGTTGTTGCTGCTGGAGGCCATGACCTGGGCATCGCGCTCCTTCGTCAGGCGGTTGGCCTCGGCCTGCCAACGGCGGACTTCCTGGGCGCGGACGCGAGCGGTCTTGCGCCAGCGGCCCTGGCCCATCCAGACGGCCACACCGCCGATCAAGACGCCCAGCAGCATGGCTCCGAACAAATAGAAATAGAACGGGAGATCGACGGCCACGGAAGGCGCCTTGGGCTTGAAGGGATCGAGCACCATGCGGACTTCATGGCGATTGATGACCGCCAGCGTCACAAGGAGAATTGCGACCGGGAATGCGACCAGCACGGTGATGATACGTTTGAGCACTTGAGTTACCTAGGATTCGTTCGGGCCTAACATCGATTCAAGCCGGGGTGGACGTCAGCGCTCAGCGCAAAGCCGTGCGTGTCCCGGCCCCAGCCGAGGCGATCTATACCGTTTCGATATTACTCGAACGTGACCGCAGTTGGGAGCTTATTTACGCTGTGCGTTAAGCCGCTCGCGCAACTCTTTTCCCGTCTTGAAGAAAGGAACGAACTTTTCCTCGACCGGAACCGGGGCCCCGGTGCGCGGATTGCGGCCTTCGCGGGCTGGTCGATGCTTGACCGTAAACGCGCCAAAGCCGCGCAATTCGACCCTATCGCCACGGGCCAGAGCCGAAACGATTTCGTCAAAAATCACGTTCACGATGCGCTCGACATCGCGATGATAGAGATGCGGATTCGCTGCTGCTATCCGCTGGATCAATTCCGACTTGATCACCGCCGCCTCCGGAAGACAAAGTCGTTGTAATTACTCAATTTTCGCGAGGGTGCCAAACAGAAGCCAAGCCGTCAAGCGAAAGCGTAGAAATTGTGCCGCCCGAAGTCAGTGCTTTTGAGATCCCATCGCGGGCTCCAGCGACTAGGCTGTGGGCCGTGCGAGAGGCCATAGCGCTCAGGCCCCACTGGTTTGGCACAGCGGGCTGCCAGTCGACAATCTTTAAATCGGCTGTAACGCCGCGTTCTTTTTCCAGCCAGGACACCGCTTCCTTTTCGCCGCCGATTTCGTCGACAAGATTAAACTTCTTGGCCTGGCGACCGGAAAAGATGCGGCCCTTCTTAAGGCCTGGAACGTCGTCGACCTTGATGCCGCGGCGGGTCTCGACAAGGCCCTGGAACCAGGCGAAACCGTCGGCGACCATTTCGGCGGTGACTTCCAGCGCCTCGGGGCCAGCCGTCGTCAGCGGGTTGGGTTCGGCTTTCAAGGTACCGCTTTTGACGGTCTTCATGTCGACGCCGATTTTCTCCAACAGGCCGGAAAGTTCAGGCCATTGGACGATGACGCCAACCGAGCCGGTAATCGAGTTGCCGCGCGCAACGATATGGTCTGTTGCCAACCCAACGATGTAGCCGGCTGATGCCGCAACTGTGCCAAATTGGGCCACAACCGGCTTGTTCTTGGCGATCCGGCGCAGGCCTTCATAGAGCGCTTCGCCGCCCGTCGTGGTGCCGCCGGGGCTGTTGATGTAAACCAGTACCGCTTCGACGTGTTCGGCCTGCTCGATGGATTCCAGCATCTTAAGCTGCTTGCGGCTTTCCGTGATGGTTCCAGTAATTGAGACCCGCGCGATCTGCTTTTCGGCGAACCAACCCGAATTGCCTCCGCCCGCAGTCAACAGGAAGCCGACCGCAATGACCGCTGCGACGACGGCCAGCACGCGCCACACGGTTACTTTCTGACGTAAGCGGCGGCGATCCAGGAGGGTTTCGACGTCGAGGCTCATAAACATGCTCCAAAATTGAATTCAGGCGGCAATCGTTTCGCTGCCCATCGCTACCAGTAAAGTTAGCAAATTCCTAATAGCACCAGAAGCTAGGCAAGTATCGGGCCGCATTCAATATTGCAGGGATCGATGATGGCTGGGGGGCAGGCTTTCATCAGGCGTGCTTAACACTGGTAATGAAATACCCAGGCGCCCGATCTGACAGAAAAAAGCGCGCCAGGCTGAACCCGGCGCGCTCGTCTTGTTGGTGTCAGGCGGCGCTGTTGACCACCTGCTTGGCCAAATCAGCTTTCGCTTTTGGCCTCATCATCGTTTTTGGCTTCTTCAGCCGGAGCGTCCTTCGAAGGTTCCTCTGCAGCGGCTTCAGGGGCTTCGGCCGCTGCGGCCTCAGGAGCCTCGGCTGGGGCGGCTTCAGCTTCGGCTGTTGCCTCTCCTTCACCTTCATCTCCACGATTCATCATCGCGGCACCCAGGATATCGCCCAGCGATGCACCCGAGGCGGAAGAGCCGTATTGTGCGACGGCCTTCTTTTCTTCCTGGATTTCCAACGCCTTGACCGACACAGTAATGCGGCGGGCGGCTTTATCCAGGCTGATGACGGCGGCATCGATCTTGTCGCCGACATTGTAACGCTCGGGGCGCTGCTCGGAACGGTCGCGCGACAGGTCGGAACGCTTGACGAACGTGGTCAGGTCGGTGTCGGCCAGCTTGACCTCGATGCCGTTTTCCTGAACCGCGATGACTTCGCAGGTCACGACTTCCGACTTCTTGAAGCCGCCTATGGTTTCGGCAGGGTCGCCGGAGACCTGCTTGATGCCAAGCGAGATACGCTCTTTCTGGCTGTCGACATCAAGAACCGCCGCCTGGACGGTATCGCCCTTCTTGAAGTCCTTGATGGCTTCGTCGCCTGGACGGTTCCAATCGAGATCGGACAGGTGGACCATGCCGTCGACGCCGCCTTCAAGGCCGATGAACAGACCGAACTCGGTGATGTTGCGGATCGGACCTTCGACCGTCGAACCCCGTGGGTGTTCGGCCAGGAAGGCATCCCATGGGTTGTCCTGGGTCTGCTTGAGGCCCAGCGAAATGCGGCGCTTATTGGGGTCGACTTCGAGCACCTGGACGTTAACTTCCTGGCTGGTCGAGACGATCTTGCCTGGATGGATATTCTTCTTGGTCCAGCTCATTTCGGAGACGTGGATGAGGCCTTCGACGCCTGGCTCCAGTTCAACGAACGCACCGTAGTCGGCAATGTTGGTAACGGTGCCCTTGAAGCGGCCGCCGACTGGGTATTTGGCTTCGATGCCTTCCCATGGATCGGACTGAAGCTGCTTCATGCCAAGCGAGATGCGCTGGGTATCGGGATTGATGCGGATGATCTGCACCTTGACCGTATCGCCGACGTTGAGGATTTCGGATGGATGGTTGACGCGGCGCCAGGCCATGTCGGTGACGTGCAAGAGGCCGTCGATGCCACCCAGATCGATGAAAGCACCGTAGTCGGTGATGTTCTTGACCATGCCTTCGATGACCTGACCTTCGCCAAGGCGGGCGACGATGTCGGCGCGCTGTTCGGCGCGGGTTTCTTCGAGAACGGAGCGGCGGGAGACGACGATGTTACCGCGGCGGCGATCCATTTTGAGGATCTGGAATGGCTGCGGCTGGTGCATCAGGGGTGCGATATCGCGAACGGGGCGGATATCGACCTGGGAGCCGGGAAGGAAGGCCACGGCGCCGTCGAGATCGACAGTGAAGCCGCCCTTGACGCGGTTGAAGATGACGCCGGAGACCTTTTCGCCAGCTTCGTGCTGCTTTTCGAGGCGGTTCCAGCTTTCTTCGCGGCGGGCTTTTTCGCGGCTGAGTACGGCTTCGCCGCGGGCGTTTTCGATGCGCTCAAGGTAGACTTCGACTTCGTCGCCAACGTTCAGGACAACTTCCTGCTCGGCGGTGGAGAATTCGCGGATCGGAACGCGGCCTTCCATCTTGAGGCCGACATCGATGATGGCCAGGTCTTTTTCGAGGCCGACGACCTTACCTTTGACGACGCTGCCTTCGTACACATCTTCCTTGGCCAGGCTTTCTGCGAGCAATGCTGCGAAATCGTCCTGGGTTGGGCTCATTGAGTCTGCTGAATCGGTCTGCGACATACGGTGTTACTGCTCCTGGAAGCGGGTTTGTGTTGAATTACCTGTTGCTCAACACTGCTTTTGCTCAACACTCGGCAAGCCGGTGTTGAAGCGGATCCGCAGCCCGTTGTGGGCGCGGAGACGGATTAGTGGATGTGCCCCTACAGCCCCCAGAGTCCCCTGCAACACAAGGGTTCTCGGCGCCATCAACAGCACAAAGTTGTCAGTGATTTGGGATCGGTTGCTGCAGCGATGGGCGGGCCGCCAATGAAATTAAGGGCCCGCAAAGAGATTTGCGCACCCTATTGGCTGATCTTCCTCTTGATCAATCCGACTGCAGCGTCGAATGCCGCCTGTATACCCATTTCAGTGGTGTCAAGCAAGTCTGCATCGTCAGCCCGCTTCATCGGCGAACTCCCGCGCTCAGAATCGCGGGCATCGCGATTGCGGATCAGATCGAGGACCTGCTCGTAAGTTGCATCCTCACCTTGCCTTTGGCGCTCCAGAAAGCGGCGGCGGGCGCGCACGTCGGCGGTTGCCGTCACAAAGATCTTGGCGTCGGCATCCGGGCAGACCACGGTGCCGATGTCGCGGCCATCGAGCACGGCTCCGGGCGGGGTTTTGGCGAAATGGCGCTGGTAGGCCAGCAAAGCGGCGCGGACTTCGGGGATGCCAGCGATGCGGGAAGCTGCTTCGCCAACGCCAGGACAGCGCAAGCCGTCGTCATCAAGGGTGGCTGGATCGAGGGATCTGGCAATCGAGACCACTGCAGCGGTGTCGTCGAGCCCAAAACCGCCCGCCAACGTATCGCGGGCAACGGCCCGATAGAGTGCGCCGGTGTCGAGATAGGCAAAGCCGAAGTGCCGGGCGATCATGCGGGCAAGTGTGCCCTTGCCCGAAGCTGCTGGTCCGTCGATGGCGATGATCATTATCCTGCATCCCCGAATTCAGCCCCGAGGCTTTCCATCAGCCCGATGAACTCTGGGAAGCTGGTGGCGATAATCGCGGTATCATCAACGGTGACAGGCATTTCGGTCGCCAGCCCCATGGTCAGGAAGGCCATGGCGATGCGGTGGTCCATGTGGGTTTCGACGGTTCCGCCGCCTGCAACGGGCCCGCCCGTTCCCGTTACGATCAGGGTATCGCCTTCGATAAGCGTCTTCACGCCGTTAGCCTCAAGGCCCGCTGCGGTTGCTGCCAGCCGATCACTTTCTTTCACGCGCAGTTCGGCTAGGCCTTGCATAACCGTTTCGCCGGTCGCGAAGGCTGCCAGACAGGCGAGCATGGGGTATTCATCGATCATTGATGGAGCACGCTCAGGCGGAACGGTGACACCTTTGAGCTTGGAATGCCGCGCGCGGATATCGGCGACGGGTTCGCCACCCTCATCGCGCTGGTTTTCCAGTGTTACATCCGCGCCCATCTCACGAAGCGTGTCATAGAAGCCGGTACGCGTTGGGTTTACCAGCACGCCCTCAATGGTGACGTCAGAGCCGGGCACGATGACAGCGGCTGCAACCAGGAAGGCGGCTGAGGAAGGATCGGCTGGCACGCGGACTTCGCGGCCCTGTAAGGTTGCATTGCCCGTCACGGTAATGCGGGTGCGCCCATCGCTGTCAGGTTTGGCTGCGACTTCGGCACCGAAAAAGCGCAGCATCCGCTCGGTATGATCGCGGGTGGCTTCCTTTTCGATGACGGTCGTTTCACCGGCCGCATGAAGACCGGCCAGCAGGATTGCCGACTTCACCTGCGCGGAGGGTACGGGCAGTTCGTATTCGAAGGGCAACAGGTTGGCTGAGCCGCGGACGGTCAGGGGAAGTTTATCGCCGCCTTCGCCCAGGACGTCGAGGCCCATTTCCTTCAATGGATTGAGGACGCGGCCCATGGGGCGGCGCGATAGCGAGGCATCGCCGATCATCTCGACGGGAAAATCGTGTCCGGCCAGAACGCCCATCATCAGGCGCACGCCGGTGCCCGAGTTGCCGAAGTCAAGCGGGCCGGCGGGCTTCGACAGGCCGCCGACGCCCCGCCCCTTCACCTGCCAGTGGCCGTCCACCTTGGCGGCGGGTGCGCCCAGCGCGGTCACGGACTTTGCGGTGTTGACGACATCTTCTGCTTCCAACAGCCCGTGAATACGGGTTGTTCCCGTTGCCAGCGCGCCAAACAGCAAGGCGCGGTGCGAGATCGACTTGTCTCCAGGTACAGTCACTGTGCCATGGAGGGGGCCGGCCGGGCGCGAGAACTTAGGGATGGGTTTGACGATCGACAATTGGCGGCCTTTTTATGGCTTGGAAGCGTCTTGATTGGATCCCGCCCCGGTATGGGCGACTGGCCGCAGCCGGGCAAGGCGAGCGCGCTACGGGTCGCTCGCTGGTGGTTCTTACAGCAACGCACCGGGGCCCGTGTCAATGCCACCATTCCATTGATTGCAACGTCTTGGCAGTTTTTCGCGGCGGGCGTTTTTTGCTTCAGCGGACAGACCGCCGAGTGCTGTCTGAGCGTTTCACCGTGAATTCGCGGGGCAATCGCGGGCATGTAGGTTTTGACACAAGCGCAGCGGTGTGGCAGACGGCGGCACATGCATGTGCCAGATCCCAGAGCTTGCCCTAACGGCGGCTTTGCGGGCACACAGGACAACTATTTGTTAGTGTTCCGGGGTATATGGACTCGATCGGGCTTGTTCCCGGACCAAGGTGCCCGAACCCGGAATGCGGGAAATTCGTCAGAACCAAGAGGCTTGCTAATCATTATGGGAACCGTTGACGCGCGCGGTACGAAACGGACATGCCAGAACAACGACTGTGGCGCCCGCTTTTACGACCTTAACAACGATCCGATCATCTGCCCGTTGTGCGAGGCGCCGTATGTGATCGCGCATGCGCCCGCCGGTGCCGTGATCCCTGAAGAACCCAAGCCGAAAGACCCCAAACTGCAGGCAGACGGTGAGGAATCGGAAGAAAAAGCTGCTGAAGACGGCGATCTGGCCGACATCGAGACCGATGACACGATTCCCGACGATGACGACGATTCGGATACGTTCCTTGAAACCGAGGAAGACGATGACGGCAACGTCAAGGCCATCGTTCCGGGGATCGCTGAGGGCAAGGAAGAAGATTCCTAAAGCGGTTTTCCCTGGCCGATATGGCGGGTCACTGAAATTTTGGCTTGCGGTTTTGCGCGCAAGCCCTTAGACAACGCGATCTCAACTGGCGGACGGCTTTTTTTGCGTTGCCGCCGGTTGTTCCCAAGGTTCGGGGCCGTAGCTCAGTTGGGAGAGCGCTACAATGGCATTGTAGAGGTCAGGGGTTCGATTCCCCTCGGCTCCACCATTTTGGTTGGCGCTTCAGATGCCCACCGCTTTGCGGCATCCGCGCCCGGACAATTCTCCGCACCCTCAACTAGAGTCGTTACCTTGGCCGCACCTTCGGCGGCACATCAGAGGTCGAACCCCTTCCTTTTTGTTTGGCCACACTGCGCAAGCTTGTGTGGCGTGGTTCGATTCCCCTCGGCTCCGGCATTTTGGTTGGTCCACACTTCCTAAAGTCGTGTGGAACTGGCGTGACGTATTCCGCACCGTTCAGATGCCCACCGCATTCTTAGTGGCGCTTCAGCTTGCCCACCAGCAACCGCGCGGCGGCATCCGCGCCCGGACAATTCTTCGCATCATGTTATTTGGTCCACACTTCCTAAAGTCGTGTGGAACCCAGTGCTTCCCACCCTCACACTAAAACTAGCACCGTCACCCCTCATTTCGAGGATCGCCCCACTCCCTTTTTTTGTTTGGCCACACTGCGGAAATGCGGGTTGAAGCTAGGTGCAAAGGTTCGGGGAATGGCATCACAAAGGCGAGGACAAGTCACTGCTCTGCCGATGCTCCAATTTTCGTCATCGTGCAGTGAAATCCCGCGCGAAGCGCCACCCAAAATCACCTCTCCCACCTCCGTCATCCCGTCGTTCGGACGGGATCCATGCAAGCCTCAGGGAACCGCTACCAGCCCTCCTACAGGCGCCCCGCTCCGGCAACTCTTTCAGCCTCGGAGAGCATAGGAAACGGCCGCGAATCTGGCGTGACGTATTCCGCACCGTTCGGATGCCCACCGCATTCTTAGTGGCGCTTCGTTCGTCGCCACATGTCTGCTTGACACTTCGCGTACTCGTGTCAGATGCAAGCTTGTGCGGCGTGCACAGCCCATGGATGAGGGAGGGAAAGCGGTCGTTATTTCATGCTCTTTGGTGTTCGGCATCGAGGTCCGTCGGCAAGTGTGCCGAGACCCGATTCGGTCGACGGACTTCCGCAACAAGGGTAACAGTGCTTGCGCAGGGCTGCTGCCTGTCTGGAGGATTCGAAGTTGGATTGGGGCAAACGCTTACGAGAGGGAAATTGGCACATAATCTCAGGCGTTCTTGGTATCGCACTTACACTCTGGCTGTTCTATAGCGAGAAGGACCCAGAGCCGCTGCCGCGGCCATGGCCGCCCGGCAAATTGGGCCAGAGTTTCAAGAGTGATCTACCGCCCGAAGGCCCGCACAAGTGTCGCACGGAAGGCGCTCCGGCAGCAGTTGAACTTCGCTTCTGCATGGCAGGACCTGACAAGGGTTTGGAGACCTGCGACGCACGGCTCGTGTATGCCAACGGCAAACCCAGTCTCTGTCTGGTGTCGCGCTGTCCACCGTTGCCGGAGCATGCTGAGCAATATGATGTGACGTTGGGTTGCTTCCTTCAACGCGATGGCTCGCCGTAAATTCAGCGAAGCTTTCGAAGGTGTTTTCTGATCGGGAGCTATCGGAGCACAAGACGGATCGGACCCGTGTCTCCGCCTGTTGGGCGCAAGGGGCCAAGAGCGGAAGGCGTCGTCTTGCAGGGTGCAATGCATTGCGCCGTTCCGTGCTTGCGGATAGCTCCGAACGACGCCGAATTATCGCCGCACATTTCAACCCGGCGGGACATGGTTCTTTACCGTCAATCTTGCCGACAGACGCAGGGCGACGAAAGCTTTGGAGAATGTGGTGAGCTATGATCGGCGCAATGCATTGCGCCCTACGGCCCGCCCCCCATCTAACAGTCTGGTTCGGGTCCTTCGCAACGCCCGCTAATCGTCCGCTTTCGGCCCACAACCACCACTCCCAGCGGTACAAACCGGGGACATCCCTGACAGAATAGACCGGGAGCATTCCTGACAGTTCAAGCTTTGTCCGAATCACAAATGGAGGTTCGGGCGATGCCTTTCAGGGAGAGCTGTCCTGTGGAGAATCGTATCGCGTTGTTTC
>JAHZKP010000149.1 GCA_022600345.1 Alphaproteobacteria bacterium | reverse complement strand
TGGGACACCGCACTTTTTCGCCTCGGCGGCGTCGCGGCACTGGCCCGATGGACCCACATCGCGCTGCGCGCCGCTTCTGGCCGAATGCGAAAAAGTGACAGGTGTCGCGAGCCACATGAGTTTTTCAACAGCCTGCTAGATGCATCAGCTAGCCCGTGGGCTGGCTGATTGGGCTGGCTGCTCGCGATCAGAAGCCGAAGGCCTGCTTGAACAGGTCGGAGATCGGGTCTGAGTATTGCGGAGACACGATCCGGGGTCTCTTGAGCTTCACGGGGGCCAAGTGGTCACGGCCCTTGCGGATTTCGCTCCAGCGGCCGGCCAGTGCCAGCTTGATGCGCTTTTCGTGCCCATAGAAATCGCGGAAGGCTTTGACGTCGCCATTCTCATCGGCAACAGCGGTGAAGTAGGTGACGTGGACCGGCACCTTGCGGCTCAGCTTGATGTTGTTGTTTTCCGGGCCGTTGCGGACCGTCGCATCGACCTTGGCGCCATCCCAGCCCCTATCGTAGGACAGCACCGCTTCAGCCAACTTCAGAGGATTTCGCACACGCATGCAGCCATGTGAAAACGTGCGCTGCTTTTTGTTGAACAGGTGCTTTGTGGGCGTGTCGTGCATGTAGACCTGGTGATGATTGGGAAACAGGAATTTCACCTTGCCCAGAACGTTGCCGCCGCCTGGAGGCTGGTAGACGTGGAATTTGCGGATATCGGCCGTGGACCAGTCGACGGTCTCAGGATTGACGTCGCGGCCGCGGTACTGGAGGCGCAGATTGTGGCGGCGCAGCGCACTTCCACCGCGCGCGACGCTGGGCAGGATCTCGTTGACCTTGATCGAGTTGGGCACACCCCAGAAGGGGTGGAAGACGACCGTTTCCAAGGTATCAGAAAAGACCGGCGTCTGCTTATCAAGTTCGCCGACAATGATGCGCTCGGAGTGAATCTCATTGCCGTCCTTGAAGACCTGCACCTTGTATTCGGGAACGTTGGACTGGATGTAGAATTCGCCCAGATCATCGGGCATCCAGCGCCATTGCTCCATGTTGGCGATCAGGGTCGATTCGCTCAGTTCGGCTTTGTCGCCGTTGAGCGTGGCGCGCGTGTTATTGCCCACCACACCGTCGATCGAAAGACCGGCCTGGCGCTGGAATTCCTTAACAGCCTCCAAGACATCGCGATCGAAGACCTCGACGTCGATGGCATCGCCGTCTTCTGACCGAGAAGCCGTCACTTCAAGGCGCTCGCGTAGCAATGCCACATCTGGGTGTTTGCGTCCTAATTGCAGAAGCGGTCCGGTTGCGGGAAGCTGAACGACGGCATCTTCGTCATCCTGGCCGCCGCCGCGCAATTTCAAGAGTGCTTTGCGAAGCGCCTTGAACTGCGGATGCTGGGGATGAAGATTGCGCAGGTAGACCGCAGGTTCGCCAGACTTGGAAACCTCATCCAGAACGAGGGAAGGGTCCTTGAGCTGCGGCTTGCGGTCCAGGTATGACGACAACTGTTTTGCTGGTTCAGGGATGCGGCCGCCGCGAGCGTGATTGGCATACTTGAGGACGGCGAGCGAAACGGCAATTTCGGCACGGGCCAAGACCTCAGTGGATGGGGTGCCCGAAAATTCGGCGGCGCTGAAATCGAAAGCGCCGGCGTCCAGCCCCCAGTCATTAGCCCGGCCAATCTCATCGATGACCGACTTGGCAGCTAGGCTGAGTTTATCGGACTTGACCCACAGAGGGCGGCTGCCGCGCTCGGCATAGTAATGCGTCAAGGCTTCGTGGCGGGCGCGGTCTGCCCGGCCCAGTCTGCGGTCTGGTTTTTGCAGCAATCGCCGGGCGTGAATCCCGATCGCCTCTTCATCCGAGATCAGTTGCTGGGGGGGATCGGGCTCGATAGCTGTGGCCGGTGCGGCCGCAACAAGCCAAGCCAGACCGATAGCGATAGGCAATCCGCGCATTTCACGACCTCCAAATAGCATCGAGGGAACGTAGTAAAGCCGTGGCTGCATGACTAGACCGTGACGGCCATCAGCCCGTTGATCCAACGTTTTGGGTCGATTGTTGTCGTTATGTGTGGCGGAAATGCATACATGAGCTTGCATTGGAGAAAAGGGCAGGCCGATAGCTCTTTAGATCCCCGATATCGACCTGCTTGAAGGACTTTCGCCATTTGAGGCATGGGCCGGTCAGAGGATTTCGACGTCGCTGCTGTCGATCTGTCCGGCCGCGCCCGAAATCACGATTTCGTTGCCACCATAAGAGACCACTGCGTCTCCTCCGACATCGGTCACCGTAAGGTCGGCAAATTCGTCGAGACCCGTCACTCCGTCAAATTGCAGGGTGTCGCCCGAGTTCCAGTCGACGATTTCATCGTCGCCCCAGCCTTCGGAAAACTTGAAGGTATCGTTGCCGCTTCCGCCCGACAGGGTGTCATTGCCATCGCCGCCTACAAGTAGGTCGCTACCATGGCCGCCGGACAATACATTGGCACCGTCCGAGCCGATCAGGGTGTCGTTGCCGCTGGTGCCGTTGGCGTTTTCGATGCCAGTTAGCGTATCGACGGACCCGTCGCTTTCGGTTGCGGTTCCATTTTCCAGATCGACGGTAACGCTCGTTGTCGTCACTGCGCCCGATAGAATGGAGTAGTCGATGGTATCGATGCCCGCACCGCCCGAGACGACATCCGAGCCGATCGCCGCCATCAACAGGTCGTCGCCATCACCGCCAAGAAGCGTGTCGTCGCCCTTGCCGCCGTATAGCGTGTCATCGCCGTCGCGGCCATCAAGATAGTCATCGCCCCTGTCGCCATCGAGGAAATTGGCTGCGGCATCGCCCTTGATCGTATCCTCGCCGGCCCATCCGCGCACGTTCTCAACCCCGGTAATCGTGTCTGTGGTCCAGGTGATGTTGCCACCTACCGACTTGGGCTTGTCGGCTGACCCGTCTTCCAGATCGACGGTGACACCGGTCAGGACGCCATTGATGTTTTCGGCCACCAGCAGATAGTTCAGGGTGTCGACGCCGTCGCCGCCATCAATGACGTCATTGCCTTCAAGCGCATAGATCGTGTCGTTGCCGCCCTGGCCATCGAAGACATCGTCTCCGTTCGAGCCAAACAGCGTGTTGTTGTTGTTGTTTCCAGTTGGCATGCGTCTTTCCTCCAAAATCAGAACCCCGCAGGCTGCCAGCCTTCAGAGGGCGGACGACCAGCTTCTCCTATAAATTGAAGAATTTTATGCTTAACGCAACCTTAAATTGTATATTTTTGCCACATTCTGATTTTACCGGGCCTGTGTCGCGGCCGCCAAACGCCAAAAGGGCCCGGCGCTTTCGCACCGGACCCTTTTTTGCCCAACACTCGGCAAGCTCATGAATTTTTTGTTTGCCCAACACTGCGTAAACGCGTGAACTTTTTTGTTTGCCCAACACTGCGTAAACGCGTGTTGGAGCTAGGTGCCAAGATACGGTGACCGGCATCACAGGACGCCGGGTTGCGTCATCGCGCAGGGACTGGGCACGCGAAGCGCCACCCAAAATCACCACTCCCACCTCCGTCATCTCCACGAAGGTGGAGACCCATGCAAGCATCAAGGAACCTCGGCCAGCCCTCCTTGAGGCCACGCGCTCCGGCTTCTCTTTTCAACCTGCGCGGAGATGCAAAACCCGCCTGTATTCCCGCACCTTGCGTGGATGGCCGACTGCTCGGCCATGACGTTGCGGGGGATGG
>JAHZKP010000148.1 GCA_022600345.1 Alphaproteobacteria bacterium | reverse complement strand
TTTAGCAGGCTGTTGAAAAACTCATGTGGCTCGCGACACCTGTCACTTTTTCGCATTCGGCCAGAAGCGGCGCGCAGCGCGATGTGGGTCTATCGGGCCAGTGCCGCGACGCCGCCGAGGCGAAAAAGTGCGGTGTCCCAAAGGGATGCGGCGAAATTGACTGCCGGACTGCGTTGCGCCGCTTTGCCGTGGGATCCACCACGTCTGCACCGGACGCGTCTTGCCGGCAGCCAATTTCGTCTCGCATCGCGTCCTCACTGAGTTCTTCAACAGCCTGTTAGGCAGCTTTCAGGCCCCATTTGAGCGAATTGGCGATGGCAGCGATGTGGCGATGGTCCGTGCCGCAGCATCCACCCAGGACGGTCATGTGTGGAAAGCGGCCCAGCAGGTCGGTCATCTCTTCGCCAAACTCAACCGGGTTGCCGTCATCCAGTTCGCAGGCGCAGTCCAATTCGGCATGCGAGAGCTTGGAGGCGTTCGCCCGAACCCCGCGTACGCGACCGATCCATTCGCCTGCATCATCAAGTGTTGGTGCAAAGTGAGTTGGGTGGGCGCAGTTGATCATATAGTAGGCGGGGTAGTTGCCGGTTTCCGCATCAGCTTCCTCAATCGCGTCGCCGAGCGACTGGCCGGTTGGCAATCTGCCGTCGGTCTCCACCGTGAATGAAATCGCGGCCGGCACGCCCTGCGCCTTGGCGGCGCGCGCGATCCCAACCGCTTCGTTGGTGGTGTTCATGGTCATCGCGGTGACAATATCGACTGCGCTGCCGGCCATGATGGCGACCTGCCAGGTGTGGTAGTCTTCGGCCTCAGCGATCGTCATGGTGGCGTCAGGGGCATATCCATCACCGCGCGGGCCGACGCAGCCTGAAATCACCATTGGCGTCTGAGGTGTTTCGCTGTTGGCGCGGATCTCTGACATCAACTCCAGCCCAAGCAGATTGGCGTCTCGCAGGGCGTTGAGATCCTGGAATCCGATTCCTTCAAACCAGTCGGGGCTGGCGCGCCACGTCGGCGTCTCCAGGATAAGCCCGGTCTGAGCGCTTTGGGCGATTTGGATGTAGGGCTCAAAGTATCGCTTGATTGCGGCTGAGCCGCCTGGGCGCTTCATCAGGTCGATTGCCGAGAAGCAAGGCAGGTCGATGCCCTGATTGAAGATCAGGTCGGTTTCCATGCCGCCATCGGTCAGGAATAGTCGGTTTAGTTGCGGAAGGTCAGTGCGGTACTTGCTCATCGCGGGGGGGGGCTCCGTTTAAGTTGGTGCCCGTCTAGTTGGCTGTGGAGGTGTGCCGTCTTCGAACGGGGCTGATGCCGTGACAGGTATCGCTCCGACTGACTGCTATCTGTTTCCGGGGAGACAGCGGATGCTGAATCGTTAACGGCTGGTCATCACGGGTGCGTGAAAACGCAAAGGGGCCGCCCGATAGGCGACCCCCGTGAGATTGACCGAGCCTTAGAACCTCGCGGTCCGAGACTTGTCGGCATTGTTATACGTCCGTCAGAGGCTGCTCCAACGTCGCACCCAATCGTCCGAAGTTCGTGGCCGGCGCTTGGATCTCACTTGACATCAGATCACCTCCTCTCGTGTTGTTAAAAACTGCGTTGAAGGATATCAGTGACGGGACTTATCTGCAACGCGAATGATACGTGGCTGGCGATCAGTTCAACTTCCATTTGGTGTGGCGCGAATTGGGCGGCTTGGGGCCTTGCGCGCTGCCGCGTTGCAGGCTACAAGCCTGCGTTCCGCCGATAATTTTAGGTTCGGAGAGGTGGCCGAGTGGCTGAAGGCGCTGGTCTCGAAAACCGGTAGGCGGGCAACTGTCTCGTGGGTTCGAATCCCACCCTCTCCGCCAGCCAACCTGTTGTTATCGCTACGTAAAACGTGTTTTGACGTCGAATTCGAACTAGTGCCCTAGTTTCCGCGGGTTAGCTGAGAATTGGTTGCAGATCAATGACTTGGAGACCGTTTTAGTACTGATTCTTAGGGGCTCCTGGGGCAAAAGTCTCCTACGGGACTTTCGGTGGTACCAACGCCGGGTGCCGCGTCGGCAGAATTCAAGCCAAACAGCAGCCCCAATAACGGCAAACACCGCGATCATTTGATTGCGGCGCGGCTTGGTCTGGCGGATTTCGTTTCGGTGCTTCAGGCGATATTCAGTTGCTTTTTCTGTGTCGCCCATGAAGGTGACAGCTTACCTTGCTTCATGATCCTGTTTGCCGTTAGCTCTGGCGGCTGTCTCCCTTGGACGATCATCTTGGTGATCTCAGGTGCCAGGAAATTTAGGCGCAACACCCTCGAGAAATATGATTGGCTGACGCCGGCGCCTTTTGCTATTTCGGACATGGTTGCATTGGAATCCGCAGCGTCGATCATGATGCGGTATCGATGTGCCTGACCGATCAGGCGCAGCAGGCTGCGATCACTCTTGTGACTCGCTGGCCCAAGCGGGCCTTGAACGAGCAGCTTGGTTTCCATGCCAGTGCGCCGGAGTTGAGCCGCGACCGTAAGCTGTTTGGTCGGGCCATCCAGTTTCGATGTTAAGCGCGTGATATCAAGATCGGGATTTACGATCTCAGGTATCGCCGGGATACGGATGGCGATGTCGACTTTGTCTGGGTGTACAACAATGCGCTCAACCAACACTTTCAGAATCGCACGCCGATGATTTGCCGGCAAATCCCACCAGCGTCTTGACAAATCGATGGCTTGCTCGATGAAAGCCTTGCGGCGGGCGACTGTCGCTGCACCAGTAACTTCATGAACGAATGTTTCGTCACGAAGCATGGCACATATTTGCTCTTGGACGATGGTCTCGAAGTCTGCCGCCGGCACACGGCAGGCCGACTCTGACGCAGTTGGGCGACCTCGTTTGATGAGCGATTGGCTGACGTAATAACGGTAACGTGTACCCTTCTTGTTGGCGTGCGTCGGCGACATTCGCTCGAAGCTCTTATCGTATACCAATCCGGCCAAGAGGCTGGGGGATGCGGCATGCGAACGTGTGGCGCGCTCGACTCGATTTTCGCCGAGGGCCGCCTGCACTTCGTCCCAAAGCGCCTCATCTATGATGGCATCGTGCAAGCCGGGATAGGCATTGTCCTTATGCACGATCTCTCCACGATAGATCCGGTTCTGCAGTATCAAATAGAGCGCGCCGCGGGCCAATGGCTTGCCACCTGTCGCCTTTTCGTACCGGTCGACGCGGGCCTTGCTGACAATACCGTCACGATCCAACTCTTCTTTTAGTGCTCGGACCGATTTCAGGACGGCATAGCGGCTGTAGATATGACGGACGGTCTTGGCTTCGGCCATATTGATGACGAGCTTTCGATCGCTTTTTTCGCCGACTCCACATACCGGGACATCGTAACCAAGTGGAGGTAGGCCACCCATCCACATGCTCTTCTTTTTCGATGCCGCAATCTTGTCTCGGATGCGTTCGCCGGTAACCTCCCTTTCAAACTGTGCAAACGAGAGCAGCATGTTCAGCGTTAGGCGGCCCATCGATGTGGTCGTGTTGAACTGCTGCGTGACAGATACGAACGACACATCTTTTGCATCGAACGTGTCGACGATCTTGGCGAAATCACTGAGTGAGCGCGTCAAGCGGTCGACCTTATAGACGACGACCGTATCAACTCGTCCAGCCTCGATGTCGGCAAGCAGGCGTTGCAATGCCGGGCGCTCCATCGTACCGCCGGAAATCCCTCCATCATCATACATATCTGGCAATGCGATCCAGCCATCACTCTTCTGGCTAAGAATGAAAGCCTCACAGGACTCACGCTGCGCATCCAGAGAATTGAAATCTTGCTCCAGCCCTTCCTCCGACGATTTGCGAGTATAGATGGCACAGCGAATATTCGCTGCGCCATTGGCTTGTCTGGCCGGCTTCTTCCTACTCATACGTCTTCTCCTCCGAAGCCCCGACGGACTGAGTGGTAGACTTGTTTAATCCAAAGAATCTCGGCCCCGACCATCTCGTACCCGTCATCTCACGGGCAATGACTGAGAGCGACTGCCAATTCTCGCCACGCCAAATAAAACCGTCCTCGGTTACGAACACCTCGTGTGTCTCGCCGCGCCACTCGCGGATCAACCGGGCGCCGGGCCTGAGGCGCACACGCCGCGCCTTTGCCAGATCAGACTTGGCTTCAAGCGTCTGCGCCAAGTCTTTGAGTTGCCGTTTGGTCGCCGAGCTGTGGCCGCCGAGTGCTCGCTCTTGCAATTTCCAGGCGACACCCATTTCAAGGAGATCCCTGCTCAAGAATTTCGGTGGATGAGCCCGATACAATCGGCGCCAGCTAATTCGTAGATCGGCATATGGCATCTCAGCGAGCGCAGCGATTTCGTCAGCAATCTTTTGCTGTTTCGCTTCCTGTGTGTCTGACATGGCCTATCCTTTCGATGCTGTAAGCCGATAGGCCTTGCGCTCAGCATAAGCATCAAGGTGGAATTCGAAACCGCGGGCCTTGAGTTTGCTGAGCGCGCCGAGCACCGAGTGCCGCTGCCAGCCGGTCGCTGCGACAAGTTCATCGGCCGTGGCGCCGCGCTTTGAAGCCAGCTTATCTATGATAAGTCCGAGCTTGCCGCTGGGACTCGGCGTTGCCGCCGGTTCCATGACTGTTGTAGTGGCTTGTGTGCGGGCTGGCTTTCTGGAATTTTTGCGGTGAGATTTCGTTGCTGACGTCATCAGGTGGTGCTCCTTCATCCGGTCACGCCCGTTGCATGACCTTGCACCACTCAAAGCCCCGCGTTGGCTCGCCAGGGCGGAACTCACGGCCCGTTATGGCCGCGCGTCACGACGACAGTACCGCTCCAAACCACGGCGAAGTCCAGTCAATAGCGGCGTATGCTGGAAATATCTCCGACGCCAACACGTTGAAATAACTCTGCTACTTTCGGGCCTTGCTTCAGACGCACCGAAGTGAACGACCGGGAACTCTCCTGACACTTTGAACCGGCAGCATCCCTGACACTATTTGACGATCACCTTAGCCGGTTTCGCTGCGGAGCGCAGCCGCCAACGCGGCGGAGCGAAGCGGTGAAACCGGCCGGTACAATCGATCAACCCGATGTCGCGGTCACAGAAGCGTCGCGACATTGCGATCAGGCGCAGTAGGCTGCGGTCTGACCGGCGCGGTGGCTCGGCTCCGAGCACGTCTTGGATCAGCAGCTTGGTTTCCCGGCCGGACCGTCGCAGCCAGACCGGCACCGACAGGACTTGAGCAGGTCCCTGTGGTGTTTCCAGCAGCCGCTGGATGTCGAGATCGGGCTTAACGACGTCGGGCAGCACTGCGGGTCGGATTGCAATATCCACCGTCTCAGCGCGAACGTCGATCCGGGCAATCAGTGCATTTTGGATGGTTCGCCCGCTGGTCGCCAGCAATCGAACCGCCTCTCGTCGGAACGCCTCATCATAAGCCTGCCCCTTGCCGTCTTTGTTCTTGCCCATCGTGCTCCCCTGATTCTCTCAAAGTATCAGAATAGCTCTCCACTAAAGCCGGGGAGGTCCAGACGTTCGTTGCCCGCCATCATTATAGACCAGACCAGCAAGCAAGCTCGGGCTAACGGCCTTCGATCGTGTCGTCCGCTCGACGCGGTTCTCAGCGAGGGCGGCGTGGACCGCGTCCCACAACGCGTCGTCAATGATCGGTTCGTTCAGGGTGGGGAGCGAGGAGGAGGCCAATAATCAAGGTGTCCTGGGATCGCGCACAGGGGTTTGCCGAATGGCTGTCGAATGCAACAAGCAAACGGTATCGGCTGCTGAGCGAAGCAGAATGGGAATACTGTTGCCGAGCTGGATCGGAGACTGACTACTCGACCGGCGAAACAATTTCGCTTCACCAGGCGTGCTATGCCAGCAATCGAACTGAAGAGGTCAGTAGATATGAGCCAAATGAATTTGGGCTGAGTGACATGCACGGAAACGTCTGGGAATGGTGCAAGGATCTTTGGCATTCAGACTATTTCGGCGCTCCTACTGATGGTTCAGCATGGCTGGCTTGCGGAGAGCAAAGCCGCTTGGTTCGAGGAGGATCATGGCAGGAAGTGGACGATGAAGAGCATGAGACGCCTTCATACTTGCGGAGCGCTGTGAGGTACCCGTACGCGCCAGCAACACGCCGAACGACCATAGGCTTTAGAGTCGCGAGGGAGTTGTAAAACGAGGCACAAGTTCGCATGGCGGCCGAAGGCTACCCATGCCCGAGTGCGACTTCATGTATTCGCACTATCGTTGCCCACAGAGCTGGACAATCGTTCAGCAAAGCCGCTTCACCAGACTTCGAGCAAACCCCTGCCGGTCTTCCAAGTGGGATCCCGGGAATTTCTCTCTACGAGCACGAAACTGCAGCAATACCCTTAGCTCGGGAAGATTTGCCAAGCCCTTGCCGCCAACGCAGTGGGTCAACAAGAGACCTCATGGTCTTGCCAGGGCCCGAGCTGCAGCCGACGTGCCACATTCCCCGCCCCTCCAAATGCGGTTCTCATCCGGAACAAAGCTAACCGTGGTTGGCGATGCACGTGGTTCCAATGGTCGGTTTTTCTTAAGCGATAGCCGGACAAATAATGGAAATGGTGGACGCGACCGATTGGTCCGTGAATTGTTGGGCGGGAACTTCGTGTCTCTATCCTTCCCCCCGTTTCAGGCAACGTTTCAGTTAACCGGGAGCAGGGGCGCAATTTGCAGTATCGCAAACCAATGCGGATCGAGCGCTTGCGGCGGATCGCCGAGTGTTCCAGCGCCGACCACCATTGCTCAACGTACAAAAAAAGCCGGCACAATCGAAGTACAGTTGCACCGGTGGCCGGTACTACAGCCGCAGCCGCAAAGCCTGCCCGCTGCCGCAGTAGCCGGACCTGGGACGGCAACAAGTGCGTACGGAAAAAGAAAAGTGTGGCAGCAACGCTCGCCTCAGTTCATCCGGCAAGTGTCGCTGCAAGAAGAATTACGAGATGCGCCGTGGAAAGTGGGCAAGCAGGGTTTCGAGAAAGCGCCCTGGTAGAAGTCAGGCTGCAAGTGGGCTAAGCTACAGTGCAAAGGCGGCAAAGCAGCTGCGTGCATACGTTCGGAAGAAGCCTGCCACGTCAATTGATCGAGGTTGTTAAGGCACGGCATTCGCGTCTTACCCTACCAGGACAGCATTTCTGTTCCGGTGCGAGATGCCTACCTCACAAAATTAGCGCCAGTAGGCGCGATGTATGACACTACGGATCGTTGTTTCAATCGTGCGCGGTGAGACGTCTTCCTTGAGAAGACAATGCTGTGCACCAGATATCAGCGCTTCACGTTGAGCCAAGTCGCTTGTGTCACCAGTCAACAAGATCGGAACGCAGCCATTCAGTAACGGAGTGATGCTTCTGATAATATCAGCACCATTTTCACCAGGTAGGCGATAGTCCACGAAGGCGATGTCAAATTTGTAACTGCGGAGGAGCTCAATTGGTCCGCTCCCCAATGCGCCCTTGCTTGCTGCGTGCTCCCACTGCAAAGGGGCAGCTTCTCATCGGCGATTTCGTGACAGTGGCGCCGACCGCAAAAACAGGAAGGATCAAACGGTCCGATAGTCGCCGCGTGATCACGATCAAAACCGCCCTGTTCAGAGGTTCTCTAGCACGTAGCTACGTCAAATATTCCATGTTCAAACGAAAATCTGATTACACGAAAAGCATCTTTGTTATTTGCACCTTCCGTGAAACTGTTGATTCGCAAGGTGTGGTTTTCAGCATTTATCTGGCCACGCATAGCGCAGTTGGTGGACAGTTTTGTCCGGTCTTTTTCCTTGGAGGCGCATAGTGTGATGGTAGATAAATGTGCTAAGTCGGTCCAGGTGCATGGGATCGAAATCTCGATGGAAGCAGTCTCTCGCGACGACGGCACTTGTGTCATTCGTGTCGTTGCGCCGAAGGGCGCAATTCCCACCAGCCCGTACCTCCCTTCCAACGCGAAGTTATTTGTAGCTGAGTGGAAAGCAAATTTGGCTAGGCTGCGCGGAAACAAGTGACAACTAGTTGTCACTCAGCATTTGCGCAATTCTTGCAGTGATCGGCACGCACAATGCCCTCGACCGTTCAGCGCCCCGGTTCATGAGGAGGTAAGGATGAAAGGCGGTCAATCTACTCAACACAAAAAATGAATAGACCCAGCGTATTCAAAATGAGTTCAGATAGCGCAGTCGAGATGACCTGAGCCCCGCAATTTCCTCCAGATTTAGGTAGAGTCCGTAACCTCAAGGAGGAGACGGACGATGCGGAAGAGTAGGTTTTCAGAAGAACAGATCATCGCGATTTTGCGTGAACAAGAGAGCGGGCAGGCAACCAA
>JAHZKP010000147.1 GCA_022600345.1 Alphaproteobacteria bacterium | reverse complement strand
GTCCGGCAGTCAATTTCGCCGCATCCCCTTGGGACACCGCACTTTTTCGCCTCGGCGGCGTCGCGGCACTGGCACGATAAACCATATCGCGCTGCGCGCCGCTTCTGGCCGAATGCGAAAAAGTGACTGGTGTCGCGAGCCACATGAGTTTTTCAACAGCCTGCTAGTGGCGCGTCAGCGCGGTCGGGGGAACGTTTTCTTCACCGGCGATGTTGCTGGCGATGACTTCAGCCTCGGGCGAATCCTTGAAACCGAAGGGTGTGGCCGTGCGGGTGAATGGCAGGGCACATGTGCCTGCTCGCCAAAGGTGGGAAAAAGACACCGCCGCAGCGCCTGCGGTTTGCGCACAAGAATTGGAATAGCTTTCATACGCGTCGCGCTTGGCTGGCTCGCGGCGCATGCAATCGCCAATCCAACAGGTCGTGTCATCGAGAACGAGTTGCTCATGCGCCTCATAGAGCCGGACATCGGAGACGACGCGGCAGGTGGCCGCTTTCAGGAGTGCTTCAGAGGCCTGGGACTCGGAGTGGAAGGCGCCGGTATCGATCGCCGTGAAGACAACCTGAACTGTGATGTTATGTGCCGCCAGCTTTGGAGCAAGGGCGGAAAGAGCGCGACAAACCGGGCTCTCGGGGGAACGGGCAACAAGCAGGAATTCACTTTGCAACCCTGAGCAACCAATCTTTTCCAAATGCTGTTCGACGAAGGCGGTTACCCGCGACTCCTTCTCCTCCTTCTTTACCACTTGGAGGCCGGAGTTCGCTTTGTCGTGCATTGCTTCTTCCTCTTAATTTTTCCCGGCCATTCGGTCGGCTTGTTTGGTGTCGGCTGCCTCGTTAGCCCCATTAAGGGCCAAGACAGTTAAGCAAGGGTTGAAGACGGCCCCGGTTCGACCCGTCATTTGATCAATTCTATTTTTCGTCCGCGGTCGTTGGTTTTACCGCGTTAACTTTTTTCGGTGGTTGCCGGGCGCAAACGCTGAGCGATGGTGACGATGGTTTGGTCGTCTTCTTCGTCTTCCAGCGCCAATGGGTCCTTGGTCAGTTGCCAACGGGTATCGGGCTCATCTGCAATGATTGCCGGTTCGTTAACGGCGATGACCGGAGCTTGCTCACCGTTGGAAGAGCCCGATTGATGTTGCTCAGGCAGCTCGTCAGTGGCCGGCTCAATGGTTTCGATTTCCGCTTCGGTTGGCTCATTGGCCGGGACCGCCCATGTTGGCAGCGGCGGTGGGATTGCAGCCTGCGGCTGGGCGGGGGGTTCAGCAATCGCCCCGACATCATCCTCCCGTGCTGCGGCTGAAAGCGCGGTTGATACGCGGCTGTCATCGGCTGGCACCGTGAAAGTTGCGGTTTCACGGGTTAGCGTCACCGTTGCCTGAGGGTCTTCGGTTGGCGTCGGCACCGGCTCGGCGACGGCGAATTTCACATCGGCGGCCGAAATGCGGTTGTGGCGCTTGTCGGACAGGGCAATCACGACGTCGTCGCCGTTGCTGCCGCTTTCGCTTTCGCCGCCGCTGGTCACCGCGATGCCGTTAGGGGCGGTTGTGGTTTTGGCGGGCGCGTCGATGCCGATCCGGTTGGAGGGCGCGGTGTTTGCGTTGGCAGGTGGGGCGACAGGCTCAATGGGCGAAGAGTCGAATTGATCGAGATTGTCGAGTTCATCTGCGTCGGCTGAAAAGTCAGCAGCCGCCGCGAAGGCATACTTTCCGAATGCGGATTTCAGGGTTGCATCACTGTGAGCGCCCATTGCGGCATCCCGATTTGCGGGCTTTCGGGCTACCCGCTTCGTGCGGCGGGACTTCTGGCGAGAAGCACCCTCGGCGACTTCATACCCGTTGGCGTTGCCATTGCGGCGGGCTGAGCGATGCGAGGCGCCGGCGTTGCCATTAGCTGAATATGCCTCTGTTGCCGCGGCATTGGCCGCTGGATGTGAACCGTTGGCCTTCATCACGGCTGGATGAACGGAGCTGTAGCCGTTTGCGTCGCGCGGCCGATCGACTTCGGGCGTCAACTTCAGTCCGGTGTCGAAACCCTGCAATGGATCGCGGGTTCTTTCCTGGGCCCGAGCGGCGGCGACGGCCGCGGCGGCTGATGCAGCAAGGTCGGAGGCAGTTGGTGCGCGATCGGGTTTCGCAGACAAAGTTGGCGCCTGGGCCGGCTCATTGGCGCGGGCTTCGGCTTCCATTTTCATACGGATCTGTTTTTCTTCTTCGGCGCGCTTTGCTGCCCCCATCACGGCCTGCAGAATCATGTCCGACCAAGCACCATCGCGGAAACGATAAACGCGGAACGCCTGGCAGCCTGCAAACTTACTGCCTTGACGCCACAGCTTCTTCTGGATCGCCTTGGTGGTCAGGAACGGGTTGTAGACGCGCGAAAAGATCTTTTGCTGCTCGAAGCCTGAGAACAGGTTGGCCAGCAAATGCGCCTCATGCTGCAATTCCTGGGCATCATTGGAACCGTAACCGAAGCTGCCTTTGGCATTGCGGCCTTGCGGGCGATAAGGCGCATCCAATGGCACCGCGACATAATAGGCACCGTGCATGTCGAATACGACATGGCGGAAGACTTCGAAGTTCTGGCGAATTTCGGGATCTCGGTGGATGTCGTTGAAGCGCGAAAGGATCTTAATCATCGGGCCGCGCTCGGCTTCGCGCATCACAGGTACCAGCCCGTTCAGCCGGTTGATCGGACGACCGATTGAGACCAACAGCAGGCAGAAGTCGACAAAGACGGCGATGGCCAGCGGGATGTAGTCGCGTTTGGACAGGCCGGCTGTTTGGGCATGCACGGGGGCTGCCTTGATGGCGGCACCGCCACTGTTGACGGACTGGACGGCCTTTTTTTGCAGCGCGCGCAGCTCATCGGCTGACGGTGGCATTTCAAGCACCAGCGCACCCTGGAGGGTTGCGGTCAAGCGGCGAAACGCCTCGATTGTAGCTTCTGAACCCTCGACGGCTGCAACCTGGGGCTTGGTCATGACAGGAAGCTGGTCGATGGCGCGCACGACGCCGCGCAAGGCTGCCTGGAGCTGCGTATCGGGGCAGGCAAACGTGCCGCCGCTGCCGTTGGGGAAGACCGACTTCTCAGCCCGTGCGGCAAGATCGGCACGGATCTGGCCCAGTTGCGGATCGCTGCGGAAAGCGTTGAAGCCGGCAACCGTCATGTCCAGGCGGCGGCTTAGCCCACGCATGAATTCGTTGCGCGTGCCGCTCTTGGGATCGATGTTGGCGTCACCGGTGTCGGCGACTTTCTTCAGTTCGGCATCGAGGCCGCTGATTTCGTTGTTGATCGAGCCGACACGGCCTTTGACGAATTCACCGGCGAAGGCGAATTGCTGCGCATCGGCATCGCGGAGTTTACGCCGGGGCCCGTCGCCAGGACTGGAGTTTGGGCAGGAGGTACCTTTTTCACGTTCCTCGATAGCCTTGGCTGTCGAAACGCGCGTTAGTTGATCGAGTGTGTCGGAAAGCTGCACCAGCCGGGTTGAGCCGGCGTGAAGCGCAGTTTGCACTTGTGAGATTGCCGATTCGGCAGAGCGGGTTGCCTCGCCGCGGCTTTCCAGAACCTTCCAATAAAATCCGAAGCCGAAGCCGATCGAGATCAGCGTCAGGAACAGGTAGCCGAAGATGTAGACGACCTTGGTGGTGAAATGGACGGGACTGAAGATCTGGTCGAGCAGCCAGATGATCATGGTCATCAACATGGCCACAGCGAAACCGATGATGACTTGTTGATGAAGCGGAAGCGTGCCGCCCATGTTGGACTGGATCAGCTCCAGCATGCCGACGTAGGTGGCAACCCAGGACAGCGTGCCTAAGCCAAGCACCAAGAACAGCTTCTTCCAATCACGAGGGGCTTTTTGCGGCTCAATCCAGTCGCCGCTGCCCGGGCCCCCGAATCCGACTCCTGGAGCTGCGGGACCGCGTCCATAGTGGGCCGACGTTTCGTCAGAGAAAGCCATTGGCTCGATCATCCATGCTTTCACGCGGTGCGCCCCGGGATACTTCAGACTGGGCACCTCGTGCATGTCTACGTCGCCTGGTTGTCAATCGAGGTCCCGTGTTTCTTCGGGTTTCGAATGGCTCCCAAATGCCTGCCCAGAAACCGGCGTGGTTGAGGCGGTTGCCTCAAACTGACCGGACGAATGGCAAACAAGCTCCCCAGCTAGCGAATTCAGACACGCTGACGCGTGATGTGTTGCCTCAAAAATGAGAAACCGACCGTTGCCTTCACTTAAAACTGCCGCCGCAATGGTCCGTCTTCAGCCAATTTTGTAGAGCCGGTTTTGGGCTTGAGAGCGGCGCGAATGTGACGCAAAGGGGCCAGTGTTCACAACGTGAGATGAACGGGGCGTCATTTTTGTTGGGCGCTTCGTTCGTCACCACTGCGCAAGCTTGTGTTGAGCAAGATGCCCATCGCTTCGCGACATCCGCGCCATGACAACAGGCGAGGATGCCACTGGGCTTTTCTTGGTCCACACTCGGTAAACCGGTGTGGAGCTGGGTGACAAGATACTGTGGGCGGGGACAGGCTCAGTCTTCGTCATCCTCGAGGCCCGCCCGGCAAAGCCGAGTGGGACTCGGGGATCCAGCGCGAGACTCGTCGAAGTCACCAGATAAATGAAAGACGTGCCTGCGGCGCTTTTCCCCTGGGTCCCCGACGCACGATCGCCTGCAGTTCACGGGGTCGAGGATGACGATTGAAGACGAACTCGCTTTAGTTAAACCCGAACGCTTCGTTGCGTTCAGATTCAGGCATCGCGCGCCAGCCAGACGTTTTAGCACCCGTGGGCTGGCGGGTCGTGGAGATCTGCCGTTTGGGCGTTGGCAGCAAGTCACGACGCGGGTTGGCGGCAGCGTGTGCGGCCAGTTCGGGCAGTAGTTTTGCCAGCAAGGGGGCTGCTGCCTGAGAGGAATGTACCGAGCGCGCCCACGGAGACGAGGCCGATCCCGTACCGACGACGACGACGTAAGAATAGGCTGCCCCGTTGGTAAATTGCAGGCCGCCAGTTGCCCAGGCATCCACGGTCGCGTCCGGGTCGAGCGTTACTTGCGTTCCGGTTTTGGCGAAGTGAAATCTGAGATCCGAGCGGCGGGTCGCGCACCATTTCGAAAGGCTCTTCAACGTGCCATGCGACTTGCCATTAGAGCGGTAGCACAATGGGGCCTGGAGCAGTTTCTTGATCAGCGGGCGGGCGCGCTTTTTGATGACTGATTTTGGCTGAATGCCGCTTGCAAGCTGGGCTGCCTGCGGGCCGTCGGCCTGCTTTGTTGCGGTGTAGTCGTAGTTGTCGATCAGGGTTGGCCGCCGCACGACAACCGAATCGCGGCCGATCAGGGAATTCAAAACCACCGATGACATCTGATGCACGCGGCGCGGCGAACCGGCGATCTGGCCGAGCACGGCTGCCGTCGAAGGGGGCGTACCTTCGCCATTTGCATTGACGAGCGGCATGTTGAATGCAAAGCGGTCGATCAAAGACCTGATGCGAGCCTGGCCGACCTTTGCCGTGCGGTTGATCAGCGGTGAATTCAGCGAGCAGGCGAATGCGACGACGGCCTTGCGGCCCCGCCTCAGATTGCCTTTTTGGCGGCAGGTTTCCAGGCCGCGCTTGGGGGCCGTGGTGTCAACGTACAGCGAGCCTGAGTTGTCCTTGCCTTCGTTTGCAATGGCGATTGCGGCGATGATCTTGCCGACTGAGGCGATCATGCGCGGTTCGCGCGGGCGCTCGTAGAAGCCGGTTTGGGAATCGCGGGCGACGGGAGAGCCGAAGTAGCTGGCGGTGTGGGTATTCTCGAAATAGCGCACGATATGGCCATCGGCATCGGCTGCAACGACGGCGACATGCGGAAGCCTGACGTCAGGGCCGACGCGGGCGGGGTCCAGCGTGTAGCCAGGATCGATACGCCCTTCGAGAGCTGCGTTCAGCTTGACGAGTTCACTTCGCATCGTCTGGGTGAATTGTAGGTTCTCGCCGGCATCGATGCTTGCCTGCAAGCCGCGCACGTTGTTGCGCCAGTCAAACCCGTAGCTCTGCTTCATTTGTTCACGCAGGCCGTAGCGGGCGGCCGGCATCAAGGTATTGGCGCGAATGACCGGATTGGCGCGGGCGCGGGCTGCCAGGCGGGGCGACAGGCTTTCAAGGGTTTTGTCGAGCCCGGGCTGAACGCGCGGATCGGGCGGGCCGCCTGCAAGCCCGATCAAATCGAAAACCACAGCCTTCTTCGTGTCGTCGTCGTCAATGAGCTTTTCTGCGCAGACGCGGGCACGCACCTCGGCGATGTAGCGCCAGCGGTCGATGCGAACGCGGTTGAGGTTTTCGCTGCCCTCAAGAAGAATGATCGGCTTGTTGACGGCGGAAGCGAGCACGAATTGCTCGGCAACGGACAGGTCCCTGGCCTCCTTGCCGAAGACGATACGGCTTGCCAACTCGACGCCATGCAGCGACGTGCCGCCGGTGCGCTGTGCAAGCCAAAGGTGATTTGCCGCCCATTGCTTGAGGCGGCTGTTATCGCCACCCTGCGTCAGCTCGGCATAGATGACGGGGGCCAGCCACCACTCGCCCAGCTTGCGTTTCAGCTTGTTGATGGGGCCTTCGCTGCGTTTTGGCGGGGTCTTATAGATGACGCGGGCGATCTGCATGGGAAGCGTGGAGCCGCCAACGCCAAGGGCGGGACGGCCCAGCGCAAGCGAGCGCTTTACCGTCGAATAGGGAATTTTGAGGACGCCCAGAATATCGATCCCGAACGGGTTTAGCGCGGTCCCGATGTGGCGGTCTTCGTGGTAGGTCAGGCACTTCCAATAGTGCTCGGGGACTGTGCGAACCGGAATCGACTTGTGATCGGGATTTGACGTGTAGTCGCCGATCTCGATCGTTTCACCCGTCCAGTTGACGTCCTGCTTGCTGTCGAGGCGTGGATCAAATGTGCCAACGAAATTGCCGCTCTTGTCATAGATGGCGGTGGCGAGCCAGCGCTCGGCGTCGTAGCGCAGTTTGTCGGACAGGTAGAGTTGGCCAATGTGGCCGCGCACGGGGGCGACGACATAGACCAGCACAATGGCGAACGCGACGTAGCCGATTAGCGCGATGGCGACATATCGCAGTGGGCCCAGTTGTGGATTGAAGACGATCCATTCGGCAAAGAAACGCGCCATCCGGACCGGGATGGAGACAACCATCTCGACCAATCGCATCAGGAATTTCGCGATTGAGATCATTCAGCCGGATTCCGGGTTTGGCTCGGCAGCCAGGCGTTCTAGCAAGGCGGGCCGGGCTGCGATTGTGCTTCTTCTTAAGGGAATGCCGAGATCTGAACTGACAGTAGCCCAGCCGTTGGTGCTGGCGCCCGCCCTCAACCACATCGATTTACCGATGCTGCTGCGACCACCCATCCCCACATGCGGGGCTTAGCTGCGCATTGTGGCGGCGGCGCGGCCCGGTATAATCATCCCAGGCTATCACCTGAAGCGGTTCAGGGTTAGTTGAGTGGCCGGCCGGCGCAAGGGTGCCTGCAAACACTTGCATCCCAGACGGTAGGCAACCAAACTGCTCCACCATGGTTAGAAGCGGTAACCCGTTGCAACCAAGGACCTTCGATACAAAGAGGCCGATGCCCGCATGACCAAAGAGCCGTTCGACTATGCCTCATTTGATATTGCTGATCCCAAGCTGCCTGAACGAATAGAGGAAAACGCGCTTGGTTCGGGCGGTTACCCCTACGACAGGCGGATGAAGCGGAAGCTCTACGAAAAGAGACTTCGCGAGTTGCAGATCGAGCTTTTGAAGCTGCAAACCCACATCCGCGAGACCAAACAGCGGATCATTGTCGTGTTCGAGGGGCGGGATTCGGCTGGAAAAGGCGGGTGTATCGCCCGTTTCATGCAACACCTCAACCCGCGTCACGCCAAGGCTGTAGCGCTCTCCAAACCCACCGAAGCAGAGCGTGGGCAATGGTATTTCCAGCGCTATGTCTCGCACTTTCCCACCAGCGGCAACATCGTCTTGTTCGACCGCTCCTGGTACAACAGGGCGGGCGTCGAGCGGGTAATGGGCTTTTGTAACGAAGACCAGCTTGCCGACTTCCTGCGCGAAGCTCCACAATTCGAAGCGCTGGTGGCGCGCGACGGCATCCATATGTTCAAGATCTTCCTGACCATCGGCCGCGAAATGCAGCTAAAGCGATTGCACGACCGCCAGCACGATCCGCTGAAGCGCTGGAAGCTGACGGGGATCGACCGCGCCTCACTGGGGCTTTGGGACGATTACACCGAAGCCAAGGAAGAAATGTTCCGCTTCACGCATACGACCGATTGCCCGTGGACGGTTGTGCGCTCCAACGACAAGAGGCGGGCGCGGATAGAGGTGATCCGGCACGTCTTACTCAACTTCGAATATGAAGGCCGGGACAGCGACATCATCGGAGAGGCTGACGAAAAGATTGTCGGATCGGGACCGGAATTCTTTTTCAAATCAAAAGACCATTCCGATTAACCAAGCTGCATCCTCGCGCCCCGAAGCCAGCCTAATCGCTATGCTGGGCTTCGATGCGCGCGGCGAGCTTTGGATCGTACATATCCGTCAGCCGGTCTGCGGCGGCGCGGGCAAAGCGCAGTGTCAGCGCCTTGCGGCGGGCGGCGGGAAGCGGGTCATCGGGGGCGGACCGCTCGATATCGCCGCCAAAACCGTCGGCCAGAATGAGGCCGGTTTTCTCGGGGAGCAATTCCAGTGGAAAATCGGGAGCAACGGCAAACCAGAAGCGATCGCAGAATTCCAGGTAGTCCGGCCATTTGCTATCCGCTCGAAAGTCGGCCACCGACGACTTGATCTCGACGATCCAGATTGCGCCTTTGTCGGATAGCGCCATGACGTCGGCGCGACGGCCATTGGGAAGCTTCACCTCCGGAATTCCGGCCAGCCCGTGGGTGCGCAGCAAGCGCCCCAGACCGCGTCGAATCTGGTTTGCGGCCTCCGACTGGCGGCCGTCTTCGGGAGGCCGGGTCAGTGGCCCTAACGGATTATCGTGGGGAAGCGTCATCGAAGCGCCCTAAATTTCTTGAGACACAGAAAGAGGACAAATGGGGTTGTGGCCATCGGGTGTCCAACTCAGCGAGGCTGCGGCAGGACGGTCGGGCCGTCAAGTTGCGCTAGCAGGCTGTTGAAAAACTCAGTGAGGTCGCGATGCGAGACGAAATTGGCTGCCGGCAAGACGCGTCCGGTGCAGGCGTGGTGGACCCCACGGCAAACCGGCGCAACGCAGTCCGGCAGTCAATTTCGCCGCATCCCTCTGGGACACCGCACTTTT
>JAHZKP010000146.1 GCA_022600345.1 Alphaproteobacteria bacterium | reverse complement strand
GTCCGGCAGTCAATTTCGCCGCATCCCCTTGGGACACCGCACTTTTTCGCCTCGGCGGCGTCGCGGCACTGGCACGATAAACCATATCGCGCTGCGCGCCGCTTCTGGCCGAATGCGAAAAAGTGACTGGTGTCGCGAGCCGCATGAGTTTTTCAACAGCCTGCTAGGCCGGTGTCGTCAAGGCTGCAAGTCGCGCGAAGGCTGACTTGCCCTTCTTTCTTACGCGGTATGCGATGGAAGCCTACGTGCAATCTATCACTTAGGAACGATTTTAGTCCTTGGACGTTCCCTGGTTGGCGATCGTGCTTAATGACGGCCTTACGCGACCTCAAGGGAAAATTGACTATGCGAGACCAAGGCAATGGACTGCGCATTTGCGGATTGATCATGTTCTCGCTCCTTTGGACGGCGAATACCACACCGGCAGACGCTGCTGGCACCGGCTGCGTGGTGGGGGTTTCCAGCGGAAGCCAGTTGAATGTGCGCTCCGGTCCAGGAGTGCGTTTTCCAGTTATCGGGGGATTGGCAGCCGATGCCTGCGGCGTGAGCATTCAGCGGCGGTGTAATGGCCGCTGGTGCCAGGTCGTGCTGGGCAGCGTTTCGGGGTGGGCCAGCAGAGGCTTTCTGCGAAGGGGACCAGATCTGCCCAAAGGCAGGGACTATGCCTGGGAACTTCTGGGCAAGCGCACAGTGGACTTCAAGGCCGACCGCGATGTCATTCAGGCCGGCAAAACAGACGGACGGTTCCGGGCGATCCAATTGCTCGCTAGCGGGGCAGGCATCTATGTATTCGACTTGCGCGTGGTCTACGCAAACGGTCGGGCGGAAAGCATTCCGGTGCGATCTGAAATCCGAAACGGTGCGCGCTCACGGGTTATCGACCTTACCGGCAAGGACCGTTACATCAGCCGTGTCGAACTCGTCTACCGTAGCAAACCGACCGCCAGGCAACGAGCGACGATTGAGGTCTTCGGTGTGCGGGTGAGGGCTGTTGAGAAACAATCAAGCCGCAAGTTGTCTTCTGGGCGACGAGAGATCGAGATCCGAAACCCTGCCAATCTGCGCTGGGAACTGCTTGGTACAAAATCGGTCCAATTCAAAGTCGATCGCGATGTCATTTCTGTTGGTCGGCGAGAAGGCCGCTACCGGGCGATTCAACTCGCGGTGCGTGGCGCCGACACCGAGATACTCGATCTGCGCGTGGTCTATGGCAACGACCGGGTCCAGGATGTTCCGGTGCGATCAATCATTCGATCGGGTGCAACGTCCAAAGTCATTGACCTGCGGGGGCGCGACCGTTTCATCAAAGAAGTACGTGTCGTTTACAAGCGAAGGGTCGACAATTACGACCGCGCAATTGTGGAGGTCTACGGCCTGCATGTGGATGCCGAATTCCGGCCCCTGTCGGGATCAGCAATTGTGCCGGCCGAAGCTTCTGATTCGAACGAAGCGGGTTTCGAGATCGGTGTCTTGACGTGCAATGTCTCGGGCGGTGTCGGGTTCATTTTCGGGTCGACGAAGGACATTGCCTGCAACTTCAATCGGCCGGGACGCGATGAGGTCTACTTCGGCTCCATCGACAGGTATGGACTTGATATCGGGTACACGAGCGGGGCCATCCTGTCGTGGGCCGTTCTGGCTGGTACTGTCAATGTGCCGCCAGGCGCGCTTGAAGGTACATATGGAGGCGCTAGCGGGCAGGCAACCCTGGGAGTCGGGGTCGGGGCCAACGCACTTATCGGTGGCTCATCGAGATCGATCGTCTTGCAGCCGCTGAGCGCCCAGGCGCAACAAGGCGCCAACATCGCATTCGGGATTGCTGAGCTGACACTGCGAAGGTAGCCGGGTGGCCGGTGGCGAAGCTCAATAGAAGTAAGAGGTCGTCGTGTCCGAGCCAGAGCGGTTCACCTTTGGTGGACCAGCTTTCGTTTATTTCGCTCACGGGCCGTTTCAACACTCCGGATAACGCAATGCAGTGCACCTACCGCTCACGCCTCCAACTGATCATTTTCAAGGTTTTCTGCTTCGCACGGCAGGATTTCCTCGCCCCTTGCTGCTGAAGCAAACGCCCTGAAAAGACGGCGATGGCTGCTGCGGTAAAACAAGAATTCGGGATGCCATTGCACGCCCACCAGGAACTGATCGTTGAGATGCTTGCGTTCAACACCTTGGACGATGCTGTGTGTGTCGCGGGCGGCGACTATCAGGTCCTGTCCCAAACAATCGACGGCCTGATTGTGCAAGCTGTTGACCGTGATGATTTCTTGTCCGAAGACTGCGCGCAGCAAACACCCCTGGGTTAGGTGGACCTGTTTTCGAGCAAGAACCGTTCGCATTCTGGGAGCGGTTTGATGGGCTTCGTACATGTCTTCATGCAGCGTGCCACCTAGCGCGACATTGATCATCTGGGAGCCGCGGCAGACGCCAAATATCGGGCGGCCATTTTTCAGGAATTTCTCGATCGCATCGAGTTCGAGACGGTCCCTTGCGGGATCTATGCGGACGTTGGGAGTGGGTATGCCGTCGTAGAGTTCAACGTCGATGTCGTCGCCACCCCCGATCAGGATTGCATCGAAACTGTTCCAGTCGATCGTTCGTCTTTCATTGGGAACGACACGCCGCGGAGACAGCCCCTGCATTCGCAACGAAATCCAGTTTGCGATCCACATGGGGTAGCCGCGCCGACTTGATCCAGTCACAGCGACGCGCGGTCTTCTTCCTCGAGTAACCGATGCCAAAATTCCGACTTCCCTCAGTGCGGCTGCAACGAACGAGTTTGCGGTTTATCATTCGAGAGGTAAATTTTCTTTTCTGCCCGTCGCGCCCCCACCCCCCTGTGAGAAATGCGTGCGAGCCAACCCGTCGAACGTGTCTACGCTCAAGTGTGCAAAAGCGCCAGTAACAATGTTACCGGCGCTTGCAGTCTTGATGTCGCGAGCGACTAATTCGCCTTCTTTGCCCTTGGGTCACTTGGGGCCGTCATTTTGGGAACTGCTTTTCCCACCTTGTCCGTGTAGGTTGCAGCATCGGACGCTGTGGCCTCTTTCGCCGGCTCGGCATCATTGGTCATTTTCGGAACCACTTTGCCGAGTCTTTCGGTCATGACGCCGTCATGCTTGACACCATCGCCTTTCTCAGCGGCGGCTTTGTCACCAGCTTGCGCTGTTGCGATGCTGGCGGCTACGAGCGCCAGAACTGAAAGCGTTGCGATTGCGTATTTCATTATTTTCTCCTCCAACGAAATTTATTGCTTGGGCGTGTCATTGTGCGCCGACGCGTCGCCGGCGTTCATTGACTGGCAATCTCCCGACTTCGTGATTTTCTTGTCCGGCGGACATGGGGCAAACCACTGTTCGCGAGGCTTTGCTGCTTCGCCACCGGGATGAACCGTCCCATCACTGGTGGGTTTTGCGGTGTCGACATGCGATTCCATTTTTTCTGTCGCGGTATCGGGCTCGGCCTGTGCGGCTCCTGACATTGCGCTGACAACGGCGAGCGCTGTCATTGGGACGAGCCATGTGCAGCTCGCGCGAAATTTTCCTTGAACCCACATGGAACAACCTTCCTGTTGATGAAGCTTCCAAAGTCTTGCTTGCATTGCACTGGTTGAACAACGTCGAGGACCGGCATGGGTTCCAAACATCACGGAGCAATTCTGCAAGACTCGATCCGCCGTGGCTTGTTATGTTTGAATTGAGGCGTGTCATATCGAGCGATTTTTGTCGTTCGCAAAGCCCGCTATCGGAAACACGCAACTCTGCAAGAACCGCACCGACGAGGTCCAGCCAGTGCCTTCAACACGCCCCACCGAGACACCGAATTGCAGATCATGCCCGTTACGGAAGAACCCGGCATTTCGCAAATTCAAGAAGTCCGAACTGGCTTTCGTCGAGAAGTTCAAAGCAGGTGAGGTCAACTGCGCCGCGGGTGAAAATATTCTCGTCGATGGTCAAAGCTCAGACACCATTTATACGATCAAGGAAGGCTGGTGCGTCCGCATCAAATATTTGGCGCACGGCGAACGCCAGGTGCTCAATGCATCGATGCCGGGCGATCTTGTTGGGCTACAGCCGAGCCTGTTTGGTGTCATGCAGCACTCGGTTTATGCCTTGACGGACGCAACATTGTGCTCGTTCCCGCGAAAGCAGCTCAGCGATCTGTTTACCGGCTTTCCCGACCTTGCATTGGACGTTACCTGGCTGGCAGCGAAAGAGGAGGTGATGCTGGCGGATCATCTTGTCAACGTCGGCCAGCGTTCGGCGCTCGTGCGCATGGCATACCTTTTCGCTCATTTCTTCGACAGGGGCGAGCGTGCAAAGCTTGTCACCGAGGGCAGCCTGGAATTCCCCTTCACGCAGGAGCTGCTGGCTGATGCGCTGGGTCTATCACTGGTGCACACCAATAAGACCTTGAGAAAGTTGAAGGCGACAAAGTGTGTCAATTTTCATCGTGGCCGGCTGGAGATAACGGACTTGGAAATGCTCCACGAACTGGCTGATTTCGAGCCGTTCAACGCACAGCCGAGGCCGTTCATTTAGACCGCGTTAGGGCGTTACTTTCAGCTCCGCAGGCTTGTCGCACAATGCCGCCAAAGGCACTTCAAACACATAGCGCAGCCCATCTGCCTCATAGAGCAGTTCTGGCTGCCGGATCGCGCCGGGAACGAGGGACTGGTGCAAAATGGTCCGGCCAAATCCTTTCGTCATGGGTGGCGAGACCTCGGGGCCGCCCGTTTCTTTCCAATCAAAGCTCAACGACTCGCGGCCATCACCCCCATCAATGCTCCATCTCATCTCAACGTGGCCGTTAGGAGCCGACAGGGCGCCGAACTTGGATGCGTTCGTTGCAAGTTCATGTACCGCGAGGGCAAACAACTGTGCCGGGCTCGCCTTAAGCCGAACGGGCGGCCCGGACATGCTGACCCGCGTTAGGAAGGGCTGCAATTCGTTGACCGCCAAATCGCGCAAGAGCACCCATTCCCACGAATTCTCGATCAGCGAAGTTTGGACGTTGTCGAGAGTGCGCAGTCTGCCGATCAATATTTCTCTGGCCTCGCCAACCGAACGCTCATCCTTCAAGGTTCTGCGCGCGATCGATTGCACGACGGCCAGATTATTCTTGATGCGGTGCGTGAGTTCGGCAGTCAACGAAGCCTGTTGCTGTCGAGCTTCCATCGACAGGGCCCGGCGAAGGGAAGACGACGCGACCAGACCGGCAAGTAGCACGGTACAGGAGATGCCGGCGAAGAGGACAAGCCAACCGGGGCCATAGTCGAGGGAACCGGCAACAGAGCACCAAGCCGTGAAGCTTGCAATCAGACCCATGAGGAGCACGACCCAGGCCGGGCGAAAGACCGGCGACACGACCTTGTCGCGACACACCTGCAAATTCTCCCTCAATACGTTTGAGACAGCGGATGTTTCAATGTCTTTGGGATCGCTGCGCTGGCGGGGCATTTGCGCGTCATACTCCATTCATCACAGGCATTTCTACTTTTCCGTCATTCGACAGGCCGACCCGCGGCAACGCGACGACCGCAGGGAACTGTTTCCCGCCTCGTGAGTTTGGCTATTGCCACCTGTGACCAACCGTTGCAGCCGAAACAATGCGCAACGGCGCCGGCATGCATAGGCTGGAGGGCGATAGGAATGGATGAGAATTCATATCACAGCCATCGCCGGCCACTGTTGCATCGATGAATCATTGAGAAGGGATCGAACATGAAACTTACACCTTTGCATCGGGCCTTGATCGCGTCTTTTCTGGCGTCGGCAAGTGCTGCTCCGGGTCTTGCCGGTGAGCCGATTGCCAATGCGGGGACGTTGACTTGCACGCTATCGCCGTCGACGGAGCAGGGCAACACTGCGCAGACGAAGGCTGAGGCGTCCTGTCACTTCGATGCGATTTCCGGCGCCGATGGCAACTACGAAGGCGTCATCAAACGTAAGGCCGTGACAGCAGAACGTGGTGCGAAGATCGTCATTGTCTGGTCGGTGTTGGCAAGAACCGCCGACGTACCTCTTGAGGACCTTGAAGGTTCGTACCGTGGGCGGCTCAAGGTTCGCGGAGATGACGCTGCTGCCGACGGTCTCGTTGGCGGACGTAATGGATCGATCGCGTTGCGCCCTTTGAACCCGAAGCCGGCCACAGCTCCGCCTGCCGGTCTGACTGAACTGACGCTCAAGATTTCGAAGCTGAGGACATGACACCGAGGGAACAATCCTTTGGTCCGTGGGTTTTCCAGAAATAGGCATCAAACAATGGAGGACTGTCATGATCGCTTGGGCAATCACATTCTTGGTTATCGCGTTAATCGCCGCCGTTCTTGGTTTTGGCGGAATTGCAGCGGTTTCCGTGGAAATCGCACAATTGGTCTTTTGGGTCTTTATCGTTCTGTTTGTCGTGTCGCTGGTCTACCATCTGGTGACGGGACGAAAGCCACCGGCTGTCTAACAGGCTGTTGAAAAACTCATGTGGCTCGCGACACCTGTCACTTTTTCGCATTCGGCCAGAAGCGGCGCGCAGCGCGATATGGGTTATCGTGCTGAAAGCGCGTCTGCGACACGATGGGCCAGTGCCGCGACGCCGCCGAGGCGAAAAAGTGCGGTGTCCCAGAGGGATGCGGCGAAATTGACTGCCGGACTGCGTTGCGCCGGTTTGCCGTGGGGTCCACCACGCCTGCACCGGACG
>JAHZKP010000013.1 GCA_022600345.1 Alphaproteobacteria bacterium | reverse complement strand
TCCTGCTGGATCGACTCGCCGCTTGAGAAACAGAATTGAATCGATTTGGTCGGAAAGTGCTCTAAAACGAAATCTGCGGCCGGGCGATCATCAGCCAAAGTATGGTGAGAACGGCTGCAAAGGCGGGGAAACCGCAGACGAACCAGATCCGGAAAAGGCTATAGTACCGCGCTGGCAAAGGCTCGCCTGATTGCATGGCGGTGACGGCCAGGTCGCGCAATTTTTGCTGGATCACGACGACGGGGATCCAGAATGCGCCTGTCACCACGTACAAGATGAGCGATAGGACGATCCAACCTTCACTCCAGTCCCAGCCGACGGCGGTCGCGAGCAGGGCTCCGGTGATCGGTTGCAAGAATACGGCACTTGAAGTGAATACCCAATCGGCGATGACGACCGTGGAGGCGGTGTGGGCAATGATGCGCGCATCGTTGGTGCGGTGTGCCATCAACATGAAAAAGGCGATGCCGGCGCCGGTTCCAAGCAATACGCTGGCGCCGATGATGTGCAGCCAGCGGAGAAGTTCGACCCACTCCATCATCGTTCCTGCGCCATTGCGATCAGTGCGAGCGATACTGCCATCACCGGCAGGATCTTGACCAGGGGGCCGAGCGGGTCGGCCCACAGGCCGGGAGTTAGAATGCTACCCATCACCAAATAGACCGCCGACACTCCGAGAGCTGCCAGGCAGGCCGTGCCGAAGGTTCTTTTCACCAGTAATGCAGTGCCGATTGCGATGTCGGCAAGCGAGCCTGTTATAACTAAGGCAATTGCTGTGCTGGTGCCTACCGAGGCCGAAATCATCGAGGCTGCCCGGTCAAGCTGCCACAGGCCGATGGCACCTGAGGCCATCCAGAAGGCGGCGAAAGTTCCCACCAATATGGGGAACACCAACTGGGTGCGGGCAAATACGCGTTCCTGCCGGGTGGCCGGCATGTCGCGAAGCGTTTCATTGAGGCTGCCAAACGATTGTCCTGTGGCTTTCCGCCAGGGGTCAGGATCTCCAAGGACGCCATCTTCGAGCACTTGAAGTGCCGTTGTTCGAAGCGGTGAACGCCAACCTAGCAAGCCGGCCAAATCGGCCAAGCGGCCGATTGCGCGACCCACGACATTGGGAACCTGCCAGACCGCTGTTGGCGGCGGGGCGCCAAGCCATTCGCGGAACTGTAGAACGATTGACTGCAGTGTCTGGGGGGGACTGGAGACGAGGTCGAATTCGCGTTGCTCCAGTTCGGGTTGGTCGATGCAATTGACAACCGCGCTGGCGACGTCGTTTGCGGCAATGGTTTGCAATTGGGCGTCCGGCAGGGTGATGGGTTGGATAACGGGAACAGCGGCCAGCATGCGCAACAGGCTGGTTCCGCCATATGCCGTCTCAGAAATGACCAGGCCCGGTTTGAGGATCGTCCATCTGAGTTGGCTGGCGCGAAGGGCTTCATCGGCCAGAGCCTTGGTGCGGTAGAATTCAGTTCGCGAGTCCGGTGTTGCACCGGGGGCGGAAATTTGGATGAAGCGGTGTGCCGAAGATGACTGCGAGCAGGCTTCTATTAGCGCTGCTATCGCGGTGAACTGGACCTTTTTCAGGTCATCTTTGAGCCCGGATTGCAGCGCGCCGGATGCGTTGACAACGGCGTTGATGCCGTCCAGGTGGCCGGACCAGTCCCGGACCGTGGTGAGATAGTTCAGGTCGCCTATGATCCAGTCGATTTCCGGAAAATGCGCGGCCCCGTGTTTTGGACTGCGCGCGATACCCACGACCTCATGGCCGTGGGATCGAAGATGGCGGACAATGGCTTGACCAATGAGGCCGTAAGCGCCCAGGACGAGAATTCGCATGCCGGTCTATTCCTGCCGCTCACACTTTTGCTGAACAAGCACTATCCGGCCGAAGCGGATCAGCGCTTCCTCAGGTTCACGCGGCCTGAGCCGCGGCCGCTGGAAAACGAAACCGTCTGGCGGGAACCATTGACGCTGACGTGGACGCGGCCGGAAATGTCGTACTCGCTGTTATAAAAATCGCCGACATATCTGCTCGCGTTGACCATCAGCACTTCGCCGGTTTGCAGGATCTTGTTTGAGGCGGTTGCGCAGGAGGCGCGCACGCTGAAGACCTTGCTCGTTTGCTTGGAGTAGGTGATCCGGCAGCGGACTCTTTCGCGTTTGCCCTTCGTCGGGTTGACATAACCGCTACCGTTCCAGCTTCCAGCAAGCGAAGCTGCGTGTCCGGTGCCGGGATAACCTGCGAGTACGAGCAGGGCGGGCAAAATTGCGAAAATAAATGCTCTCATCTGGGTCTCCTATTGAGATTTTATTGTTTCGGCGGTCTGGCTGGTGCCGGGCCGGTTCTGCAACGCTATACGTGCAGCCCGCCGATCTCCTGTTCCGTGGGTAACCAGGATCAACGCCGGTAATATGACCAAATCGGCTATAAGTGCGAACAGCAGCGTGAAAATGCAGATCAGACCAAATTGGCGCGTTGGTGGGACCGCGCTTAGTTGCGTGACCGACAGGCCGGCCAGCAATACGGCGGTGGTAAGAATGAGAACCGTTCCGATCAGCCGCAACGTTCGATCGGTGGCCTCAGAAGTCAGCGCAGCGGTTTGCTTTTCGATCTGAAAGCGGTTGAGGACATGGATCGTGTCGTCAACGGCAAGGCCGAACGCGACGGTCAGTCCGACGACGGTGGCATAGTCGAGGCCGCCGTTGGTGAAAAGCAGCCAGGTGCCGGTGGCAAAAATCGCGAATAGATTGGGAAGGACGCTGAGACCGGCCATGGCCAGCGATCCGAAGGCCAGTCCGATAACGGCGATGACGACAATAACCGCGCCAAGCATGCTGATGCTCAATTGCGAAATGACGCTGGTCGAACGGCTTGCCGCGATGCTGGAAAGACCGGTTAGCGAAATCTCGAAGTTGGGATTGGCTGCGCGGATCCTGTCCAGTTCGCCTTCCAGCTCGGCCGACAGTCGCAAAATTTCGCGGGCCTCAAGGTCGGCGATGTAACCGGTGATAATGGCCGAGCCCGACTTGAGGTCGACGAAGCGGGAGCGAATGGAAGGTGGCAGGTCGTCGAGCAGCCGTTCGGCTGCCGCCTGGGGTGCCAGTCCGCCAGATTGCGCCCAGTTTTGAAGATCGTTGAGTGAGCTGACCTTGCTGATGCGGGGATGGGCGGCAACGGCTTGGTGTATCGATTGGGTGACGTTGCGGACGGCGGGCGATGTCGGGGTTTCGCCTGTCGGCCATTTCATCATGACGTTTAGTGGGAAAACGCCGCCCAGACGGTCCTCCATGCGCTTTGTCACGTCGGCTGCCTGTCCGTGGTCGGGCAGCATTTCACTTAACCGGTATTGGGGCTCCAGCAGGAAATAGGCAAAGAAGAAAAACCCTGTCAGGAGCGCTCCGAAAGTTACGTAGGCTTCGCGGTTTTTGTTGACGGTCCTACTGATGCGTTCCGCCAAGCGGTCCAGCAGGCTGATGCCCTGATGCGAGCCCTTGCCGTGCAGGTAGGATCTGCCGTCTTTCAACAAGTAGACCGCGCAGACCGGCATGATGACGATGATCAATGTGAGGGCGATCAATACGGATGAGCCCGCCAGCAGGCCGAAGGTCTTGATCAAGGGTGAGCTGGAGAACATCAGCGAGAACAGCGCAATCGACGTGGTGATGGATGTCAGCGCACAGGCAGGGCCGATCTCGATTGCTGCGTACCTGATGGCCTGCCCCTTTGCCAGTCCGCTGTCGAGGTTGCGGCAAATGGCAAACAGGTAGTGCATGGCGTTGTTGTAGGTCACCACCAGGACCAGCGGCATTATCGCATTCATCAGCGGGTCGATCTTGGTGCCGGTCCAGCCGAAAAGCCCCAGGCAGAAGACAACCGCCAGGGCTGTCGGGATATTGGCGATCAGGACGAGCAGGGCGCGACGAAAGAACAGCCAGCAGATCATGGCGCCGACAAGCAGGCCGACGCTGTTGAACAGAACGATGTCGCGGGCGGTGCTGACGATCACCTCGGCCTTCATCGCAGGCACACCGGCGACGCCGATTTTGAAGCTTTCGGTTTCGGGAATTGCCGCAATTTCTTCCTTCAGCAGGTCGATTGTGGCAGGCAGGCCGTTGGCACGGACGAATTCGGGATCAAGCCCGACGACGAAAAGTGAAAGCTGTTGGGGTGCATCGGGCGAAGACAGCAGCCTGTTATTGGCGATCGGGTGGGCGTAGATCTGTTGCGACAGGCTGTTCAGCTTTGCTTCGTCTTCGGGGATGTCCTCGGGCAGTATCGAGGGCGGCAGATCGCCTGACGTCAGCGGTTGTTTCAGCGAGAATATTGAAAGAACGGATTTTACCGGATCGGCAATCAGGAGCGTGAAGTTCAAGTCCTGCATGGCCTGGAGCCGGTCGGCGGTGAACAGGTTGGGCGCTTCTGCGGTGACGAAGACATCCAGGTCGCTGGATGGGAAGCGATCGCGCAGCGTTTCGTAGGTGTGGTAGCCGGGGGTGTCGGCTCGCAAAAAACTCTCAAGGGAATCGTCGGCAGCGAGCCACTTGAAGCCGACCAGCATAATGGCCGTCAACAAGACGATCGCCACCAAGGCAATTGCCGGGCGAAGCCGCGAAAACTCGGCCAGCGCAATTAGCGGCCACAAAATGCGAGCCAGCCGGCTGTCGGGTTCGCCTTTGGCTTCAGGCCGCACAGGGTTGTTGCTCAGCATCGATGGCGATACCCCGGTTAGCTTCGCGACAATGAATAAAGTTCCCTCAACTCAATAGCCTGTTACGGCAAAGGATAGTCCGCCGTGGGTCGCAAGGTCGAGCCGATTCGGGCGAGCAGTATGCATGGGAGATTCAGGTGTGGCGAAGTTGTTTGAAAAATTCATTCTGTTTGTGTGAGGCATCGGTATAGAAGCGTGTTCGAAATTCAATCTTCGGCCACCTGACCATTTCAGCACAGTCGAGTTCAGCCCGGTTTTCTAATCGAAACTGAGGTCCAAGGCTCGGGTTTATCAGCATCCAGGGTCGGGACCAAGCAATCTTTCAGCTTGACTATCGAACGCGTTGTCAGGCTTCCAGGCGACGGTGGCGCATGGCAAGGACGGCCAAGTGCGTCGACGGGGTCGATTGGAATTCGCAGCGATGGCAATTGGGATGACTGGATGATGCAGGCGATATCCGACTGGTTCGATGCCACGGTGCTCGATTTGCGGCGGCAGTTCCGCTGGTCGTTTCTGCCACCGTTGATGGTTTATTTCGCTGCCGGGATTTCCGGGCTCACAGCGATTGTCGGTATGTTTTTCGTCAAGGAGTACCTGGGGTTATCGGCGGCATTCCTGGCGGGGTTATCGTTTTGGGCGGGCCTTCCGTGGGCCTTGAAAATGCCGCTGGGGCACCTGGTCGATCTCATTTGGCGCTGGAAATCGCTGCTGGTTTATCTGGGTGCGGCGCTGATCGCAGCCAGCTTGCTGATCATGTATTGGCTCATCACGTATCCCGAGCAGATGTCGGCGATTATGCCGATTGAAGCCTGGTATGTGTTCAGCGTGCTGTTGGCTCCGCTTGGGTATGTTGTGCAGGATTCGGTCGCCGATGCGATGTCGGTGGAAGCAGTTCCGCGGATCGATGTCGACGGTCAGCCGCTGGGCGAGGATGAACAAAAGGCGCTGCACACGACGATGCAGACGCTGGGGCGGATTGCGCTGATCAGCGGGTTGGTGTTCGTTGCGCTGCTCAATATTTTCATGTTTTCGGGTATCGAGGATGCCAGCCAGGCGCAAAAAGCAGTGGTCTACGGACGCATCTACTTATTCGCCCTGATCATCCCGTTGGTCTCGGTCAGCGGAGTGGTTCTGGCGGAAGTGTTCAAGCATCGGCAAAGGATGCGCTTGCTCGAAACGGGGTTGCCGCCTAATGAAGTTGCTGCGGCGTTGGAGCCCGAAGGAGAGCCGACAAAACCGAACTATTGGTATTTCATCGGCGGTGCGGGATTCGTGGTCGTTAGCCTCACGGTGGGGCTGGGCAAGGTGCCGTTTGCTCAGGAAATTGTATTCGCCGGCTCGATGGGAATCGTACTGGCGCTGATGTTTCAGTTGTCCAAGGCGCTGGAGCCGGCCAAGGCGCGCATGCTGTTTGGGACGGCTCTGATCATCTTCATATTCCGCGCCGTGCCCTCGCCGGGGGCCGGGCAAACCTGGTTTGAAATCGACGTGTTGGGCTTCGACCAGCAATTCTTGTCGGTCCTGACGCTGGTTACAGCCTGCCTGACGCTGGTCGGAATGATCGTTTTGCGGCCGCTGATGGCGTCGCGGTCGATCACCTACATCGTGATCTTGCTGACGATCGCTGCCGGCATTCTCTCAATTCCGAATATTGCCCTTTACTACGGCATCCACCATTGGACCGGGCCGTTGACGGGCGGCGTTGTCGATGCCCGATTTATTGCGATTCTGGATACGGCAATCGAGTCGCCGCTGGGTCAGGTCGCGATGATCCCGATGCTGGCGTGGATTGCGCGAAATGCGCCCGATAATCTGAAGGCGACGTTCTTTGCGGTGATGGCGTCGTTCACCAACCTGGCACTGTCGGCGAGCAGCCTTTTGACGAAGTACCTGAATGAAGTCTTTGTCGTCACCCGGGAAGTGAAGGACCGAAGCAGCGGAGTTGTCGAAGTTCCAGCCGACTATTCCGTGCTGGGGTGGTTGTTGATCGTTGCGGCGGTCGTGACGGTGGTGGCGCCGTTGGTGACGATCGCGTTCGTACAGCGCTCACGGTGGCGAACGACGGATTAATCTACCGTTCGCTTCTGCATTGTCATAGCCGAGCATCGAGTGCTAACGCTGGCGGCTTGATTAGAGCGCTTGTCTGGGCGCGCGCCAACCTGCGGTGAACAGTGGTTCAGAAATCTTCGTGTGATGTTGCGGTTATCGGCGGAGGTCCTGCCGGTCTGATGGCGGCCGACGTTGTGTCCGCTGAAAGCGGCGGGCAAATTCGGGTCACGGTCTATGACCGGATGCCGTCAGTCGGACGCAAGTTTCTGATGGCGGGGCGAGGTGGGCTCAACCTGACGCATAGCGAGGATTTGGAGCGGTTCCTGGAGCGCTATGGTGGGCGGGCCGATGAGTTGCGGCCGGTCATAGAGGCATTCGGTCCCGACGCCGTGAAAAGCTGGTGCGAGGGTCTGGGGCAGCAGACGTTTACGGGGTCCAGCGGGCGAGTGTTTCCCAAATCCATGAAGGCTTCACCGCTGTTGCGCGCATGGCTGCGGCGACTGGGAGAGCGTGGTGTTGAGTTTAAAACCCGGCAGCGGTGGCTTGGTTGGGGCGAAACTGGCCAACTGAAATTCGAGGGGCCTGAGGGGCTGACCGGTGTGGCTGCCGATGCTGTGGTGCTGGCGCTGGGCGGGGGCAGTTGGGCGCGGCTTGGCTCCGATGGCGGGTGGGTGGAGATCCTGCGTGGGCAGGGTGTTGGCATTGCCGACCTGGCGCCATCCAACTGCGGCTTTACCGTCGAGTGGTCGGATCATTTTCGCGGCAAGTTCCAAGGCCAGCCGTTGAAGCGGATCGCGCTTCAAGTCGGCGACAGAACCGTGCGTGGCGAAGCGATGATAACGGCGGGTGGCCTTGAAGGCGGGGCGATTTATGCCCTGTCGGGGCCGCTGCGCGAGGCGATTTTGCGCGATGGCTGTGCGACGCTGCACATAGATCTGAGGCCGGACATCATGGCCGGCGATCTTGCGGTGCCCCTTGATGGGCCGCGCAAGAAGCAATCGCTATCGACGTTCCTGCGCAAGGCCGGGCGATTATCGCCGCCAGCTATCGGGTTGTTGCAGGAGGCGGCATTATCGATGCCGGTCCGGCTTGGCGATCTTGGAGGGGAGGAGTTGACGGCGTTGATCAAGGCTGTGCCGGTTGGGCTGACGGGAATAGCATCGATGGACCGGGCTATTTCTACTGCCGGCGGGGTGCGTTTCGATGAGGTGGATGGGCGGTTCATGCTTAGCAACAAGCCCGGCGTGTTCGTTGCTGGAGAAATGCTCGATTGGGATGCGCCAACGGGCGGGTATCTGTTGCAGGCCTCGTTTGCGACGGGGGCGGCTGCCGGGCGGGGTGTAGTGGATTGGCTGGCTGGAAAGTAGTTGGGGCTTGCCGCACATCGATTGCCGCGATACCCATCTGATATGACACACAAGATCCGCATTATTCCGTGCCTCGACGTCAAGGATGGCCGCGTCGTCAAGGGTATCAATTTCGTCGATCTGATCGATGCCGGTGATCCGGTGGAAGCTGCCGCCGCTTATGATGCGGCGGGGGCCGATGAGTTGTGTTTTCTCGACATAACGGCCAGTCACGAGGATCGCGACACGATCTTTCATATCGTGGAAGAAACGGCCGAGCGCTGTTTCATGCCGCTGACGGTTGGGGGCGGGGTGAGGACGGTGGAGGATGTGCGCAAGCTTTTGGAAGCTGGCGCCGATAAGGTGTCGATCAATACGGCAGCCGTGAGCAACCGTGAGTTCGTCAAGGAAGCCAGCGAAAAATTCGGCACACAATGCATCGTTGTCGCAATCGATGCCAAGAAGGTTTCGGGAGACTGCGAGCCGCTGCGTTGGGAGATATTTACCCATGGTGGACGCAAGCCGACCGGTATTGACGCCATCGAATACGCCAAGGAGGTCGTGGCGTTGGGGGCGGGGGAGATCCTTTTGACCTCGATGGACCGCGACGGCACCAAGGCGGGGTTCGATAATCAATTGACGCGGGCGATCTCGGATGCGGTCAGTGTTCCTGTGATTGCTTCAGGCGGCGTGGGAACGCTCGATCATCTGGTCGATGGCGTGCGCGAAGGTCACGCTAGCGCGGTATTGGCCGCCTCCATTTTCCACTTCGGCACCTACACCATCGGGGAAGCCAAGCAGCACATGGCGAAAGCTGGAATCGCCATGCGGATGGATGGGATTTAGGTCGTCAATTTGCTGACGGTGTTTTTGGCGACAGCTTGCAGATGGGCGACCGATTCTCCTGCCTTTGCCAGAATTCTAAGTCCGATGTAGGCTGTCGTCAGGCTCCGTGCCGCAGCTTCGACTTCCAAACGTTTCGACTTGTTCTTGTAATCTGAAGCCCGAATGGCGGCTGCGAATCCGCTCGTCATACGCTTCAGCATTGCAGCAACCGCGCGAGCAATGTCGGCGTCTTTAGATGCCGGTCCGGCAGCCGCGTTGCACATCAGGCAGCCGCGTCGATCGCCTTTTCGGACAGCATTGACTATGGAGTCGAACAGGCGGGCAATGCGTTTCGCGCCATCGGGTTGAGTATCGTCCGTCAACATTTCGACGGCTTCAGTTACCGCTGTTCCATCATAGCGCGACAGTGCCTGAAGATAGAGCTGCTTCTTGTCGCCGAAGGCCTTGTAGAGACTGCCTCGCGCAATGCCCATTCCCTCCAGTAGATCTGGCAATGCGGCGCCTTCGTAGCCCTTTTCCCAAAAAACTTCGACGGCTTTGGCCACGGCTTCGTCAATTTCAAACTCGCGGGGTCGCGCCATGTCTGTCGTCTCCTTTATGCCTTGCCATCAATCAGCGTTAGGGACCGAAAAGTCAATAACTCACGGGAATGTGTTTTGAACCAATCGGTTCCAAATGCTTAGTAGGGGGCAGCGGCAAGCGAAAAACGACCGCTGAAAGCAGCAACTTTGAAGTTTCCGGATTGGTGGAAAGGTAAGATGATCATGAGCACGACTTATTACGGCAAAGCGGACAATGCGCTGGCTAACGTTGGCGGAAAGATCGCCCTGTTTGGATTGGCGCTGGTGTTTTTGTGGATCGGCGCAATGAAATTTACGGCCTATGAAGCAAACGCAATCAAGGGGCTGGTTGCCTCAAGTCCGTTGCTGTCATGGCTATATTCGATCTTCGAAGTGCAAACAGTGGCAAACCTGATCGGGTCGGTTGAAATTGTTACCGGCTTGCTCCTTCTTGCACGCTTTTTTGATGCAAGGGCCGGGTTGGTTGGTGGTCTCCTGGTCGCAGCAACGACTGCGGTCACATTAACGTTCATCTTCTCGGCGCCAGGCTGGGAACCAAGTCTTGGCGGTTTCCCTGCGCTTTCAGTCGTGCCTGGGCAATTCTTGCTGAAGGATATCGTTTTGTTAGGCGCGGGACTGGCAATCGCCGGAGACGCTCTGGAAGACATTAACGATTAGGCTGAATTCGCGCGGGAAAATGCGGCAGGCATGACCGCAGGCAAAAAACTGAATGAAATCAATATTGGCGCGGGAGATGTTTCAATCTCCCGCGCACTTTTCATTTTCCAATCCGTTGCGGCTAAATGCTGCACTGCAAAATTTTATTTCCTGGTGGCGACTTATGGTGTTAGGGCTCAGGTGTGACTTTAACCGTTGCAGGACTTCGCGGCGGGCTGCTTTCAGCCGAAGCGGGCTGGAAGTCTGTCGATGATGTTTCCAGGCGGTTGCCTAACAGGAGGTTTTACTTATGAAGTCCAAAATTGCTCTGGGCCTTGCTGCCCTCACCGCTGTCGGTTTCGCTGCAACTGCGGTTGCCCCGGCTGCCGAAGCTCACGGCCATGTCTGCTCGATCATCAAGAAGTACGATCGTCGCGGCGATGGCAAGCTTAACATCTTCGAAGTCAAGCGCGCCGGTAAGGCGACTTTCAAAGCCCTCAACCCGGATGGCGACTTCACACTGGAATATGACGAAGTTCGTGGCCGCATCGGTCCCAAGACGTTTGCAAAATATAACGTCATCAGGGGCAAGGGTCTCGACCGGATCGAGTGGACCCGCCTGGTAAAGGCTCGCTTTTATGCAGCCAACCCTGACGGTGACCGCACGATCGAGTGCGATGAGCTGAAGACGCGCGCCGGCCGCCGCCTGCTGGCTGTGATCTGGTATTAAAGCGTGTCCACCTTCGGTGGAATCGCTTTAGGTTCTTCTCTCTCACGGGCCGTTCCGGCATTCTGCCGGGCCCTACGAGGGTGCGGCGCTCGCGCCGGGGCTGCGGTCGCAGCCCTGACCGCGTTCATCTAAGATGAACACGGTCTAAGGTGTTCAAGTTCCCAACTGGCCGGCAAGATCCCGGATAGCTCACTTGGTTTGCTGCGTGAGCTTGCTGGAACGCAAACAGGTTGAGTTGGCCGTATGTCAGCGCGGGACCTTGAAGACTGCTTATTCGAAACGCCGGTTCCTATTTACGAGGGGCCGGCGTTTTGTCTTTCATGGGGCAGTGCTCTTCGATCGGGCACCGCCAGCATTCGGGTTTGCGGGCCTTGCACAGATAGCGCCCGTGTAAAATCAGCCAGTGGTGGGCGGGCACGCCGTATTCTTCAGGCACAATGGCCAGTAGATCGCGCTCGACATCGTCGGGGGTTTTGCCATTCGAAAACCCGAGTCGATGGGCGATGCGGAAGACGTGTGTATCGACGGCCATGGTCGGTTTGCCAAACCAAACGTTGAGGACGACGTTGGCTGTCTTGCGGCCGACGCCGGGCAGGCTTTCCAGCGCCGTTTCGTCATTGGGTACTTCGCCGTCGTATTCGTCGATCAGCTTTTGAGAGAGCGCGACGACGTTCTTGGCCTTGTTGCGATAAAGGCCGATGGTTTTGATCAACTCACGGACCTTGTCTTCGCCGAGCGCGACCATCTCCTGCGGTGTTTTTGCGGCGGCAAACAGGTGGCGGGTTGCCTTGTTGACACCGGCGTCGGTGGCTTGCGCGGAGAGGACGACGGCGACCAGCAGGGTAAATGCGTCGGTGTGCTCCAACTCGCCTGTGGGTTCGGGATCGATCTGGTGGAAGCGGGAGAAGATCGCATTGATCCTGTCGGGCGACACGGAGGGGCGGCGGCGCTTGGTCTTTGACTTCGCTGGCTTTCTTGGGGTTGGCTTCTTTGCGGCTGGCTCTTTTGCTGCAGGCTTCTTGGTTGCCGTCGTGCTTGCAGCAGACTTCCTGGTCCCCGGCTTGTTCTTATCTGGCTTCGAGGCCGTTTTTGCCTGTGCTGTCCGGGATTTGGAGGTCACTTTTGCAGCTCGCGTCGTTTTTACTGCGGGGCCCTTGGCTTTGGCGGATTTGTCGTCTTTCATAGGCGCTCGTCGATCATGATTGAGAGGAGAATAGCCGCTAAAGCGGGCCGACTTGGATGGAACACCAACAACAACCGCAAAGTGAGGCAACCTTCAACGCAATTCTTACCCCGCACCGGTCGCTTAGTCCGGCGGGGTTTGTTGTGCTGATGTTGCTGATCGGGGGCACCAGCTTTGCGATCGGGCTCTATTTTTTGACGTTGGGCGCCTGGCCGATCTTCGGTTTCATGGGGCTTGAGGTTTTATTGGTCTATGTCGCGTTCAAATTGAACTACCGGGCTGCGCGGGAATATGAAACCGTTGAGTTGTCACCGGGGCTTTTGAAGTTGACGAGGGTCGACCAGCGGGGGCGGGCACAAACGTTTGATTTCAATCCATACTGGGTGCGGGTCGGGCTCTACGAGGAGCACGATGGGCGAACGATTCTGTGGCTTGCCTCGCACGGCCGAGAGATGGTGTTTGGACATTTCTTAAGCGATGACGAGCGGCGTGAATTCGCGGACGCCTTGGGCTCGGCGTTGCAAACGGCGCGTGGTTTTCAAACCTGATCGGGGCACTGTGCAAGAGCAAGATTCGGGTCGCTTGGTAGAGCCCGCCAGTGTAGGTCTGGCATGAATTCTGTCAGTACCGGAAAGCCACGATGGCCGATCGCCCGCATTCCCCGTCGAATATCAAGGCCATGCCGCCTCATCAGGTGAGCGTGCGAAAGTCTGCAGGCCTCGCGGAGCGGGCGGGCGTCTTTGAGGTGGCGGGCAGGGACTATGAAACGATCCGCCGGGCGATCGTTTTTTTGCGACGTCAAAGGGACGCGGCCCCCGGGCTTGAGGGCCTGGCCGATCATTTGGGTTTGTCGGCGTCGCATTGCCAAAAACTGTTCAAGCGATGGTGCGGGTTGTCTCCCAAGGAGTTCACCGCGGCGATTGCCATTGACCGGGCGCGCGAGATGTTAGGCCCGGATCGCTCGGTGCTTGATACGGCCCTTGAGGTGGGGTTGTCGGGCGGAGGGCGTTTGCACGATCTGTTCGTTTCGCATGAAGCGATGACACCGGGGGACTACAAGCGGCGGGGCGCCGGGCTTGAGATGTCTTGGGGAACTCATCCCACGCCATTCGGCGAGGCGGTGGCGGTTGCGACCGACAGGGGCCTGGCGGGATTGGCCTTTGTGGATGAGGACAAGGGGCAGACGGCCGACGATGCCCTGGTCGACCTGGCCCGGCGCTGGCCGGCGGCTCGCCTACAGCGGGAGCCGGAAGAAACACAACCCTATATCGATGTGATTTTTGATCCGGGGCGCTGGTCTTTATCGGACCCGGTTCGCCTGGTGATGATCGGGACCGACTTTGAGGTCCGCGTCTGGCAGGCACTGCTAAAGATCCCGATGGGAAAGGCTGTCAGTTACCGGGATGTTGCCAAGACGGTGTGTAGCGAGCGCGCGGCGCGGGCCGTCGGGGCGGCGGTGGGCAAGAACCCGCTATCGTTCGTGGTGCCGTGTCACCGGGTTATGAGAGCCGACGGGGGGCTTGGTGGATATCACTGGGGGGTGACGCGCAAATTGGCCCTGATCGGCTGGGAGGCCGGTCAGATTGGCGGGGAAAGCGAAGCTTGAGCGTATTACGAGCCGGCAGCAATTCTCAGGTTAGTCTTGCCGGCTCGCGTGGCGCTTGTTCTAGAGCCAGGGGCGCGCGGTGGCGGCTTTTTCTTCGTAGGCTGCAATCTGGTCGGACTTTTCAAGGGTCAGGCCGATGTTGTCGAGGCCATTCATCAGGCAGTGCTTCTTGAAGGCGTCGATTTCAAACTTGATAACCCCGCCGTCGGGCCCACGGATTTCCTGGGTTTCCAAGTCGATCGTCATGGTGGCGTTGGCGCCGCGCTCGGCGTCATCCATCAGCTTATCGACGTCATCTTGTGGCAGCTTTATGGGAAGAATGCCGTTCTGGAAGCAGTTGTTATAGAAGATGTCAGCGAAGTCGGTGGCGATAACGCAACGAATGCCGAAGTCGAGGAGTGCCCAGGGGGCGTGCTCGCGCGAGGAGCCGCAACCGAAGTTGTCGCCGGCGACAAGGATCTTGGCGTCGCGGTAGGCAGGCTTATTGAGGACGAAGTCGGCGATCTCGGTGCCTTGCTGGTCGAAGCGCATCTCATAGAACAGTGATTTTCCGAGGCCTGAGCGCTGGATGGTTTTCAGGAACTGCTTGGGGATGATCATGTCGGTATCGACATTGCGGATCGGCAACGGGGCGGCGACACCGGTAAGGGTCGTGAACTTATCCATTCGTGGTCTCCAGAAGCAGGCATCTGACATCTCGGGAACTGGATTGAGGGTCAGACCCGTAATCCATCCGAGAGAGCGCGGAAATAGCCTTCGGCGGCATAGAGGCGTTCGATACGAGGGTTTTGCGCGCCAGGCGCTGCCTCGTCGAATTCGCCAACCTGGCCGCAATCGAGCGTTTCAAGCCGTCTTTTAACGCCAGCTAACCGCCTGCCGTCAAGCTGATGCTCGAGTACGTCGACAATGGTTGCGACGTAGCCGCGGACCCGGGCCAGTTCACGGATGGCCTGGCGGTGGGTTTTGGGATCGATTTTGCCAGCTTCCAATTCGCCCAGTAATTCGGCGGTGCGCGCCAGGGTGTCTGCGATGGCGTCTGCATACCTGGCGACACGCGCCTTGCGCTCGGGTTCCAACTTGGAGACGGCTGCAAGCCAGCGATGAACGACTTCGGCTAGCGCCAGCACCTTCTTTGCGACATCGGCCCACCGCATTATCCATCCGGCCCCTGGGTCCTGAAAGTGAGCGATCAGCTCAGTCTATCTGGATCTCCGAGGGTCGGGGATTACCGGTATCGGCAGCACAGTGGAGGGAAGGAGGTGCGAATTGGCGCTGATGGCTGGCTGATCGGGCTTAGCGGACCGCTGGGTCAGCGTAGCATTTGCGCATGTACTCGCAGCGGTAGGAGCCCTGAAGGTGCATCATGTCGCCTTTGGCCGGAGCAATGAATTTGCAGACCGCGTCTAGCCCCTTGTTTGTCAGCCAGCCGTAACGGCGGCCGCGCTGGACGGCAAAGCAATCGGCGGTTTCCTCGTCGGGGCCGCGGAACTGATGGCCACATTCGTGGGCGTAGATCCATTTCTTGACCGGCGCGGAAACGCGCGCAAGCAGCTTCGGGTTCATGATCAGGAAACCGGGATAGGCTGCGCCATAGTCATCCAGGTTGGGATCGAGCACGGTGGGGCGGCGACCGCATTTCTGGGTTTGACCATCGAATTTTAGTCCGCCGGGGGCAACAATCCGGGCGTCTCCGCCGACGTAGTCGACATATTCTTCAGGTGTGGGTGGGCCGTCGGCTGCGGCGGGCAGGACCAATGCTGCTAGCATGGAGCCGGTTGTCAACACAGCTACAAGCAAAATCGATCGCATTCAAAAGCCCCTTTATTCCCATAATCGTCGCGAGTCTTCAAATATCCGGTCCCAATGGCCGTCCTGTTACAGATTAGCGTGCCGCATGGGATTAGCCTGCATTCCTGGCCCGAATCTTCCAGCCGGGCAAGACCAGGATCAGCATTTATACTAACACGGTTGCCCCCAATTTGTCCGTAGTTTGCCTCTCGTCACTGATAATTAGCAATCAGAGGTCTAACTCGGCCACTGGGCAAGAATTTGTTAAAGGATCTTTCCGGCGACAATTATCGCTTCGCGGAGCGAAAAATGGATGTCGCCTTCAAATTCGCGAGGTTTCAGGAACGTCGCCAATGGGGAAGATTGCCGGAGAATGGCGTTCAGTTGGCCGACGGTCCGGGCGTCACAGCGCATCCGCTCGACCCAGGGTGTGAAACCCATTTCCTTTTCCATCAGTTCAACAGCCGTAACCTTCAAGCCCGCAGAGGTCATGTGGCCCCTCCATTCCTGCGTGCTCAGGGCCCGGGCGTGGGACGGGTCACGGAGTTTTTCGAACTCATTGTATGCAACGGCAGTTTTTTCGACATCGCTGGCTGCTAGGCCTGGGACAGTGGTCGCATCGGGCGGGATATTGTCGACGATGGCCAGGATGCCATCGGGGCGCAAGACGCGGGTTGATTCGTTCACGAAGCTGGCGATATCTGGAAAGTGGTGGGCGGCAAGGCGGCAGGTGATCAGGTCGAATGATTCGTCTTCGAAGGGTAAGTCTTGGGCTTGCGCGGTGGCGGTCGAAAAGTTGGTCAGGCCGCGTTCGATTGCAAGAGCATTGGATTGGTCCAGCATTTCTGGGGTGATATCGCTGGCGACGACATGGGCGACGTGCGGGGCAAAGACGGCTGCTGTATGGCCGGCGCCCGTAGCGACATCGAGGGCCTTCCATTCCGGTTTGGGTTCAACAAGTTCGACGAGCCGATTGAGGCTTTCGCCGCTGCGATGGACTTCGCATTCGGCGTAGTGGCGGGCGGAGGGGCCGAACTGCTGTTCAACGAGCGATCGTGACATTTGCGCTTCCGATAGTTGATGGTTGTGCCGCGCAGTGTTGCGGCCTGTTGGAATATGATACCAACGCGCGGGGAATGGCTGGATGTTGTGCAATAGCATCCGGGTTGGCGAAAACGAAGTGGCAACAGAAGCTTGTGTCAAACAATCAGCTCTCAATAATCCTGGAATGTCTGTCTGAAGCGGTTTTTCTGGTCGATGCCGGCCGGGTCGTGTTGTTGGCCAACAAGGCGGCCAGAGAACAATTCGGCGATGGAACGGTGGGGCGGGACTTCGTTCGAGTCGTGCGCCACCCCGAATGCCTGCAGGCGATCGACGATGTTTTGTCGGGCATGGCGAGCGCGCAGACGACGTTGTCGTTACGAAGTCCGTTGCCGTCTGTCTACCAGATTGCCGTCGTCGGCCTGCCTGTTGAAAGCGGGGCTGATGCGCGGGCTGCCATTACCTTTACCGATATCACTCACCTGCACGATGCCCGGCAGATGCGGAGCGACTTCGTGGCCAACGTCAGTCATGAATTGCGTTCGCCGCTGACGGCTCTTAATGGGATTATCGAAACGCTGAAAGGACCGGCAAGAGACGACGCTGAGGCGCGCGGCCACTTCCTTGAGGTGATGGAGCGGGAAGCTCTGCGCATGAACCGGTTGGTCAATGAATTGCTGACCTTGTCCCAGGTTGAAGCGAACCGGCGTGTTCAGCCCACCGAGATTGCGGATGTCTTCAAGGTCGTCGAGCAGGTGGTCGCAACGCTTGATATGCAGGCGAAAGTGGACGGAAAGACAATCGAGCTTACTGGGGTGACAAAGGGGTGCGAGGTTCGCGGCGATGCCCATGAACTGACCCAGGTGTTTCACAACTTGATTGAAAACGCGATCAAGTACAGCGGCAAGGAAGCTCAGGTCCTGATAAAGTTGGGTGTCGTCGATCATGTCGTCGGTGTGGCCGGGCGGGCTGTGCAAGTGGAAGTTCGAGACCAGGGCCCGGGCATCGATGCGATGCACATCCCGCGGCTGACCGAGCGGTTCTATAGAGTGGATACGGGCCGCTCGCGTGAGCACGGCGGGACCGGGCTGGGATTGGCGATTGTGAAACACACCGTCAATCGGCACCGCGGCAGGCTGCAGATCAGAAGCGAGTTGGGGCTGGGAAGCTCGTTCGTGGTGTCGTTGCCGTTGGTCGTTAAGGGGGCCTGAATGCGTTATCGGCCGTGACAAAGAGTTTTCCACCGTTGCGACAAAAGGGAGTCACAGGGGTATCGCGGCTCCATTCGATGCGGCGCCCTGTCACTTTAGCATTGCCCGCTAATTGCCTGAAATCATTTAGCTTTCTAGTCACTATATTTTCCCGGTGAATAGGCTGGGGCGTTTGGTTGCCGCCTCAACCAGGTCTGGGGCTGTCACATAAGTGTAATAAAAAATTCATATAGCCTTCGCGAGTTCCCGCTAGCTGATCGGCCAACGACAGCAGATTGATTGTCGTTGAGTGAAACAGAAGGATTACGGGCATGTTTTCTCGCAATACAACCATTGCCGCTGTGGCGGTTAGCGCTGTAGTTGGCGCCATCACCCTTGGAACGGATGCGGCTGTCGCCCGCGATCAGATCAAGATCATCGGTTCTTCAACTGTCTTCCCATTTTCCACGACCGTTGCTGAGCGATTTGGCAAAAAGACCGAATTCAAGACGCCTGTCGTTGAAAGCACCGGATCGGGCGGCGGCCTGAAACTGTTCTGCGCCGGCATCGGTGACAACCACCCAGACATCACGAATGCTTCTCGCCGGATCAAGTCCTCCGAAGTTGAGAAATGCGCAAAGAACGGCATCAAGGACATCGTCGAAGTCAAGGTTGGTTTTGACGGCATCGTTATGGCTAACTCGAAAAAAGCCAAGCCGATGAACCTGACGTTGAAGGACGTTTTCCTGGCGCTGGCCAAGGACGTTCCTGACGGCGAAGGTAAAACCAAGCCTAACCCATACAAGACCTGGAAAGACGTCAATCCGGCGCTGCCTGCTGACAAAATCGAAGTCATGGGGCCGCCGCCAACTTCGGGTACGCGCGATGCGTTCGTTGAACTTGCCATGGAGGGCGGCTGCAAGTCGTTTGCCTGGATCAAGGCGATGAAGAAAAAGGACAAGAAAGCCTACAAGGCGCTGTGCCACACGATGCGCGAGGACGGTGCATTCATCGAAGCTGGTGAAAACGACAACCTCATCGTGCAGAAGCTGCAGGCCAACCCGAACGCACTGGGCATCTTCGGATACTCGTTCCTCGACCAGAATGCCGACGTCGTTCAGGGCAGCAACATCGATGGTGTCAAGCCGACGTTCGAAGCTATCTCGGATGGAAGCTACCCGGTTTCGCGTTCGCTGTTCTTCTACGTCAAGAAAGCCCATGTCGATAAGGTTGCCGGAATCAAGGAATTCCTGGCAGAATTCACCAGCGAAGATGCTTTCGGTGGAGAAGGTTATCTGGCTGAAAAGGGTCTCATTCCAATGCCTGAGAATGAGCGCAAAGCTTGGCGTGAAAAGGTCAAGGCTCTCCAGAACCTGACCATGTAAGAGCATTCGAACAAAAACTAGAGCAACATTTGATCTAACGGAATCGCCTTCAGCGATTCATAGATCGAATAAAGTTGCTCTAGAATCAAACGTGTAGAGCATCTTTATCCGACCAGCCGATCACCAATAGTGATCGCGTATGGTCGGATGATGCTCTAGGGTGGGCTCATTGTGGGCCCACCCTTTGAAGTTGAACGCAACAAGGCAGGGGCACGCTGACATGAGTGTATCGCGCGCACAAGGCTTCGATATTACGCATAAGCGCAAGCTTAATATCGCAGCGCTGGCGGTTCACGGGATGATGATCCTAAGCGCGCTGGTCGCAGTTCTCGTTACGGTCGGGATTGTTTTTTCGCTGGCGTTTGAAGCCTGGTTGTTCTTTGAAAAAGTTTCGTTTTGGGATTTCCTGTTTGGGACCAACTGGAGTCCGCAAACCGCGCTGCGCGCCGATCAGGTTGGAGCTAGTGGCAGCTTTGGCGCCATTCCGCTGATTACGGGCACGCTGCTGATCAGTTTTATCGCCATGGCCATCGCGACGCCGATCGGGTTGGCATCGGCGATCTATCTTGCGGAGTATGCCCAAAAGCAGACCCGTGATGTCGTGAAGCCGCTGCTTGAGGTTTTGGCCGGCATTCCGACGGTCGTTTACGGCTTCTTTGCCGCGCTGACACTGGCCCCATTCATTCGAATGACCGGGGAGGGCGCCGGACTGGAAGTGGCATCTGAAAGCGCACTGGCTGCAGGCGTTGCCATGGGCATCATGATCGTGCCGCTGATTTCCTCGCTTTCAGATGATGTCATCAACTCGGTGCCGCAGTCGTTGCGGGATGCTTCACTTGGTATGGGCGCGACGCATTCGGAGACGATCCGCAAAGTTATCCTGCCGGCCGCGCTGCCGGGAATTGCTGGCAGTTTGCTGCTGGCGACATCAACGGCCATCGGCGAGACGATGATCGTTGTCATGGCGGCGGGGCTGGCGGCAAACATGACGCTCAATCCGCTCGACTCGGTCACGACGATCACAGTGCAGATTGTCGTTTTGCTGACCGGCGACCAGGAATTCGACAGTGCCAAGACTTTGTCGGCATTTGCGCTCGGGTTGTTGCTGTTTTTTGCAACGCTTGCGTTGAACGTCACTGCCTTAAAAATCGTCAAGCGATTCAGAGAGCAATATGACTGACAGTTTTACTCAACACAGTCCGCATCTGGCTAACAGGCACGCTGCTGAAATTCGCTTCCAATGGGCGGGGCGGGTTGCGATTTTCCTGGCGCTGGCCTTCTTGTTCGTCATGATCGGCTCGATCTTCTACAAGGGTACGGGCGCGTTCTGGCGGACCTATGTGGCGCTTGATATCGACCTGAGCAAGGATGCGATAGATCCACAAGACCTTGCTGGCGCATCCTACGGCGGGCTTGTGAAAAAAGCGCTCAAGGCGAAGTTCCCAGACGTCAAAGCGCGGCGGGACCGGCGCAAGCTTTATGGGCTCGTTAGTTCGGACGCCGCGTTTGCTCTGCGAAAGTGGGCTGAAGAAAACCCCGCCGAGCTTGGGGGCGTCAGGAAGTTCTGGTTTGTTGCTTCAGACGATGTCGACGTACTGCGAAAGGGCGGTATCGATGTCGAGGGTAAGGAAAGTGACCGGCGCGTTTCGGACAAGGAACTGAAGTGGGTCGCAACGCTGGCCGCGGAGGGCCGGATTGAGCAACGCTTCAATTGGGCGTTTTTCACGAGCGGCGATTCCCGCGAGCCAGAGCTGGCTGGCATCCTGAGTGCGCTGGTGGGGTCCGCCTGGAGCCTGCTCGTTTGCTTTTTCCTTTCGTTCCCGGTGGGAATAATGGCCGCGATCTATTTGGAGGAATTCTCCAAAAAGGGATGGTGGAGCGATCTGCTCGAAGTCAACATCAATAACCTGGCTGCTGTCCCGTCCATCGTTTTCGGGCTGTTAGGATTGGCGATCTTCCTCAATACATTCGGTTTGCCGCGATCTTCGCCGTTGGTCGGTGGAATGGTACTGGCATTGATGACGCTGCCGACGATTATCATTGCCGCGCGGGCTGCGTTGCGCGCGGTTCCGCCGTCGATACGCGAGGCGGCGCTGGGCATCGGGGCAAGTCCGCTGCAATCGACGTTCCACCACGTGTTGCCGCTCGCCATGCCCGGAATGCTGACCGGCGCGATTGTGGGGATGGCCCGTGCTCTGGGTGAAACCGCGCCGCTTCTGATGATCGGTATGGTAGCCTTTATTGCCGACGTTCCGCAAAGTATCCTGGAGCCGGCGACGGCGCTGCCTGTGCAGATCTTCTTATGGGCGGACAGCCCGGAGCGCGCCTTCCTGGAGAAGGCTTCGGCGGCCATTATCGTACTTTTGTTCTTCCTCGTCGTAATGAACCTGATTGCGATTGTGTTGCGCAGAAGAATGGAACAACGCTTCTAATGGAGGATTGGGGCTGATGGCCTATGCACTTGAGAAGAGCGATGCCGCACAACTGGGCCCATCTGAGGCTGTGGCGTCCGATCCTGCGCTCATTTCGGCGGTCGATGTCGACGTCTTCTATGGTGAGAAACAGGCGTTGAAGGGAATATCGCTGGATGTTCCCGAGCACCGGGTTACCTCCCTGATCGGGCCGTCGGGGTGCGGAAAGACGACCTTCCTTCGCTGTCTCAACCGGATGAACGACCTGATCGACGTCTGCCGGGTTGAAGGCGAGATCAAGATTGCCGGGCAGAATATCTATGCCCCGGAGGTGGATGTCGTTTCGTTGCGGGCGCAAGTGGGGATGGTGTTTCAAAAGCCGAACCCGTTCCCGAAATCGATTTTCGAAAACGTCGCGTATGGGCCGCGCATTCACGGGCTCGCCAGCAAGAAGAGCGATCTTCAAGGTACCGTGGAAGCCAGTCTGAAGCGGGCAGGTTTGTGGGAAGAGGTTTCCGACCGTTTGGATCATCCGGCGACAGCATTGTCGGGGGGGCAGCAACAACGGCTATGCATCGCGCGGGCGATTGCCGTAGAGCCGAAAGTCATCCTGATGGATGAGCCATGTTCGGCCCTCGATCCAATCGCGACAGCTCATATCGAAGAGTTGATCGACGAACTGCGGCAGAAATTCACGATCATCATCGTCACGCACTCGATGCAGCAGGCTGCCCGCGTGTCACAGCACACCGCGTTCTTCCACATGGGCGTTCTCGTCGAGCACGGCAAAACCGAGCAAATTTTTACAACCCCCAACGATGAGCGAACCGAAAGCTATATCACCGGTCGAATTGGATGACCGGCCGGTGCGTTTGTTCGTTGCCAATTAAAGGATGCTCGACATGAAGAGCGATCACATTGTCCGGTCGTTTGACGAAGATCTCCAGCAGATCGAAAACCTGGTTTCACGTATGGGCGGCATGGTCGAATTGCAGATCGACAACTCTGCGATTTCACTGGTCCAGCGAGATGTGGAACTGGCCAAGGCGGTCCGGGCGGATGACCGGAAAATCGATAACCTGGAATCGGAAATCGATATTGCGGTGGTGCGCGTATTGGCGTTGCGCCAGCCCGCCGCTCAGGATTTGCGCGCGGTCGTTGCCGTCTTGAAGATTGCAGCCAGTCTGGAACGCATCGGCGACCTTGCCAAGAACATTGCCAAGCGCTCAACGGTGTTGGGCGAATTTCGTGATATCGGGGCTTCGGCGAACATCGTCAAACGCATGTGCGGCTTGGTGCAGGAGATGTTGAAGGACGCCCTTGATGCACATGTGACGCGCAACATCAATCTGGCTGACGACGTGCGCATGCGCGACGTTGAAGTCGACCAGATGCACAACTCGCTGTTTCGCGAGCTATTGACGTACATGATGGAAGACCCGCGTGCGATTACGCCTTGCATGCATCTGTTGTTCATTGCCAAGAACGTGGAGCGGATGGGCGATCACGTTACCGGAATAGCCGAACAGATCCATTATGTCGTGTCGGGTTCGCTGCCGGAGGAAGAGCGACCCAAGAGCGACGTGACGAGCCTTACTGCGATCAGTTCGGGCGAAGCTGCAGCCGGTGGTGGGCAGGCGGAATGATCAGTCCGACCAGCGCGATGATCCTCGTCGTCGAGGATGAGTTGGCGCAATTGGAATTGCTGACCTACAACTTAAAGGCTGCCGGCTTTCAGACCGCGACGGCGGGCGATGGCGAAGAGGCGCTGGTGCTGGTCGAAGAGGTGGAGCCTGACCTTATCGTGCTCGACTGGATGCTGCCCAAGGTGTCTGGAATCGAAGTTTGCCGGACCCTGAAGCGGCAAAGCCAAACGCAGGACATTCCGATCATGATGTTGACCGCGCGCGGTGAGGAGGCTGACCGGGTGCGCGGCCTTGATACGGGTGCCGACGATTATATCACCAAGCCTTATTCGCTGAACGAATTGGTTGCACGCGTGCGGGCGATCTTGCGGCGGACCCGGCCGGGCAGTGTCAGCCAGACCCTGTCCTATGGTGGCATCAAGCTCGACCTGGAAGAGCACAAGGTCACGCGTGAGGGTGTGGGCGTGAAGCTGGGGCCGACCGAATTCCGTTTGCTATCGACGTTCTTGGAGCGGCCGGGCCGGGTTTGGAGCCGTGAAAGTCTGCTGGACCGGGTCTGGGGGCGTGAAAAGGATGTCGACTTGCGAACCGTTGATGTCCATGTCGGACGGCTGCGCAAGGCCCTGAGCCTCAACGACCACCCTGATGTTATTCGTACCGTTCGCGGCGCTGGCTACGCGCTGGACAAAGACGAAGATTAGCCTTCTCAATTTGTCTGGTTCCCGCACGGGGGGATGCGCCCAGTGGCAGCAGGGGTTGCACATGAACTTAGTTCATGCGCATTTTAGCCATAAGGCGGGAGGTGCGTGAACTCTGTTCACTTGGCATGTGGTTGATGCGGGGCGGGGATGGCGTGAACGTCGCTCATAAAACTTTCTGGCCAAACGGAGGCGGCGTGAACGCTATCTGTTCTGTTTGCAAACGGGCAAGGCGTTGGTGAACTGTGTTCACTCACCTTCCCTAGGTCAGCGACCTCACTGCTTGAACTCAGTTCACGCATTGTTTGAGCGGTTCGAGAGTCAACTCTGTTCACCTGATTTTCAGGCAATTCGGAGGGGGACGTGAACGCTATCCGTCCTGTCTGCGAGCTGGCAAGGCGTGCGTGAACTGAGTTCACTCACGCCTCCATATGCGGCAAGTCCCCTATTTGAACCCGGTTCATGCAGTGTTTGAGCGGTTCGAGAATCAACTCTGTTCATTGTCGTGTCGTGTCGTGTCGTGTCGTGTCGTGTCTTGTCGTGTCGTGTCGTGTCGTGTCGGGTGGGGTAGGGATGGCGGGCCGTGTCGTGTCGCGTCGGGTGGGTTAGGGATGGCGGGCCATGGGCAACGAGACGATCAGGGCATCGACCGTGTCGGGGAGGATTGCCGGCTTCATCGCGACTTATTGATCGTGGATTGAAGCGGGCTGTCAGGGGCCAGACTTCCACCTACCCGCGCGAATCAGACATTCTGTCGACCGTTCGGGATGGTCCTGGGCAGTTTGGCTGAGTATCCGGTGAGCATGGGATGAAGGCGAACCAACGCTTTACAATGGTTGCGACAGCGCTTTCCTGCATTGTGTGTGCAGGGACGACGATGGCGCTTGTTTCACTGGATGCACCTGAGACCAATGGTGTCGTAAAAGGAAACTCAGCAGGAGAACTACGCCCATCTCTGGTCGCGGTTGGCGAGCCGGTCCTGGCATCTTTACCGCATCCAGCAACCCGGCCATCGCTGATGCAAGAGCAGGCTTTAACGCGCTCGGCGGATCAGCCGTCGGTAACGACGCTGCCAGAATTGCGACCATCACGGCTATCGTTCGTCAGTCCTGATGTTGGCGAACTGGAATTTTCCGATGATGTCGTGGAGGCGGCGGCCCATCCTGAGTCCTGGTCGGTTGAGGTTCAACAGCGCCCCGCGACGGCGGCAAAGCCACGACGGCCGGCGGCGGCCCGATCAAAGCCCAGCCGCGACTCCAAGGTTGGGAAAACTCGCAAGGTTCGAAAGAAGCGCTACACCCTGAAACAGCGCCTTGCCGAGATATCGCCGGCAGCGGTGAAAAGGGTGTCGGCGAAATTTGAAGCCGCGAAGGTCGCCTGGCCACCTCATAAAATCGCATTGCTGGGGATCAAGGATGAAAAGGCCTTGGAGCTCTACGCGCGGCCAAAGGATGGAGACTGGAGTTTCGTGCACCGTTACAAGGTGTTGGCGGCGAGCGGCCGAAGCGGGCCGAAACTACAACGCGGTGACAAGCAGGTCCCCGAGGGGATTTACCGGATTTCCTATCTCAATCCCAATAGTGCCTATCACGTCTCCATGCGGGTCAACTATCCCAATGCATTCGATCGAAAGATGGCGCGCAAGGACGGACGAAAGGACCTGGGCGGCGACATCATGATCCACGGCAAGAACGTCTCGGCGGGGTGTCTGGCCGTGGGTGACAATTCGGCGGAGGAATTGTTTGTGTTGGCGGCCGAAGTGGGCAAGAGAAACATCAAGGTCGTGATTGCCCCAACCGACTTCCGGCACAAACGCGATGAGAACCAGACGCCGCTGCACAAGGGGCCGAACTGGGTGCCTGGGCTCTACGAAGAGATCAAGACCGCGATGACCGATTATCGGGCGCCGCCGCCGCAAACGGCACCGGGGCTTCTCAGCCTGTTGGGCTTGCAGCAGTAGGCAGCAGCAGGCAACCGAAGCCCGGCATAATAGTCGGGCCGGTTGGGACTGCCGCTGTCAATTCGAGCGAGGACCGCCTGGTTGCCGTGCATTCCGCAGTCAGTTGTGTGCGCCATCGTCCTCGACAATGATGCGGGACAATTCATCGGCCGCGGCGCGGAGGCGATTGAGGTGGGTGTGGGCGACACTCAGTGTCATACGCGGCGTTGGGGCGTGGAAAGCCAGGCTGCAGACCATCCGCCCGGCGGCGTCCTTGACAGGGGCGGCAAGCGCGACCATCCCATCAATGAATTCCTCATTGTCCTGCGCATATCCTTTTCGGCGGACGCGATCGAGTTCGGCTGACAGTTCGGCCGGGTCGGTAAGAGTTCGCTCGGTCTTCTTTTCGAAACCGCCTGCATTGAGAATTCGCTGCAAGCGGGCTTTTGACAGCGTGCTCAGATACAGCTTTCCGCTTGCAGTGCAATGCAGCGGGACTTCGGTGCCAATCGGGAGTTGAACGCGCAGCGGCCAGTCTGTTTCAACCCGGTCAAGGTAGATCATGGCGTGGCGGCCAGGCAGCACTAGGTTGCAGGTTTCGCCGATGTCCTTGGACAAGGCTTTCATGACGGCAAGGCGGGCCGCCCTGACGCGGGTCGAGGACATGACGCCGGTTGCCATGGCGCGAAGGCGTGGCCCGGGAGAATAAGACCGTCCATCGTGTTCGCGTTGGAGAAAGCCGTCCTCTTCCAGATTCGTGAACAACCGGTGCAGCGTTTGCTTGGGCAGGCCGATCTTGCGGTTGATCTCGGTGGGGGTCATGGGAATACCGACCCGGGCGACTTCTTCGAGGATAAGCAGGTGCCGCATCGAGCCGCGAACGCTTTTGATGTCCAGGGTCTGAGCCACACCGCCTCCTTGGTTATTGTTAGTTGTCAAGTACCCGCCTCGGGCCACCACGAAAGATTACCGGGGTGAAGAACCTTAGCAGTTATCGCGCAGCATTGAATAGCGGTCAGTTCGGGGACGGTATATCGGAAGTTTTCGGGCCCCGGGCAAATCCATGTTGGCAATTGCCGGGCGCTTGAATAGCGCGCTGCATCCGGCAAGGCTAAGACCTTCGTTGCGGTTGTCTTGGCGATGTGGCTCGGGGAACCATTCGGCGGAGAAGTGAAGCGGACCGTCAGTGTCTGCGCCGATAGAAAAGCTGCTTGATTGGAGCTGCCGGGATGGATGGCTTGCGCAGCAGTGAAGCGGCATTTCCTGATGGGGGCATGAGACCTGCGCCCTTCTTTTTAAATCGTTTGCTTGGGGTGGATCAATGACGCTGCTTGACGAAATCTGTGCAATTTCCCGCGCTGCTTCTCCGCGAATCGTTTTGTCGGAAGGTGAGGATGCGCGCGTTATCGAAGCTGCCTTGCAGGCAACCACGGATGGTTTGGCGAAGATGGTCCTGATCGGTGATGATTGGGTCATTCGCAGTCAGCTAACAGGCAAGGACGGCGGGGACGGTATCGAAATTATCGACCCGCGTTCGTCAGATAAGTTGGACGCCTATACGCAGGCCTACTTTGAATTGCGCAAGCACAAGGGCGTTGATCTGGAGAAGGCGCGGGGCGTCATGCAGGGCGGCCTGGGCTTCGCTGCGATGATGGTGCGCCAGGGCGATGCGGACGGGACCATCGGTGGGGCGGTTGCCACAACCGCCGATACCGTGCGAACGGCACTTCAGGTGGTCGGCAAGGCGCCGGATGCCACTGTGGTGTCGAGCTGTTTCATTATGGTGCTGAAGGAGCCATTCGACCGCCCGGTGGCGTTTGGCGATTGTGCCTTGAACATCCAGCCCAGTTCGGAAGAATTGGCCAGCATCGCCATCGCGTCGGCCCAGACACTGAAAGCGGTTACCGGCGTGGAGCCCCGCGTCGCGCTGTTGTCTTTTTCGACCGCCGGCAGCGCCTCCGTCGATGCCCATGAATCGATTGGCCGTATCCGGGGCGGGGTGGAGATCATAAAGCAGAGGCAACCTGATCTGATCGTCGACGGTGAGATTCAGTTCGATGCCGCGATTATTCCCGCTATCGCCGAAAGGAAGGCACCCGATTCGGCTGTGCAGGGGCAGGCCAACGTCTTCGTATTCCCCGATTTGAGCGCGGGAAACATCGGCTACAAGATTGCCGAGCGGGTTGGTGGTGCGATGGCGCTTGGGCCGATCCTGCAGGGGTTGGCGCGTCCGGCCAACGATTTGTCGCGCGGGTGCAGCGTGCAGGACATCTACCAGTTGATTGCAATCACCGGCGCCCAGGCAGCGGCACAGTTGGGGACTGGCAAGGCGTGATTGGCGCGTGATTGGCGCGAGCGGGTTGGTCGTGACCGGCGAGTGCTGACGGCGGCCAATCAATTTGAAGACGGTCTAAGCGAGCCTGTTTGCGTCGATAGTTATTGAGCGCCGCTCAGAAGGGCGAGGGCTTCGGCGGCATCAATGCGGCCATCATACAGGGCACGCCCGGTGATGGCGCCTTCCAGCATGGCGTATTCGGCGCGAAGCAGGTTGCGGACGTCGTCAATCGAGGCGAGGCCGCCTGAAGCGATGACGGGAATCGAGGTTGAGCTGGCCAACTGGGCGGTGGCAGGCAGGTTGAGCCCCTTGAGGATGCCGTCGCGCTCGATGTCGGTATAGATGATTGCCGACACGCCGGCATCTTCGAAGCGGGAAGCCAGGTCGATGGCTGTTAGCTCGCTTGATTCTGCCCATCCTTCAACGGCAACCTTGCCGCCCTTGGCATCGATACCAACGGCGATGCGGCCGGGAAATTCGCGGCAGGCCTGCTTGACGAGGTCGGGGTTACGCACTGCAATCGTGCCCAGGATGACCCGCGAGATGCCTTTTGCAAGCCAGCTTTCGATGGTTGCCAGGTCGCGGATACCACCGCCGAGTTGGGCAGGGATTGTCAGGGCGCCAAGAATTGCGTCGACGGCGGCGCCGTTGACGGGGCGGCCCTCGAAAGCGCCATTCAGGTCGACGATGTGAAGGTATGCAAAGCCCTGATCTTGAAATGCGCGTGCCTGTGCGGCGGGATCGTCATTGAAAACAGTAGCTTGATCCATCTCTCCGAGTTTGAGGCGGACGCACTGGCCGTCTTTGAGGTCGATAGCAGGAAACAGGATCACGTGAGGCGGCCTTATGGTTTGGGATGCAGATCAGTGTTGTTTCGGCGGGCTTGTTGCCGGGGTCAACCCCGCAGCAGGTAGCGGATTGTAGATTCGGTGTGGTTGGCCATGGAATCGCTAAGATGTTCTCGTAACGTCCCGCAGCCCTGCACCATAATGCCGCAGGGAACGTCCTGGCAACATTGAGTCGTAAGTATGAACACAAGCCTGCCGCTGGTGGCACCAGTCGAACATCCGCAGCCGCGCGGCCTCATTGCCGAGGCAGATGCCGTCGATATCTGGATTGCGCGTTGGCTTCGGGTTCGACGCAGTGAGATCCTGCGGCGATACGGTTGCGACCCAAGGCGGCTTTATGAAATCTGGGAGGGGAGGCGGTTTCCGGCCAGCCGGGAGCGGGCGCTCAAGGTGTTTGAGGAGCGCTACCCGGAGCTGATTGATCGGACCGATTTCGGCAATCACCGGGTGATCCCGCGTTCCAACAATGCGCCAGGTCAGCTCAGCTTGTTTGAGGAATAGGGGACGATATTTCGCTCGCCGTGCTGGCGCAACGGTGGAAAATGGCTGGTGCACAGGCGGGGCTGCCCCGAGAAATTCACAGTTTGAACGCGGTGAGAACAAAACTTGAACTTAGGCTTTACGAGCTGAACGATTCATGTCATGTTCTTTTTACGTTCTTCGCTGTTCCCGGCCAGATTGTTTCGCGTTTCCAAGGCCTTAGTCATCAAAACCGACGAGAGCCCCCATGCGCACCTACCTGATCTCCTATGACCTCGCCAACCCCAACGCCAAGAAGCGGGCGCTTGCTGAAATCATCATGTCTTCGGGTGACCGCTGGGCGCGGCCGCTGGAGCAGACCTGGTATGTCGAGAGCACCGAGTCGGCTGAAGATATCGAAGCAAAGATGTCGTGGTTGTTGGGTGACGAGGACGGCCTTCTGGTCCAGGCGATCGGTCATGGAAGCGTGTTGACGAACACCTCGCTGCGCTGGTTCCGCCGTCGCGGTGGTGAAGCCGGTGTCGCCTCCGGTGAGGCTGCTTCTCAGGCGAACGTCGTTACGTTCCCGGCTGCCGACGAAGCGCTGGCTGCCTAGCCCGCCTTTCTCGCAGGCTAGTGGAGCATCATGGCCTCAGCCGGGTTCATTCGGCTTGGCGAGTGGTGAAAAGCGTATGTGGCCATACGGTTAAGCCGCTCAACAAAGCCGATGGCCCGGCTGCGGCCACCTGAAAGGCGGGGCCAAATGGCTGACATGCTGCGTTGAAAACCTTGCCCGATGAACCACATCGAACTGCAATTTTCGTCTTGCCTGTCAGCCATTTGGCCGCCGTGATGCCCGCATCCCCTGTGAGAAAGGCGGGCTAGAGATCTTCAGATCGGCAAGATCCCGGCTCGCTCATTTGGTTGGCGGCATGAGCGTCCGGGAATGCACAAGGTTTGAATGTGGTTTGAGGCATTGGTGGAGCTTTGAGGCTAATCCTCGACCTCGAATAGAGACGTCACACCGGCGCAGGCCGGTGCCCAGAACGCCTTTCGATGGTGCGCAGACTGTTTGTTGAGCGCATGGTTTGGCGGCTCCGTGCAACGGTGGCAGCCAGTAGTTTTCTCAATAAGCACAAAGACGTGTCTGGATCCGGGCCTTCGAGCCTGTGAAGCAAATGAGGTTTGAGCGGGGTTAAGCCTCCCGCTCAAGGTGTCCAGTTGAGGAAATTGGCCAGGAGCTTCAAGCCGAGGGTCTGGCTCTTTTCGGGATGAAACTGGGTTCCAGCGATGTTGTCGCGAGCGACCATCGCGGTGATGGTGCCGCCGTAGTCGGATTGGGCGATTGTCTGGGCTGGGTCATCGGCGGCCAGGTGGTAGGAGTGCACGAAATATGCGTGCAGGCCATCGGGACCGGTCTTGATATCTTCCAGCAAGGCGTGCGGCCGGAGCTGGTTGAGCGTATTCCAGCCCATATGAGGAATTTTCAGCGTTGGATCGTTTGGCTCGATTGGCCGTACTTCGCCAGGAATCCAATCGAATCCGTCGGTGGTGCCGAATTCCAGGCCGCGGGTTGCCATGAGCTGCATGCCGACGCAGATGCCCAGATAGGGCCGTTGTTTTACCCGGACTGTTTCAGTTATGGCTGCGAATAGGCCGGGGACCGCTTCCAGGCCGGAACGGCAATCGGCAAATGCTCCGACGCCGGGCAGAATTATGCGGTCGGCATTCAACACTTCCGCTGGATCTGAGGAAATCAGGACGCGGGCATCGCGATCGCCTTCGCGTGCGGCGCGTTCCAGAGCTTTGCCGGCTGAGTGGAGGTTGCCCGAGCCGTAGTCGATAATGACAGCGGTTTGCATTTATTGGGGTATCGCGCCTTCAGTTATGAGGGGGGCGGGCTGGGAGCCAACCTCGACTTCGTCAACCCAATGCTCGAAAAAGCGCCGTTCGCATTCGCGCGTGTTGGCGCCGCTAACCGTGCCGATCATTTTCCATCCCTTGCGTTGCAGAACCCAACGGCGCATGGAATCGGCTTCGAGCGCGACGATCAGGTTGATGCCGAGGATGGCCATCGTAGTCCAGGCCGGATTGAGGCCGATCAATTCCAAGACAGCGCCGACCAAAGCCGTTGCCGCGATGTAGCCCAGAAGCGGGATCCACATCAGATTAACGAGAAGCCAGATCGGGGCGAAGAAGAACGCCATCCAGTTCATGCCGTCGCGCACGAAAACCAGCGCTTCGGCCCGTTCGACGGGGTCGGACGATGAATTTGCGGGTTCATGTACGGTATAGGCAACCACTCGGTTCGCTGCTCCGATTCGGCTTAATGTCAGCAACATCGATTATAGCGTTCCTTTTGTCGAGGGTATGCGCTCGCCCTGGCGCGGGTCGAGTTCTACTGCCTGACGCAAGGCCCGGGCCAAACCTTTAAAGCAAGTCTCGGCGATATGATGGCTATTGTCGCCGTAGATATTGGCCACATGACAGGTGATGCCGGAATTTTGCACAAACGCCTGGAACCACTCGCGAAATAACTCGGTGTCGAATTCGCCGACCTTGTCGCGAGGGAACTCGACATTCCAGACCAGGAACGGCCGGCCTGAAACATCCACGGCGACGCGGGTGAGGCACTCGTCCATCGCCAGATGAACGTCGGCGTACCGCGTAATGCCCTTTTTTTCTCCAAGCGCCTGTTTGAAGGCCTGGCCGAGCGCAATGCCGCTATCTTCAGCGGTGTGGTGGTCATCGATGTGGAGGTCGCCTTTGGCTTGCAGCTCGATGTCAATCAGCGAGTGGCGGGAAAGCTGTTCGAGCATATGGTCGAGGAAGCCGATGCCGGTATCGATTAGAAATGTGCCGGTGCCATCAAGATCGAGTTCTACGGAAATCTCGGTTTCCTTGGTGTTGCGCTCGATTTTGGCGGTGCGGGTGGCGGGTTTGCTCACGTTCGAATTCCTCAGGCGGTGCTGGGTTTATTTTGGGGTTCGTATCCAAGGCTGACGCGGTGATGGTTGCCGAAGGGTTAACCCGCCTTTCTCACAGGGTAGTGGAACATCATGGCCTCAGGCGGGTTCATTCGGCAAGGAGAGCGGTGAAAAGCGTATGGGTTCATACGGTTAAACCGCTCCACAAAGCCGATGACCCGCCTCAGGCCACCTAAAAGGCGAGGCCAAATGGCTGACATACTGCGTTGAAAACCTTGCCCGATAAACCATATCGAACTGCAATTTTCGTCTTGCCTGTCAGCCATTTGGCCTCCGTGATGCCCGCACCCCCTGTGAGAAAGGCGGGTAAAGATCGCCAAGCGTTTATCAGTTTAAAGCGAAAACGTCATCTTTGATGGTCCGAAAAACAGACTTAGCCAGCGGCCCTTTTCTCCTGGTTTCCCGAGGCACGCCGGTTCTTTTTTTGCGCCTTGGGATGCCCACCGCTACGCGGTATCCGGCGCCGAACAATTCTCAGCGCTGCTTCGGCTTTCCACCTGCATCGGCTTTGCCCACGGGATCGAGGACGACGAAATGCAGTGGCCAACAGGGTCTTGACAGATCGGGCCCGACAACCCTTATCGATCCCCCATGAACATGCATGACGATAACACACGGCATTCCGGTTCCAGCGGCTGGCACGCCACCACAATTCTAACCGTGCGCAAGGATGGCAAGGTCGTCATCGCGGGCGATGGTCAGGTCAGCCTGGGCCAGACGGTGATCAAGTCCAACGCGCGCAAGGTTCGACGGCTGGGCAAGGGCGATGTGATCGGCGGTTTCGCAGGCGCGACGGCTGACGCGTTCACGTTGTTTGAGCGGCTGGAAACGAAGCTTGAGCAATATCCCGGGCAGTTGATGCGGGCGTGCGTCGAGCTTGCCAAGGACTGGCGCACGGATCGCTATCTCAGGCGGCTGGAAGCGATGATGATCGTCGCCGACAAGAACACGTCGCTGGTGCTGACAGGTACGGGCGATGTGCTTGAACCTGAGCGCCATGTGATGGGGATCGGCTCGGGCGGCAACTACGCGCTGGCTGCGGCGCGCGCGCTGATCGACCAACCGCTGGAAGCCGAAGAAATCGCCCGCAAGGCGATGGGCATCGCGGCTGAAATCTGCGTTTACACGAACACTTCGCTGGTCGTTGAAAGCCTTGATGGATAGGTCAGGGCGCGCCTTGGCTGAAGAGACGGGGCCTGAAGGATCGAGTATGAGCTGGCTTTATTTGTTGGCGGCAGGTTTTTGTGAAGTCGTGGCAACAACCGTTTATCGATATTCCGAAGGCCTGACGAAGCTTTGGCCCAATATCGGCTTGATCGTGTTGGGGGCTGCCAGCCTGTACTTCCTTCACCGTTCAGTAAGCCTGCCGGGCGGCAGCGCTATCCCGGTGGGGACGGCTTATGCGGTGTGGACCGGGATTGGCGCGGCCGGCACGGTGATCGTGGGCATTGGTGCTTTCGGTGAGCCTGCCGATGCCTTGCGATTGGGGTTCCTGGCCCTTCTGATCTTCTCGCTTGTGGGCTTGAAGGTCGTTACGGGTGGTTGAAATGCACCCTTTCGAAATCCGCTTTGAACCGGTTCGTGCAGGCGACCTGCCGCTTCTCGATTCGTGGCTGCGCGAACCTCACGTTCGCAAGTGGTGGGGAGACCCGGAAACGGAGCTGGGCTACATTCGCGATATGGTTGAAGGGCGCGACACGACGCGGCCGTTCATATTTCATGTCGACGGAGAAGCGGTGGGCTACATCCAGTACTGGTTTATTGGACACCACCAGAACGAACAATGGATTAAGGACTATCCGTGGATTGGCGAACTGCCCGCCGATACCGTTGGAGTCGACCTGTCCATCGGCGTTGCTGCAAAACTGTCAAAGGGAATCGGATCGACGGTGTTGGAGGCTTTTGTCGACCGGCTGGTCGAGGAGGGGTGGCGCAACATTATCATCGATCCTGATCCTGCGAACACCAGGGCGCTACGCGCTTACGAAAAAGCCGGTTTCAAAACACTGCCGAGCCTTGTTGGCAAAAGCGATGACTGTGTCATCCTGCAATACGATCTAACTGAAAGACAGAAAAGTACATGACCAACTTCTCACCCCGCGAAATCGTTTCTGAGCTGGACCGCTACATCATCGGTCAGAATGATGCCAAGCGCGCCGTGGCGATTGCGTTGCGCAACCGTTGGCGTAGGCAACAGTTGACCGGCGACCTGAAGGACGAAGTGCTGCCCAAGAACATCTTGATGATCGGGCCGACGGGCGTGGGCAAGACCGAAATTTCGCGGCGGCTGGCGAAACTGGCGGGTGCACCGTTCATGAAAATCGAGGCGACGAAATTTACCGAAGTGGGATACGTCGGCCGCGATGTCGAAAGTATCGTTCGCGATCTGGTCGAGGTGGGCATCGGGCTGTTGAAGGACGCCAAGAGAAAGACTGTTCGGGCGGCTGCTGAAAAGGCTGCAGAAGAACGTGTGCTGGATGCGCTGGTGGGGGCGGGGTCGTCTCCAGCAACCCGCGATAGTTTTCGCAAGAAGCTGCGGGCCGGCGAACTCGATGACAAGGAAGTCGAGCTGGAAGTCGCAGATTCGGGGGGCGGCATTCCGATGTTCGAACTACCCGGCCAGCCCGGTGGATCGTTTGGCGCTATCAACCTCAACGACATGCTGGGCAAGGCACTTGGCGGACGCACGAAAAAGCGGCGCATGACAGTTGAGCAGAGCCACGACATCTTGATCAATGAAGAGAGCGATCGGCTGATCGACAACGAAGAGGTGACGTCGGAGGCCGTTTCGGCGGTGGAAAACAACGGTATCGTATTTCTTGATGAGATCGACAAGATCTGTTCGCGGTCCGATGGTGCGGGACGGGCGGCGGGCGATGTCAGCCGTGAGGGCGTGCAGCGCGATTTGCTGCCGCTGATCGAGGGAACCACGGTTGCAACAAAGCACGGGCCGGTGAAGACCGACCACATCTTGTTTATCGCTTCAGGTGCGTTTCATGTCGCCAAGCCATCGGATCTATTGCCCGAATTGCAGGGGCGGTTGCCGATCAGGGTGGAATTGCAGGCGCTGACGCGTGAGGATTTCCGGCGCATCCTGACCGAGACGGAGGCCAGCCTGATCAAGCAATATGTGGCGTTAATGGCGACCGAAGGCTTGACGCTCGAATTCACCGACGATGCAATCGATGCGCTTGCCGATACGGCTGTCCTAGTCAACGACACGGTCGAGAACATCGGTGCGCGGCGGTTGCAAACGGTGATGGAACGCGTGCTGGACGAAATCTCGTTTGAAGCGTCCGATCGCAATGGCGATACGGTTGTTATCGATGCCGACTACATAAAGTCGCGCGTTGGAGAACTGGCGAAGGACGCGGACCTGTCGCGGTTTATTCTCTGATTAGCTCACGGCTATTCCTGCCATAAGGCAGAGCCTCCGCTGGGGCAGACATTAGAACTGCCGTTTTCTATGTTCTCCAGGGTTGAAAGAGATGCCGGAACGGGCAGTGTCATTGCGGGCCGAACAGCGGTTCCTTGAAACTTGCATGGGTTCCTGCCTTCGCAGGAATGACGTTGGTGGGAGAGTTAATTTTGGGTGGCGCTTCGCGGTAGCGTTCACTCGACGCCGATCAGGCGGTCGACGGGGGCGAAGTCGTCGGTCAGCGTGAGTGGTGAGGTTTTGATTTCCAGCCGGCGCAGTTCGCCAGCGTCAATGCGATGCCATGAGGACTGTGGATCGATACGCGACTGCACCGTATCCCTGGCGGTGGCGTTTTGGCTCGCGATGATGACGAACGTCTGGCGCTCGCCCTGGCCGAGTGGACGCCATAGCTCGACAATCGGAAAGGCCGTCTTCAAAGTCTTTCGGATCGACAAGGCCAGACGTGGACGGGTGCCGTTGTCAACGACGTTCATCAGATAGGTGCCGTTGTTATTCAAGCGGCTGGCTATAAGTGCGAAGAACTCCTGCGTGACCAGATGTTGGGGGACGGCGATATCGTGAAAGGCGTCGCCGACGATGATGTCGAAGCCGTTTTCAGGCTGCTGGGTCAGTGCGCGGCGGGCATCCTGGTGAATGACGGTGAGGCGCGGGCCGGCGGGCAACCAGAAGGCTTTGTGGGCCAGCATGGTGACGTCGGGATCGATTTCGGCAACGCTGACCTTGGCATCGGGCCATCGCGCCAGCCAGCCGCGCGGCAAGGTGTAGGCGCCGCCGCCGATGAAGAACGCGTGAAGTCCGCTGCGGTCTTTGAAATGGGATCTGACGAGGGCGTCCTGGGCTTCGACGTAGGGCGTCAGAAACGTGTCGGGCCGGTCTTTCAGGTTGGCGCCGTGGCCGAGGTTATCAAGCACCATTGAGCGGGCAGGAGTGCCAACGTCGCGTGTGATGTCGATAACGCGAATGCAGTAGTAGGCGCTCTCCTTGGTGCAATGTTCGACGAAGGCCTTGACGCCGGTTCCCCAAAGTAATGTGCCGCTCAGGAGAATTGCGCCGATGCCGACTGGCAGAGCCGTTGTTCGGGCGGATAGCGGTTTGCCGTCAAGCCAGCGGTCCTGCAGGAACAGAATCAGCGCCATGACGATATACAGGCCGGAGACCGTCAGGATCGTGCGGATCGAGCCGAAGTAGGAGATGAATAGGTAGCCGGCGGCCAGGGTGCCGATGATGCTACCCAGTGCACCGATGGCGTAAAAAGCTCCAAGCAGCGAGCCCATCCGGCCGGGCGCTTCGTCGATTGCAAGCTTGGTGAGCGCGGGAGAGGGGATGCCGACGAAAAAGCTTGGCGGGAAGAATAAGACGGTCGTCAGGATGAGAATGGTCGGGACCGGTGATAGGCCGAGCTGGATGATGGGACCCGACATCGTCCTGAGCAAGATGAGGCTGAGGGCTGCAAAAATGCCAGCCAGAAACAGGCTGAGGGCGACTGCGCGGCGGGCCTGGCCGGATGGCTTTTCGGCCAGTATGCCGCCAACCCAGTGACCGGCGGTAAAGCCTGCCAGCACAACGGCGATGATGGCGGTCCAGGTATATAGCGACATGCCAAGGTATGGAGCGATCATCCGGCCGGCGACGATCTCGATGACCAGCCCGCAAGCTGCCGACAGCCCGGTGATGACAAGATAAACAGCAATGGTGAAGCTGCTGTTGTGGGATTGTTGGTTATTCGATGGGGAGGTCATTGGGCCTCGATCGGCTCGCAGGAGTGTTGCTGGTCGGGACCGTTTATCACGAGCCGATACGTGTAGGAATGGCGGGATGACAATCTGCTATATGGCAACGCGCCCAGAGTGGTCTATGTATAGCTTTCAGGCTCGAGGCGGTGCGCAATTGCCCAATGAGCACTACAAAAGAAACTTCAGAAAGAAGCTTAAATGGTTCTGGTTCTCAATACCGTTGCCGATCATGAAGGGGCCGTCGGGGAAGCTGATGCCGCGGCGCTGCCGACGCTTGCGGGCGCCAGCCGTGACGACCTCAAAGCCGCGCTGGCTGGGATCGGCGTTCCTGAAAAGCAGATCCGGATGCGCACCAATCAGCTTTGGAGCTGGCTTTATGCAAGGGGCGCGCGTTCCTTCGATGACATGACGGATGTTTCCAAGAGCCTGCGTGCCAAACTGGCGGAGGCCTATTCGGTGGAGCGCCCTGAAATCGTTTCCGAGCAGGTGTCGCAGGACGGGACGCGGAAGTGGCTGTTGCGGCTGCCCAAGCGTGGTCACGAGTTGAGCGCGCCGGAAGTGGAAACGGTTTATATTCCCGAACCGGGCCGGGGGACGCTTTGTATTTCCAGCCAGGTCGGGTGCACGCTGACCTGCACGTTCTGCCATACCGGGACGCAGAAGCTGGTGCGCAACCTGACGCATGAGGAAATCGTCGGGCAGATTATTCTGGCGCGGGACCGGATCGGCGATTGGCCCGGGGCTGATGGACCCAACGATGGCGGCATGATCCCAGATTCGCTGCGCAAGATTACCAACATCGTTTTGATGGGGATGGGCGAGCCGCTTTATAATTTCGACAATGTGCGCCGGGCGATGGAGATTGCTTCCGATAGCGGCGGCCTGGCGCATTCCAAGCGGCGCATCACGCTTTCAACGTCCGGGGTCGTGCCAGAAATCGGGCGATGGGGCGAGGAAGCCGGAACGATGCTGGCGATCTCGCTGCATGCGGTGCGCGATGAGTTGCGTGATGAGCTTGTGCCGATCAATCGCAAGTATCCGATCAAGGAGCTGCTGGAGGCGTGCCGGAATTATCCGGGCCTTTCCAATGCACGGCGGATTACGTTTGAATACGTCATGTTGAAAGGCGTCAATGACAGTCTGGCCGATGCACGTGCGCTTGTGCGTCTGCTGAAGGGGATACCCGCAAAGATCAATTTGATCCCATTCAATGCCTGGCCGGGGGCTGAATATGAGTGTTCCGACTGGGAGCAGATCGAGCGATTTGCCGAGGTTGTCAACAAGGCTGGATATGCAAGTCCGGTGCGTACGCCCCGGGGCCGGGACATCTCAGCGGCTTGCGGGCAGTTGAAATCGGCCAGCGTCAAGGTGCGCGCATCGCAGCGGGCATCTTAGGGGACTGGGGCGACGGGCGGAAATGCGTCCGTGCGGGATGGCAAGGATGCCGTTTGCAACGTCGATCCAGATAATGTGGCAACCAACAGGGCGGATTGAAACGTGTTCTGGAAGACCGTTGGGCGCATGGTAGTTGTGCCGATTGCATTTCTGCTTGCGGTAACCGCTGCGGGTTTTGTGCTGTTCACGCTGGGTTTGGAGCGCTTGACGGCGACGATCCACACCGAGGAGCCGGGGCTCGAAGACGTCGATCAGATCATCGCCTTCATCAATGAGGGCACCGCGCTCGTTGCCGCATTTACCGTGATACCGGCGATTGTGTTCGTTATTGTCGGTGAAGTGGCCCGGATCCGTTCGGCGCTCTACTACGTCATCGGAGGGGGCGTTTCGCTTGCGGTAATGCCATTGTTGGCGCAGGGCAGCGATGGCGGCCCGGCGATCGTGTGGCAGGTGTTTGCCGCGGCCGGATTTGCCGGCGGGTTCGTGTATTGGCTGGTTGCCGGGCGTTCGGCTTGAGTTAAGGCTGGCGGCTATGCGCAGGGAGATTGCGGTCTAGCGGGGCGGGCGTGTATGCTTTGCAACTGTGAGGTTGCAATTTGGATGTACCATGATCGCTGCTGCTCTTAGAATTCTGTTCGGTTTTGCGCTGGCCTGTTTTGCAGCGGCCCTGACGCAGGTTCTGTTCGTTATCACGCCTGCCGATCTTTATGGGTTGGAAGGGCAGGCGCGATGGGAGCGGCTTGGCTTCTCGGTGGCGATTGCCGCCTCTGCTGCAGCGCAGATTGCCGTCTTCGCAGCCCCGTTTGCACTTGCGGCGGTCCTGTTTGGTGTGCTGATGGGTCTGCGTGGGTGGGCATTCTATGTCTTCGCGGGGCTCGTCGTGGCGCTGCTGGGGCTGGGCGTCATCTATGCTGGCGAGCAGGGAAGCGAGTTCACGATTGCCAATGGTTATGCCATTGCCGCCTATGCATTTTCAGGGATTATCGCAGGTTATGTCTACTGGGTGATGGCCGGTTACCGGGCCGGAGCGGGCTTTTCAGCAGCCGATCAGGGCCACGCTTTGGTAGACGGCGAAGGTGAGGATGCAGGTTCACGGGAGCATTTGACGGCCAAGGATTACGGTGGGGCTGAAAAACCGGCCGAGAAAAAAGGTGGATCGTATCTCTCCGAGAGGTATTCCGGCGATGGCGGCAAGTCCGGGCCTGGTGGCGCCAAGCCCGTAACGGCGAATACCGGGACTGCAGGGGCGTCCGCAGTTGGGGGAGCGGCTGCGGCAACAAAAGCAAATCCCGGGAAGCTGGAGACGGCTGGTGCGGGGCCGGGGCAGGGACAGGCTAAGCCTGGACAGGAAATTCCCCAAAAGGCTGACTCCCAAGGGACGAAGTCTGCAAATCAAGGCTCCAATCCGGCCAGCAGCTCCAAAGGTGAGGCCAAGGACGCGGCGAAGAAGCCCTCAGTTGCTCGTGTGCCCGATGCCGGCGGTCGACGAACTCATTGAAACGTTTCGAGAATATTTTCTCTCCACAGACCTGCGACTTTTTCTTTTGCAGCGCAGAATCTAGTTGTGCGGCGCAAAAAATAAACTATTGTGCAGATATCATACTGGTGGCGGCCAGGGGGAGTGGTGTTGCACCCGCCTCCTACTGGTGAGCCGGCGGCCCAGAATTTTGGCGAGGTCTACTAATATGTTTGATGTGAATTCCCAGGCGCGCTTCAATAAGAACTGCGCAGATGCCATGGTGAATTACATGCAAGCCAGCGGGGCTGCCTATCAGGCGATGGCCGACCAGATGCTGCAGATGTGGGGCCAGTCGGTCGATGCCATGGTGCAGTCTGGACAGCAGTCGCCCCGGTTAACGCAATCGCCCAACTTCTTTCAGCCGCCGTCAAGGCCAACGAGCGCTGCGTCCTGCATGATGCCCTGGGCTGCGGTTCCCAATGCTGCGATGAATGCCAATCCGATGGCTTCCTTCAATCCGTTTGGCCAGTCCTACGGGATGTTTTCACCGATGAACAATTGGATGGAAGCCATGATGCCGGCGCACGCAAAGTCGTGGCCGATGGCTTTCGGAATGATTTCGTTCGGTGTGCCCGAGCAGGTTGCCTGGCCGACAGCACGGGCCAATGCGGCGGCGATGGATGCGTTCAGCATGGCGGCTGACACGGTCGAAAAAGCGATGAACGATTATCGCCCGGAAGCCCCTAGGCGGGATCGGGTCGAGCGGGTCGAAACTGGCGGTTCCAATCCATTCGCGTTGGCGTTTTCGGTTATGCCTTACAATCAGGATGCATTGATGCGCATGTTCGCGCTGCCAGACGGCGACAAGAGCCGGTAAGTTTCAGGCTCCCAGTCGTCGATCAGAGACGTGACGCAGCCGAGAATTCGGCTGCGTTTGACGTTTCAGAATTGATTTCAGTTCTTTTTATCCGGGCGTTTCCGGCAGTATGCCTTGCGCGGCTTGCCGTTGACGGTCGTCGCCTTGACCCAGATGCAGTTCTTGGCTGCACAGGCGGTTTTTGCCAGTCCCTGGCATGGGCTGGATTTCTTGGTGCCGGACTTTTTTGCAGTTTGTTTCTTTGCGCCCGACTTCTTGCCGGCCGGCTTTTTCGCCTTGGCCGATGTTGCTCCGGTCTGTTTGCTCTTGGCGGTCGTTTTCGGCTTGGTGGATTTCTTTTTTGCCGCCTTCGCCTTTTTCGGCTTCGACGTCGCCTTTTTGCTCTTGGCCGCCGATTTCTTTTCGCTGGTCTTGGTGGCCGTTGCCGGCTTGTCCTTGGCGAGCGTCACCGATGGCGTCGTGGCGAACGCGGCAAAGGCGATCAGCAGGGCGGCAAAAAGACCGCCTGCGGGTTTGATGGTCATAATCCAACTCCTTCATGTTGCAGGAGAATCAGTTGACGATTCCAAGTCGTATCTAAGTTGGGTTGTAACAGGCTCGCAACCGGTTGTGCGATTTGCAGGCCGGATAACACCTTTCATCAGATCGATACGATGGGATGCGTGTTGGGAACCATTTCGGTGGCATGAACCGGAAAACGAAAAGCCCCGGAACGATTGAATCGCTCCGGGGCCATGAAACGCGTATTTGCGATGATGATGGGAATTCGATTATTAGAGCGCCATCATCTTAGCGTCGCGATTAATTCGCAGCCTTGACGCGGCAGAATGCGGGGCGGGCCTTGCCCTTTTTATTAACGGCATCGGTGACCCAATCGCATTTGGCTTTGTCGCAAGCGTCCTGGGCTTTGCCTGTGCATGGATTGGCCTTGGTCTGCCAGCAAAGGGCTTTGCGCACCTTGCCGTCGGCTTTCGTTTTTTCAGGAAGCCATTTGCAGCGATCAGCGGTGTTAGCGGTACAGGCGGCCTGGTCGAGGCCGGTGCAAGGCGTTTTGGCTTTTTGAGCGTGGGCTGCACCTGACATCATGCCAAGTCCCATAATGCCAGCAGCCGCCAGTGCGAAAATAGTACGTTTCATCAGAATTCACCTCCGTTAGATCGTGATTGTTGGCGGTCAAGCGTTACACAGAGAGGCATTACGCTAACTTTGAGCCGCCGATTGAAACCCCTGATGTGCGAGGTGACAGTCATTTGTGGCGACGTAAAGGCTGCTTGCCGCGTGTCGCAGTTGGCCTATAGTGCCGCGCCAAACGAGCAATGACGTAATTGACGGGAGCCTGGAACACCACATGGCAGCTACTGACGAGACCAACGCTACACGGCCCGGTAAAGGCAAAATCAAGAAGGTCGTCCTGGCCTATTCTGGTGGACTGGATACCTCGATCATCCTGAAGTGGCTGCAGGAGCACTATGGTGCAGAGGTGGTCACCTTTACCGCTGACCTGGGACAGGGCGAGGAGCTTGAACCGGCGCGCCAGAAGGCTGAGCTGATGGGCATTCCCGATGAAAACATCTTCATCGAGGATTTGCGCGAAGAGTTCGTTGCCGACTACGTCTTCCCGATGATCCGGGCGAATGCGGTTTATGAGGGCGTTTATCTGTTGGGAACCTCGATTGCGCGGCCACTGATTTCCAAGCGGCAGATCGAGATCGCGCGCGAAATGGGGGCCGATGCTGTCTGTCACGGGGCGACCGGGAAGGGCAACGATCAGGTGCGGTTTGAGCTGGGCTATTATGCGCTTGAGCCGGGGATCAAGATCATTGCGCCTTGGCGGGAGTGGGACTTCAAAAGCCGCGAAGACCTGATCGAATTTGCCGAGCAGCATCAAATTCCGGTTCCCAAGGATAAGCGCGGGGAAGCCCCGTTTTCGGTCGATGCCAACCTGTTGCACTCATCGTCAGAGGGCAAGGTTCTGGAAGATCCAAACGAGGAGCCACCGGGCTACGTCTTCATGAGAAGCGTCTCGCCCGAAGAAGCACCCGATAAAGCGACCGTAGTAACGATCGGATTTGAAAAGGGCGATGCGGTCTCAATTGACGGTAAGAAGCTGTCGCCGGCAACGATACTCGAAACCCTGAACGATTTGGGCCGGGACAATGGGATCGGCCGGGTCGACCTGGTGGAGAACCGGTTTGTCGGCATGAAATCGAGGGGCGTCTATGAGACGCCGGGTGGCACGATCCTGCTTGCCGCGCACCGGGCAATCGAGAGCCTGACGCTGGACCGGGGGGCGGCGCATCTGAAAGACGAACTGATGCCGCGCTATGCGGAGCTGATCTACAACGGCTTCTGGTTCTCGCCCGAGCGCGAGATGTTGCAGGCGCTGATCGACACCAGCCAGGAGAATGTCGAGGGTGAAGTTCGCCTCAAGCTCTACAAGGGCAACGTCATCGTTATTGGGCGCAAGAGCGACAAATCCCTTTATTCGGAAGACCTCGTGACGTTTGAGGACGACAAGGGGGCGTATGACCAAAAGGATGCAGAGGGCTTTATTCGACTGCAAGCGCTGAGGCTGCGTACGCTGGGCGCACGCGACCGGAGCTGAAAAAGGTTCCGGTAAAGCGTCACATGAGTGTCACCGGGCTGTCATCTCGCCCTGAAGGTCGCCTGATAACCTCACAAAAATCACCCGCGCTGATAGATCGGTTCGGTCTTGGCGCGGGTGAATTCACGTTTCACCTGTTGGGGCTTTTCCAGAGCGGAGAAGGCCGCGTTGATGCGGCGCGCCATGGTGTCGATGTAGTTGGAGATTTCTTCAGGCAGGTTCGTATTGGCGTAGCGGTCGGGGTGATACAGCTTTGAGAGCTGGTGGTAGGACTCGCGGATTTCCTCCCACTGGGCGCCTTTTGTAACGTTAAGGATCGCGTGGGGGTCGAAGTCGTCGTTAATCGTGCGCGCGGCCAGGCCCTTCGCTCTGGGGATGTCGGTCAGCCGAACGGCACGCAGGCAAGCCTTGGAGATCATCTCACGGTCGCCGTCGTAAGATTGAAAGTCGAGGAACGAGCCCTGGCCGTTGAGTTCCTCATAAACCTTCCGCGTCGAGGGCACGAAGAAGCGCCCCTTCAAGAGGCGGCCATCATCCATCGAGAGTTCGACGTGAATGGCTTTTTCACGGACAGTGGAGGGGTTATCAACTTTGTTTCGTTCAAACATTCTGAAGTGGCCTTCGCTTGTGCCAAAACGGGGCAAGGGGTCTGATTACGTTGATAGACTGCAAGTGGCGGGCCGAATGCTATGAGCGGTGATGCCGGTGGCGATCGTGATTGATCGATTTTGCTGCTGGGCCGAGAGGCGGTGCGCACCACGGCCGAAATCGAAGTGATCGGAGCGATGGAAGCGCCGGGTGCGGCATATTTCGAGACGGAGACTTGTTGGCGATGAATAAATTGGAACAGCCCAGAGCCTTGCAATTTGAAGAGGCCGAAGATGAGCCGACCAATTCCAGCGGCAATCCGACATTCGGTGACGTCGTGGCCGAGCGGTTGTCGCGGCGCGATCTGATGCGGGGAGCCTTGGCGACGACGGCGGTTGCTTGTGCGGTTTCGCCTGCTGCAATGCTGGCTGCTTGTTCTGAGGACACCTCGTCGACGCCGAAATTCAATTTCTCCGAGGTGACGGCTGGTTCGAATGAACGCCACTACGTGGCGGATGGGTACAAGGCGGACGTGCTGATCAGGTGGGGCGATAAGGTTGTGGCCGATGCACCTGAGTTCAACGTCGAAAAGCAGACGGCGCAGGCGCAGGAAAAGCAGTTCGGCTACAACAACGATTTCGTCGGCTTCATTCCACTGGGTGGCAGTTCCGATCACGGGTTGTTGGTGGTCAATCATGAATACACCAACGAGGAATTGATGTTTCCTGGCATCGATCCTGAGGCCAGCAAGAAAAAGCGCTTTGCGGAAATGACGCGTGAGCGGGTCGATGTCGAGATGATGGCGCATGGCGGTTCCGTCATCGAGGGTAAAAAGGTGGACGGCAAGTGGGGCATCGTTGCGGATTCGGTTTATGCGCGGCGGATCACGGCTGCGACCCCAATGGAAATTACCGGGCCGGCACGCGGCCATGACAAGATGAAGACCAGCTACGACCGTGAAGGTGTCAAAGTTCTGGGAATGCTCAACAACTGTGCGGGGGCAACGACGCCGTGGGGCACGTGGCTGACGTGTGAAGAAAACTTCAACGGATATTTCTGGAATAAGAAGGCAGCGAAAAAGTCGGCACAAGCAGCAGCCCTGAAGCGTTATGGGGCACCGGCGGAACGCTATAACTGGGGGGAATATCACGACCGCTTCGATGTCGGGGTCGAGCCCAACGAGATCAACCGGTTCGGCTGGGTCGTCGAGATCGATCCGCTGGACCCCAACTCGACGCCAAAGAAGCGCACGGCATTAGGCCGCTTCAAGCACGAGGGAGCGGGCAATATCGTCAATCGGGATGGCCGCTTCGTTGTTTATCAGGGCGACGACCAGCGCTTTGATTATGTCCATCGGTTCGTGACCAAGGGAAAGGTCGATGAGGCGCGCCGGGAGGGCAACAAGGACCTGCTCGATGAGGGGACGCTTTATGTCGCCCGCTTCAATGCCGATGGCAGCGGGGTCTGGTTGCCGCTGGTTTTTGGCGAGGGACCTTTAACCGAAGCCAGCGGCTTCAGCGATCAAGGCGATGTCTTGATCAACGTGAGAATGGCCGCCGACCTGGTCGGGGCGACCAAGATGGACCGTCCCGAAGACATCGATGTCAATCCAAAGACCGGCAAGGTCTACTGCATGTTGACCAGCAACAAGGACCGCGGCGAATTGGCGGTCGATGCCGCTAATCCGCGGCCGCTCAACACATTCGGCCACATCATTGAGATGACCCCTGATGGCGGGGACCATGCAGCGCCGACGTTTCGGTGGGAAATCCTGGTGAAATGCGGCGATCCGGCAATCGCCGAGGTCGGGGCGACGTTCAATCCGGCGACCAGTGCGAGCGGATGGTTTGCCAATCCCGATAATTGCGTAGTCGATGCGGAGGGGCGCCTTTGGGTTGCGACCGATGGCAATACGGCTGGCAAGACCGGCCGGGCAGACGGACTTTGGGGTTTGGAGACCGAGGGGCAGGAGCGGGGGACGGGACGGCTGTTCTTCAGGTGCCCGGTGGGGGCTGAGATGTGCGGGCCGTGCGCAACGCCTGATCTAAGGACATTCTTCGTGGCTGTCCAGCACCCGGGGCAAAGCTCGGATGATACGGTTTCGACCTACGACAGCCCATCGACACGGTGGCCGGATTTCCAGTGGAAGATGCCGCCAAGGCCGGCGGTTGTTGCAATTACCCGCAATGGTGGGGGCAAAATCGGGGTTTGATTCCATCTGAGGTGGTGTTTGGCCCGTTGGACGTCAGGTGGTGTACGTGGGAAGTGTTTAATTTTCCAGGCGCTAGATTGGATAGCGTCTTAGTTTGTATACCAACGCACCTGCGTCAATATGATGAAAGTCGTGCTATACTATTCTTGGAACCTTCTAATACCTTTCCAAGGCCCTTGTCCTTGGTATCGTAATCGTACAAGCAATACAGTAGCCAGATGCGACGCCACAGTTCTTCTTCGGGCTTCAGCCATTCGACAGTTAGGCCAACATCCTCCGCTTCAGAGAAATCTATGACAGCCCCGTGAGACCCATAGCTTTGAGGGGATGAAATCCGTTTAATGGCCAACTCCAACTCAGTTTCGCTCTTTCCCTTCATCATTCCAGCAATAAGATATTTTTTTGCAAGCCCGGTCATCCTGTCAACGGCCATCCGAGCTAATTTTTTTACTGCATCGGGCTGATCTTCTGCTTCTGCAATAATCTCGCAGGGCACCATACCGATGTCAGGAACGAACATCTGCGGATCGATAGGCCCAAGCTCTGAGTTGACGCCGAGAAAAATTTTCTCTGAAGATATGGCAATTACAGTCCCACCACTTTTCGCCCAACTCGGCACGATGACTCGATAGCTATCAAGTCGTTGTTGTAGGACCGATATAATCTTCTCGACGGCATCAACCATGCCGCCGGGTGTCTGAATGAGCAGATCGATGTTGGGGCTTTCGACACCCTCTATAATCTCGGATAGATCGTCCGCATCTGTGTGATTGATGCCTTCATTTAATTGGGAAAAGTAAACAACCAGCTCTCTGCCAGTCAGCTCCTCAATATCATTGATGAGGAGCTGACGGATATATCTGTCCTTCTCCTTGGCCCAATATTTAGATGATTGTGACGGAAGGTCGTTTGTCCTTGGAAACTGACCTGTTATCCTTTTGTTTCGGTTCTTTTTTATTCCGGACAATTCGTACCCCTGTAGATTTATCGGCAGGATAAACAAAAGAGCCGCGCAAGTTTGATTCTGTTTTGGGGTATGGGGCGATGAGTGTGCCCTGGCGAATCGACTTGCCGGATGGTGTGTTTCGCTTTGTCATTTGTCCATTCCCCAACGCAATTTTGCGGCCGTCTTAGCTATATTGCTACGTTCCTTTTCCGAGATTTTCTTAGCTTCTGCCTGACCTCCGGCAAGCGCCACCTTCTGGCGCCCCTTTGTTGAAGTGCAACTATCTTTGAGTTCGCCAGCGGCTATTTTAGCCACAGTTATTGCCCGGCCGACAACGTCGGCTGGACGGATTTCACCTTTTGGTCCTATCGGCATTCGGTCTCCCTAGCCCCGTTCGCAGACCGTCAACCACCATCTTGTCGATTCGGCGACGACAAGTAATGCTGCGACGATCATTTGGGCGAATTTGCGAGCTTATGTATCGCACAAGATACATATTTTTGGTTGACTTATCAAGGTTGTTCCGGATTCGTTCTTGATGCTATTTCAGATTTCAAACAGAGTTACTGCCTAAGATTCGTGAATATTTGACGCTGGCGGCGAGCGATGTAGTGTGCGGCGCTGCAGCGTCTATCGTTGCCGCGAACGACGCGAATTGCGATGCCAACGATCAATCTGATCGAAATCCGCCGGACCGATCGTTGGGAACAAGTCCAGGAGAATTAGACGGTATGCTCGAGACCCTGATGCCCCCGAATGCCGAAAACGGCAGCCCGTCGGCGAAAACGGCCGCGGGAACGCGCCACGACTGGACGCGCGAAGAAGCCCAGGCGATCCACAACATGCCGTTCAACGATCTGCTGTTTCGGGCGCACTGCGTGCATCGCGAGCACTTCGACCCGAATACCGTGCAAAAATGCCAGCTCTTGTCGATCAAAACCGGCGGGTGCGCGGAGGACTGTTCCTATTGCAGTCAGTCGGCGCGCTACGATACGGGGCTTTCAGCCTCCAAGTTGATGGCAATCGAGGAAGTGTTGAAAGGCGCACGGGCCGCCAAGGCAAATGGTGCGACGCGCTACTGCATGGGGGCTGCATGGCGGGAGCCCAAGAAACGTGACATGGACGCGCTGTTGTCGATGGTCAGCGAGGTCAAGTCGATGGGACTTGAGACCTGCATGACGCTTGGCATGTTGACGGACGAAGATGTTGTGCAACTCAAGTCGGCGGGTTTGGACTACTACAACCACAACGTCGATACATCCGAGCGCTACTATTCAGAAATCATAACGACACGCACCTTCGCAGACCGGCTGGATACGCTGGCGCGGGTCCGGGAAGCCGGCATCAAGGTGTGTTCGGGCGGAATCCTGGGACTTGGCGAAACGCCGACCGATCGCGTTGATATGCTGGTAACGTTGGCCAACCTTCCAGAACATCCCGAAAGCGTGCCGATCAATATGCTGATGGCGGTGGAAGGAACTCCGCTGGAAGACGCCAAGCCGCTTGATGGGGTATCGTTCGTGCGGGCCATTGCGCTTGCCCGGATCATTATGCCCAAGTCGTATGTCCGGTTATCGGCCGGGCGCAGCGAAATGTCGGATGAACTGCAAGCGATGTGTTTCTTTGCGGGCGCCAATTCGATTTTCTGCGGCGAGCAACTGCTGACCACGGAAAACCCTGGCGAAGACGCCGATGAAGCCTTGTTTGCGAAATTGGGCCTGGTGGCTGAAGCCAGTGGAGCTTCAGGGACCCAGGGGTGAGCGGCAAGGGCCATAGCCCAGGCTCTTCGTCACCTGTTGCAAAGGTTGGTCTTGCGCATGCGCGGTCGCTTGAAGCGCTTTCGCGGCGAAACCGTCTTAGGGCCCTTTCGCCACGAGAGGGTTGGGATTTTTCCTCCAACGACTATCTGGGGCTTGCCGGATCGGGGGCGCTTTCGGGCGCTATTGCCAAGGCGCTTGAAGAAGGCGTCGCCATCGGGTCGGGCGGGTCTCGGTTGTTGCGGGGTAATGATCAGCAACACGTCTTATTAGAAGAAGAGGCGGCGAAGTATTTCAAGGCCGAGGCGGCACTTTATTTTGCCAGCGGTTTTGCAGCCAACGCCGCCCTGTTTTCAACCCTGCCGATGCGCGGCGATCTTATCGTCCACGATGCCTTGATCCACGCCAGCGTTCATGACGGTGTGCAGCAGTCTCGCGCGGCGGTGAGGATTGCCGCCCATAACGATGTCGATGCCTTTGAGGATGCGATTGCCACTTGGCGCGCGGAAGGTGGACGAGGGCGCGTTTGGATTGCGGTCGAAAGCCTTTACAGCATGGATGGGGATATCGCGCCGCTTGGCGATTTGATCGCGGTGGCTGACCGGCACGACGGCATCCTGGTGATCGATGAGGCGCATGCGACGGGTGTGCTGGGGCCCAACGGTCGCGGGCTTGGTGCGGATCTTGAGGGCCGGCACAATGTCGTCTCGCTGCATACCTGCGGCAAGGCACTGGGTGTCATGGGCGGGCTGGTGCTGGGGCCGCGCGTGTTGATCGATTTCATGATCAATCGCTGCCGGCCGTTTATCTATTCCACGGCGCCTTCGCCGTTGATGGCAGCGGGCGTCAGGGCGGCTTTGAAGATCGTTGCAAAGAACGACGGTGGCGGTGCGAGCGAAGGTGGTGGACATGGGAGCCTCAGAGGGCGGCACCGGGCATTGGTGAAATTCGCTGGCGATCAATTAACGGAGCGGTGCGGGATCGAGCCGACGGGGACGCACATCCAGCCGATAATTGTGGGGCCTGATGAACGGGCTGTCGGGCTGGCTTTGAGGCTTCAAAAGCGTGGGTTCGATGTGCGCGCGATCCGGCCGCCGACGGTGCCAGAGGGGACTGCCCGTTTGCGGGTGCCGTTGACGCTGAATGTCAGTTGCGAAGTGATCGCCGAGTTCGTCCAGGTTCTAAGCGAGGAACTTGGCGATCGGGGCGATCGGATCGGGGCAGTTGGATCATGAATGACAACCGGCGTTTTGTTATCGCAGGAACGGATACCGATGTCGGCAAGACAGTGTTTGCCGCCGCGTTGGCTGGCGTGCTTGATGCCGATTACTGGAAGCCGATCCAGGCGGGGCTTGATGGGCCAACCGACCGTGATGTCGTGAAGGCATTGAGCGGACTTGATGGGAAACGTCTACTGCCGGAGATATACAGGTTGAGGACGCCTGCCTCGCCGCACCTGGCAGCCGAGTTGGACGGCCTTGAGATCGATGTTGGCAGGCTTGTTGTGCCGGAGACCAAGCAGAGACTTGTGATTGAACTGGCTGGTGGCTTGTTGGTGCCGATCACGCGGTCGTGCCTGCAGATTGACGTGGTGGAGCGATGGGGCCTGCCGGTCGTATTGGTTGCGCGCACGGCACTGGGGACTATCAATCACACATTGCTTTCGCTGGAAGCCCTGCGCGCGCGCGCCATCGGGGTCATTGGCGTTGCATTCGTTGGCGACGAGAACATCGACAGCGAACAGACCATCTGTGCCTATGGAGCGGCCCGTTGGCTGGGCAGGTTGCCGGTCGTCGACCCGTTGACCCGCGAAGGCCTGGCCGCAGCATTGATGGAGAATTTCGATATGGAGGCTTTCGATTGACCGACCCCAGTTCGCCGGCCAGTTCGCCAGTCTGGCATCCGTTTACCCAGCATGCCTTGCAGCCGAAAATGCAACGGATTTCGCGCGGTCTTGGGGCGTGGCTGAAAACCGACGACGAGCGGTTGATCATCGATGCAATTTCGTCGTGGTGGGTGATTACGCACGGCCATTGCCATCCGCGCATTGTTGCGGCCATTCGCGATCAGGCGGAGCGGCTGGATCAGGTGATCTTTGCAGGCTTTTCCCATGAGCCCGCCGAAACGCTCGCGCATAAGCTCCTTGAAATCGTGCCTGACGGATTGGACCGTGTGTTTTATTCCGACTCCGGGTCGACGGCGGTTGAGGTGGCGCTGAAGATGGCGCTCGGCTATTGGCGCAATACCGGTCAGCCTCGAACGCGAATATTGGCGCTCGAACATGCCTATCATGGCGACACCGTCGGTACGATGTCGGCTGGCGCGCGGGGGGTTTTCAACGCCGCCTACGAACCGCTCTTGTTTGATGTCGAGCGATTGCCGTTTCCATCGCCGGGCGATGAGCAGGCGACGCTCGATGCCCTGGAGGCGGCCTGCCGCGAACAAAATTGCGCTGCGCTGATCGTCGAACCGCTCGTGTTGGGGGCGGGCGGAATGTTGGTGTGGTCGGCGGATTGTCTGCGGGAAATGCGGGCGATCTGCGACAAGTATGATGTGTTGCTGATTGCCGACGAAGTGATGACGGGTTGGGCGCGCACAGGCACCATGTTTGCCTGCGAACAGGCAGGAGTGACGCCCGATATCCTGTGTTCGGCAAAGGGCCTGACCGCCGGGCACCTGCCCTTGGCAGTAACGCTGTGTTCGGAGCGGATTTATCAGGCGCATTATTCCGAGGATCGGTCAAAGACGTTTTTCCACTCGTCCTCGTTTACGGCCAACCCGATTTCGTGCGCGGCGGCGCTCGCCAACATCGAGTTGTGGGAGGATCAGCCGGTTCTGGAGCGGGTTGGAGATCTGGTGGGTTGGCAGTCGGCGGCATTGGCGAAATTCGAGGGTGATGAACGGTTTGCCAATATCCGGCAGTCCGGGACGATCGCGGCACTCGATCTGGTGGTGCCGGATGCGGGATATCTGGCGGAAGCGGGATTGGCGCTGCAGGCGTTCTTCCTGGATTGCGGGATATTGCTGCGCCCGCTGGGTAATACGATTTACGTCATGCCGCCCTACTGCATCACCTCAGAACAACTCGACCAGATTTATGCGGCTATCGCTGAGGCTCCTGAGATTGTCGGAGCGGGGTCGCGCTGATGGCTGGGGCTTTGATGCCAGGCGTTGAGATCTTGGGGCTCGGCCATTATGCGCCCGAAAGGGTCGTGACCAGCGCTGACTTGGAGCAGCGCCTGGGGCAAGAGCCGGGATGGATCGAGCGGCGGACCGGCATCCGCGAGCGGCGCTGGGCGGCGGACGGTGAAAAACTCTCCGACATGGCGATTGCCGCGGGAGAGATGGCATTGGCGAGTGGTGGGATCGAGCGCAATCAAGTCGGGTTGACGCTGCTTGCGACATCGACGCCTGACCACCTGTTGCCGCCGACGGCTCCGCTGGTCGCCCATCGACTGGGCCTTTCGAAATCAGGCGGCATCGATCTTGCCGGTGCATGTGCGGGGTTCCTTTATGCACTGACCCTGGCGGATGCATTCGTGCGCGTGCATCAAGCCCCGGTCTTAGTCGTGGCTGCGAATATCTTGTCGCGGCGGATCAATATGAATGAGACGGCGAGTGCCATTTTGTTTGCCGATGCGGCCGGTGCGGTGCTGCTTGGTCCAAGCGAGCGTCCGCAAGCCGGTGTCTTGGCCGCCGAACTGGCTAGCGAGGGCGCGCACTACGACCTGATTAAAATCGCAGCCGGCGGCAGCGCCCGACCATTTCACCCGGATCTCGATGAAGACGATGTCAAGATGACGCTCAGCAATGGGAGGGCTGTGTTTCAAAGGGCCGTGGCGATGATGACACAGACGTCCCGGGCGGTGATGGCCAAGGCAGGGGTGGAGAGTTCCGACATCCGCCATGTCGTGCCGCATCAGGCAAATTCGCGGATTATCGAAGCTGTTCGTGGGCAGTTGGGCCTTTCACATGATCAGGTTTTGTCGACTGTTGCCGGTTTTGGAAACAGTTCTGCGGCAACCATCCCATTCACTATGTCGTTTATGACGGGTTCTCGTGACTTCCAGAATGGCGAACGCGTGTTACTGTGTGCAGCGGGAGCCGGGTTGACTGGCGGGTCGGTCGTCCTGGGTTTGTAACTTGCGTTTCGCCTTGCTGCGCTCATCAACGCGGTGGCAGGGGGAATACTCCGAAGGAGCACGACGGATGGGTATGGACCAGGATACCGGGCTGGCCGAGGTGCTTGCCGCAAATGAGCGCTTCTATGATGTTTTGCGTTCGGGCGATTTCGCCGAGATGGACGGGTTATGGTCCGAGCGCACAGAGGTTTCCGTTTATCATCCCAATTGGCCGGGAATTACCGGTCGCGCCGAGGTCATGACCTCGTGGTATCAGGTGATGGTCCTGTCCGAGCCTCCGGCGATTTTTTCGCGTTCGCCGCTGATTGTGCGCGAGGGCAACGTGGCTATGGTGTTTTGCACCGAGGACATGAACGGCCAGGAGATGACTGCGAGCAACGTGTTCGTCAACGAGGATGGCACCTGGCGGCTGACAAGCCATCACGCTCGCCCGCTGCCGTTGTTTGGCGAAGACGTCGGCGATGACGGAGATGGGGCCAGCGACGCCAAGGATTGATGCCGGCCGCAGATTGGAGCTTGGCGGATTTGGCGTCGCGTGCCGCACGTTTACGTCAACAGCGGGCTGATCTTTTTAAGCTTTACCGTCCGCGATTGCCGCTATCGTCGTTGCGGAAGCCGGCGCAGATATCCTGAATTCGGGTGTCGTGGCCGATCCACTGGCAGATTTCAGCCTTTTTGTTGGGGTTCTGGCGAATCATGCGGGCGGTGACACGGCTGCCATAGCCCTTGGCGACGCGGGCCAAATAGTTGTCGCCGCAGTATGGCGTTGCGATCTGGCCGTCCCGAGTGACTTGCCATGGGCCGTTGCATCGGATTTTGGCTTCAGCGGGTGCGGCTGAAAACATTGTCGTGGCGATCACGCCGGAAAAGGCTGCTGTCAGCAGCGGGAATGCGATTTTCATGACTTACCTCAGTTTTGTTGCCGGGAGCCCGGGGGGTGGACTCTCTCGTGGCTTGTTGGTTGTTAGCCTCGCTCTGCAGCTTTGTTGATGCAAGGGCGCGGAGGGCAACAATGACTCACAGGTGTGTGACAACTGTTCCGCAGGTAACAATTCATCGGCATGTGATTTGGGGTGATCAATTTTCAGCCGCGTTGCCCTCAAAAAGTGGGCGCCGCGGCTGAATTGTTGGCGACGGGTTTGGATTATTCGCCGCCGCCGTCTTTCTTGTCGCCTGATAGCTTATAGAGCCGTTGCAGCAGGGCATCGAACCCGCCGGTTTCGCCGGTATGTAGATCGATGCGGCCGACCTTTTCGACCAGCTTTTCAAGCGCTTCCAGTTCCTTCAGGCGCAACAATAACGGGTTGTCCTCCATCAGGCGGGCTGTGTTGAGCAGGGAGCGCGTTGCAGCCGTTTCTTCCTGCCGACGGATCAGGTTGGCTTTGGCAACGCGTTCTGCTTCCACCACCTTGTTCAACAATTCGCGAACGTCGCCGGGCAGGATGACATCCTTGACGCCGATTTCGCCGATTTCGACGCCCAGGTCGCCAGCGCGCTTGTCGACGTAAGTGCGCACCTCGTTGTCGATGGTGTCTCGAGCAGCCAGGATGTCGTCGAGCGTTCGGGTGGCAACGGCTTCCCGGATGGCAAACTGCACCATACGATAAAGCGTGTTGGCCAGGTCGCCCGACGCCAGCACCGCCTTTTCGGGATCTACGATTTTGTAGAATGCCGTCAGCGTTACGCGGATGCCGACGCGGTCCTTGGTCAGGATCTCCTGGGCGGACACTTCGAGCGGTGTCGGGCGCAGGTCGACTTTGCGCAATTCCACCTTGCGGCCGACTTGCCAGAAGCCGTACCGACCGGGGCTCAGCCGCTCGCTCATCGCGCCATCGAAGAACAACAGGCCCACTTCATGGGCTTCGACAATCTCGGAGCGAAACAGCGCGCTTTGGAAGTCCGACATTCTGTCGATGAGACGCTGTGGGATGCGTGGTGCCGCGTCGGTGTCGATACGCTCTACGTCGATTTGCGTCAGGGTCTTCCAGAAGGCGCGCGTCGTGTTCGGGCGCACGATATGGAACGGCTCGCCATCAAACGAAATCAAAGCGATCTCGTTGGCAGCCGTTTGCACGATCTCGAAATGCTGATCGGCGATTGCGGGATGGGTCTTTTCAAACATCAGCGCGCGCTCGGCTGGAAATTCCGCACGCGTGACCTTTACGACTTCAGCCGCCAGAGCGCCCTTCCAGTCCATGGTGCGGAACCGGCCTGGTTCCAGGAGGCGCTCGAAGCGGCCGTTCCTGGATAGGAATGCGCGCTCGCCATCCTTGACGTCGACGGTGAAAATTCCCAGGACCTTCATTTCGGATACCTCAAACAATGAGTCGTAATTCAAATCGAAGCCGGCTGTCTGATGACGGCAATCAATGGGTCGCCGACCGCTCGATCCACACGGGTTCGCCACGGGCCTCCGCTTGAGCCGCGGGGTCACATTTCTTGCCCGGTGCTGCGGGTACCGGCTCCACCCGAAGGTTTTGCTCAGGCCCGGGGCGCGGGGCTCCAAACGATTCCCCGCGGCGGTATCCGCGGAAGGCGCAGGGCAGCGAACGTGCTGCTGCCGCGTTACAAGCCACCAGCCGAGGCCGGCGACAGGCTTGGCGGCAGCCAGACCTTACGGCCGGCTTCCCGATGTCAATTGCTTGGACCCTAACCAAGTGCGTTGTGCAGACGCATTGTGGGAATCGAACCCACGAGGGCTTTCGCCCGCTGGATTAACAGTCCAGTGCCCGACCACCAGGCGTTGGAGAAGTTAAAGGGAATCGAACCCCCGACCTGCCGGACCAAGTCCGGCCGCTCTACCACTGAGCTACAACCTCGACCTTATGACACGCGGAACACGGCACCCGCATTGCGGGGCGCGCCAGCCGGGTCTCAACGAGCCCGGACACACGGCATGCCGGAAGGAAGTGTTCGGCTATCTGAGGTTTTAGGCGAAAGTGTAGCCGTGAATCGGAAAAGGGCCAGCCAGCAATTGAAATTGTCGCGAAATCGGTGTCGGGTCGCAAGAGATAGGCTGTGAGGCTTTATCGCCGCTGCGTCACAACATTCAGTGACGGCCGTACGTGATCGCTTTAAGACACGGGGGCGTATTGCAAATTTGAAGTTTGAGGGATAGCCGATGGGCCGACTGGCGAGCCGCATAGAGGATTTGGCTGAGCGCTATGATGTGATCATCGTGGGCTCCGGGTATGGCGGGGGCGTATCAGCGTCCAGGCTGGCACGGGCGGGTAAGAAGGTTGCCGTGCTGGAACGCGGCCGGGAGTTTGTAACAGGCGAGTTCCCGTCGCGATTTCCCGAGCTGCGCAATGAGTTGCGAATTTCGGGTAGCTCGACCCAATCGGGATCGCCGACCGCATTGTTCGACCTGCGGCTGGGAAGCGACGTGCATGTGCTGGTTGGCTGTGGGCTTGGCGGGGGGTCGCTGATTAACGCAGGCGTTTGTCTGAGGCCTGATCCTCGCGTGTTTGAAGATGAAGTCTGGCCAGGGCAGATCCGCCAGGACGGAACGCTTGATGAGGGTTACCGGCGCGCTGAAGCCTGGGTCAGGCCTGCGACCCATCCCAGGGCATCGGCGATGGCGAAGTACCAGGCAATCGCTGGGGCAGCCGAAGCGACCGGATGCACCATGCGCGATACGCCTGTCGCGGTCAGCTTTGAAGAAAACGTCAACCCAGCCGGGGTGCGGCAACCCGAGTGCACCTCATGCGGCGACTGCTGTTCTGGGTGCAATGTCGGTGCCAAGAATACGGTGGCGCTGTCGTATCTTCCCGATGCCGTCCGTCATGGCGCAGAGGTGTTCACCGAACTCACGGTCCGGCGCGTTGTAAAACTTGGCGATGGCAGTTGGCAGGTTGATGTACGGCCAACGGGTGCAAAGAAAAATGGCAAGGGCGAAGGCGGGGGCGAAATCCAGTTACGAGCCGATGTGGTTATTCTCGCTGCCGGCACGCTGGGCTCAACGGAAATCTTATTGCGAAGCGCTGAAGCCGGGCTCAATGTTTCCGACCGGGCGGGGCAGCGGTTTTCAGCCAACGGCGACATCATCGGGTTCGGCTACGGCGGCGATCGTGTCGTCAACGCCATTGGGGTCGGCCATCCCGCCAAGATCGATGAATTCGAGGTTGGATCTTCGGTAACGGGGCAGTTGGAATATCGCGATGCCGAAAACCTGCATCTGGAATATGCCGTTCAAGACGGGGCGATGCCCTCATCCATCGCGCCGATCCTGCCGGTGATGTTCCTGCCCAACGGCCGCCTGCTGGGTGCCGTTCAAAGCCTTATCAAGGGCGTGTACAAGGGGCCGTTCTCGCGGCTACAGACGTTTTTTGCCGTGTCTCATGACAGCGCCTCGGGGCGGTTTAGTCTGGAAGGCGACAGTCTGGCCTTAAGCTGGCCGGGTGCGCAGGATGAACCCGTCTATGCGATGCTGGGCGAGGCGCTTTCCAAGGTTTCCGGGCATACCGGAGGCAGCTTCGTTCAAAATCCGTTGGCCGGTACGGTGATGGGAAAGCAACCGGCGACCGCGCATCCGCTGGGTGGCTGTGGCATGGGCGCTGATTGCGGACAGGGTGTTGTCAATCACAAGGGCCAGGTTTTCGATGGGGCAAGTGGCCAGAGTGGAACTTCGGTCCACAAGGGACTTTATGTAATTGACGGGGCGATTATTCCGCGCTCGCTTGGCGTCAATCCGCTGCTGACGATTACGGCCCTTGCCGAGCGTGCGATGGTGCACATGGCAACCGATTATGGATTGAAGTTTGAGGCTGGCCGGGTGGCCCAAGGCGGGGTAGCGGACGTAACTGCTCCAGCGACGTTTGGTTGAGGGCCGGCCCGTTATTTTTTGCTGGAGGCAGATACGTGAAGCAAGGTTCATTTGCAGTTGTCGTTGCGCATGGATCGCCAAGCGAGCCAGAGCCGCTCGACCGTGCGATCAAGGACCTTGCCGCGAGGGTTTCGGCTGCTGCAAACGGAATGCGGGTCGAAGGCGCGACGCTGGCAAAAACGGGATCGCTTGAAGCGGCTTTGGCGCAAGCGATCGAGGGCGAAAGGCTTGCGATCTATCCGTTCTTCATGAGCGATGGGTGGTTTGTCAGTTCCGAGCTGCGCCGCCGCGTCGGCTTGGCAACGAATAGTGATGTAACTTATCTCGATCCATTTGGGCTTGATGAGGCCTTGCCGCCATTGTGCGTCCGCCGGGCAAGCGAAGCGATCGGCCGGATGGGTGGACGCGTCGACGAGGCAACCCTGGTGTTGGCAGCGCACGGTTCGCAGCGAAGTCAGGCTTCGGCGGAAGCGGCAATGGCTGTGCAAAGACGGATCTCGGCGGTGGGAGCGTTTGGCGATGTGAGGCTGGGCTTCGTTGAACAGGCGCCGACGATCGCCAAGGCGGCGGCCGGGTTGACGGGGAGAACGGCGGTTTGCCTGCCGCTTTTTGCAACAACAGCGGGCCATGTTATTGGCGATATCCCTGAGCAGCTCGAACAGGCTGAATTTCGCGGGGCCGTGATGGCGCCGATCGGCGAAGATGCCGAAGTTCCAGGCCTTATCGGACGGGCGATTTCGGCTGGCGGGGACTGACCGGAGACGCTGAGACGGAGCTGTTGGGGTTGCCTGACGGGGGACGATTGCAAGGTGCACTTGCCGTCGGCCCGACCTGGGGTTACACGTCGGGGCAAGTGATTGATTGAGGGAGCGATTCGGGGCCTGCCGGGCCGAGCGGCGTTTCTTGTTCAAGCGATCACAACGATCTTTTCTTTGATTAAAGCGGGGCACGATGGGCAACCTGTTGGTGATCATTCTTGAATTGGCAATTCAGGTTCTACAGATCTACACGTTCATAGTTCTGGCCAGCGTGATTTTTAGCTGGCTCGTCGCGTTCGGCGTGGTGAACGCCTATAACCCGACCGTGCGCTCGATCTACCAGGCGATCTCAACGCTGACCGAGCCGGCGCTGCGACGGATACGGCGGTATCTTCCGGATCTAGGCGCCGTCGACATCTCCCCGATCGTGCTGCTTTTGGCCTGCTGGTTCCTGATCAGGGTCATTGCCGAAGTTCTCATTCCGCAAGTCCAGGCGCTTGGTCTGTGAACCAAGGTGACGGGCCGTGGCGGCAGCTCGACGAGGGGCTGTCTTTGCGGGTTCGCGTCACGCCTAAATCGTCCAAAGACATCGTTTTAGGACTTTGTGAAACCGCAGATGGACCTGCGGTCCAGACTAAAGTTCGGGCTGTTCCTGAAGATGGTGCAGCCAATTCAGCGGTCGAAAAGCTCATTGCCTGTTGGCTTGATGTGCCCAAATCCGCCGTAACGCTACGGTCAGGAGCGAAATCGCGCGTCAAGTTGCTGCATGTCCAAGGCGCTCCCGCTACTTTAGTAGAAACCATTCGCCGAAAGCTTTAAAGCTTACGGAACGGATTGTTGAAAACGGGCTTCAAAAGCCCGAACCAGAAAAATGTGGGAGGGAAATTCAGGCATGTCAGGTGCAAGCATTATCGATGGAAAGGCTGTTGCCGCACAGGTTCGCGCTGATATCGCGGGCAAGGTGGAAGCGCTGAAAAGCGCGCATGGGTTTACGCCGGGGCTGGCTGTGGTGCTGGTCGGTGAAGATCCTGCCAGCCAGGTCTACGTGCGAAACAAGGGGCAGCAGACCAAAGAAGTCGGCATGAATTCCATCGAGCACAAGTTGCCCGATACCACGTCGGAAGCCGAAATCCTGGCGTTGGTCGATTCATTGAACAAAGACGCCGGTGTGCACGGCATTCTCGTGCAGTTGCCGCTGCCCAAGCACGTCAACTCCGAGAAGGTTCTCAACGCCATCGATCCAGCCAAAGACGTCGATGGGTTCCATCCGGTCAACGTCGGGCGGCTGTGGGTTGGTGAACCAGCGCTTGCTCCTTGTACGCCAACCGGCTCGCTGATCCTGGCGAAATCGGTGCAGGAGAATCTGTCTGGAATGAATGCCGTCATCATCGGGCGCTCCAACATCGTCGGCAAGCCGATGGCAGCTCTGCTGTTGCGGGAGAACTGCACGGTGACGGTTGCTCATTCGCGCACCAAGGACATTCAAAGTGTCGTGAAGGGGGCCGATCTGGTGGTCGCGGCAGTTGGCATTGCCGAATTTGTCAAGGGCGATTGGATTAAGCCGGGCGCGATCGTGATCGATGTCGGCATCAACCGCGTCGAGGTTCCCGGCGGCAAGGCCAAGCTAAAAGGCGATGTTGCTTTTGCTGAGGCGGCAGCCGTTGCCGGTGCGATCACGCCGGTTCCGGGCGGTGTCGGGCCGATGACGATTGCCTGCCTGTTGAAGAACACGCTGCAGGCAGCGCAAATGCAGCACGGCTTGGAGATTACCGCGTAGTCTTTCGCATTTAGAGCACTTTCCGACCAAATCGAACCATTCTGTTTCTCAAGCGGCGAGTCGATCCAGCAGGAGAGTGGCGCGGGTCGATCTGGGTGATCGGCCAAGCCGCTCGACGCACTGGGCGACCGCCGCTTGGAAACCCATATTGGCGGAGCCAATCTACGATTGGACGGGCCGGGCGGATTTGCGCCAATCTCTGCGCATCCCGTCTTGCCCGTGACACCGCCACGCGCTGCGCCGGTCCACTTGATCTTGTCACTAATCCGCCTCGGCAGAATGGTTCG
>JAHZKP010000145.1 GCA_022600345.1 Alphaproteobacteria bacterium | reverse complement strand
CGAACATCCTTCGTCTTGGGCAATCCCAGGAGCGTCGTCGATAGAGGATAGGTGACAAGGTCCTCGACGATCTGAGGCGACTGGCCGGCAAACTCCGTGCGGATGATAACCTGCGTGTCGGTGAGATCTGGAATAGCGTCGAGTGGCGTCTTCTGGATCGCCAACCATCCCATCACAACGAGCGCCAGTGCGCCGATCAGAACCAGAAGCTGGTTCTTCACCGACCAATCTATGATTTTGGCGACACCGGATTTGGTGGGATCGGCGCCGAGGTCGTGTCCAGACATGTTTTCTGCCTTCGTAGCCGTCAAAGCATGTTCAGCAAAAGTGTGAGCGGTTTTGCGCCCGGAACATGCTTCAATTAAAGAAATTAGATCGGGTCAGCGATTCCAACCAAAATGGACCCGATCTAGTGTTTGTGACCGGTCATCGGCCGGGCGGAAGCTTCTGCGGGCACTTTCATCTCAGTTGGCTTGCCTGGTTCAGCACTGGGCTTGGCCTCGGGCCATGGCATTGGCACGGCTTGGCCCCTCCCGTACGGATTGATGGGAGGGCCTGCCAGTTGCAGCCATTTTCTGCCGCTTGCCTTGTCAGCAAACATGGCGACCTTCTTTTCGGTGTAATGTCCCGGCGCACCGTCGCGCATCCACGGCTCCAGAGCCGTAACGAGTTCAGCCAGTGCAGCCTGAACCTCGCTCTCAGTCTTTGCTGATTTGCCTTTCTCCAGCGCCTTGACGGCGTCTTCCATCACGAACGCGAGTTTCGAGTGCTGGAATTGCGGCCATAAAATCGTTTTGATCTCGATTGCGGGATCGAGGAATTTGCCTTCGACCTCGTAGCCGTCGATCAGGGCTTCGTGCTGATAGAGCGCTGCATCGACCATATGATCGATCATCGCGAACTGACGCTCATCAAGCTTCAGGAGTTCGAGCGGCAGTTGCAGGCGTTCCAGCTTTCTGAAACTTTCGCGCAGAGCACTTTCTGAATCGATCAGGAACTGGCCGGATACGACGATGTCATCGCCAGCCTTGATTTCCCCGGATATTTCCGTCCATCGACCCGACGTCAGGCCGGTCTTGACGGCGCGTGGTTCGAAGCGCCCCTTACCAAGTGAGGCAACGACATAACGGATGCCGCCACTTCTAAGAATTGCTTCAGAAGGAATGGCGAGACGCTGCTCAGCATCAACCTCGAAGGCGACGTCTGCATAAGCACCAGGGCGCAACTGACCGTCAGAGTTGTTGAGTACGAGGCGAACCTGCCCGGTTCGGGTTTTAGGATCGACCGTCGGATAGACATACTCGACCTTGGCAAATACCTCACGGCCAGGAATATTCGGGAAGGTGACGCGCGCGGAACCGCCCGGCTTGATGAAGGTCAGGTCTTTTTCGGACACGCTCACCATGAGCCAGATCTGCGAATAATCCTGAATTCGCGTCAGCATCGTGCCGCGTTTCACGTAGCTTCCTGGCCGCAACTCAATCATCGCAACCGTGCCATCGAGATCAGCATAGAAGGGCACGAATTCCATCACTTCCCGCTTTTTCTCTAGCTGTTTGATGGCGCGACCCTGCATTCCAAACGCTTTCAGCCGCGTCTTGATGGAGTGGATGCGCGTACGGTTGCGGCCCTTCAAGGCATCCAGATAATCGCGTTGCGTCACGATGAATTCGGGAGCGTACATTGTGAAAAGCAGGTCGCCTTTCTTGACCTCATCTCCCACGGCGCGGATGCGCAATTCTTCAATCCAGGCTTCGGTCCGCGCCGTCATCTCGGTCTGCATACGCTCGTTTTCAGCAACGAGACCAAAGCTGCGGATGATCCGACCAAAGCTTGAATTCTCCGCCTTGGCAATCCGAACACCCATGGTTTGGAGCGTTTCCGGAGCAATCGTAATCGCGGTGCGCTGCTGCCCTGCCGAGCCCCCGGCGCTACCTGAGCCCGTCTCAAGCTTGACGAGATCCATGCCGCATATCGGGCAGGTGCCGAATTCGCTGGCGATGTAGTGGGGATGCATGGGGCAGGTCCATTTGACGGCACCATCGTCCTTGGTTTCGGCTGCAAGCGCGGAAGGAAACAGCAGTCCGCTCAGGCCGCTTTTCACCGACAATGCTCCGTCAAGTTCCAGGCTCGTGAAGAACTTGATTGGTGAGACCGGCCCGGCCGCGAGCGCTGACGACAGCATCAAAACCGACAGCAGGCGGCCGCTCGGGCGGTTCAGTCTCGGTGCTGTGTGCTTGCAGCTCTTCTTGCACATTGGATTTGACCTTATGATCATCATGGCGCCTGCCAGCAAGGCCGCGCTGTTGTCTGATGGAACGTTGTTTGAGTTCGTGGCGTCGTGATCCGCGTTATGAGTTGGCGCCTGTGATTTTCGACGTGAGCTCCGCGATGATGGGACAGTCGTCGTCATCTTCCCCGGAACATGCTTCCACCAGACCCTGCAATGTTTCTGCAAGGCCTTGGATCTCTCGTGCCTTAAGTTGCAACTCTTCGAGATGATGGGCGGCGAGAGCTTTCACTTCGGCAATGTGCCGATGTTCGTCGTCATACAGCCCGAGCAGCTTGCGACAGTCTTCGATCGGGAAACCGAAGTCACGCGCGCGCTTTAAAAACGACAAGCGCTCGATATGCTCGGAAGAGTAGTCGCGATAACCGTTCGGCTGCCGATCAGCTTTCACAAGGCCGATGTCTTCGTAGTAGCGGATTGTCTTCGCGGGCAGCCCGGTCTTTGCCGATGCGTCGCCTATATTCATGGGTCTCATCCTCCAGCCTGCGTGAGAAATACAGCGCAGTACGACCGGCTCGCAGAAGTGCGCGCACGGCATGCGAGGCTGACGCGAGAGATCTCAGGCATCAGCTGGAGGACGGATCAAATGCGGAGGCGATGGGTGAGCAGAAAGGTCTGTTGCGCACTGCTCAAACTAGGAGGCCAAGCCTCATAAGGTGGACCTCGCGCAGCGAGACGTATTGACAGCAGTTGGTTCGAGGCCAGCCAAATTGGATCGCGAGTTTTGGGGTATGGGTAACTTGCCGCGTCACCGCTGGATGCCACCCGAATCTCCTGACCGGTCAAGTGGCGATCGGGAAATGCCTCGAGGCAAACAACCAGGCACTCTGCCGGGTTCACAGGGAGGACTTCGGCATGATCATGATGGGCATGATGGGGAGGCGAGGTGCGATGCTCTGCGTTCATGCTGTGACTGACATGAACAAGGGTCGCCGAACTCTTGAAAATGGCCCGCGCAGACTGCAACCCGCCCGCCGCGAAAACGACGAGGGCAAGAGCGATTGACAGAATGTTGCGCACCGGACGCGGCATATGTTGTGTGCCTTTTGGACTGTTCGTGACCTGGAGCCACGATAGCCTTATGCGGCTTCCAGCAAGTGGAAGGTCAAGCGAAAAATACTACAAAAGCAGTCAGCATGAAAGCTCATCGTCCACCGTCTTCTGGACTGTTCATATTTGTGGCGATTAGCGACCATCCCGCAAGCGGCAGTTCTAGCGCTGCCGCCCCATCCGGCCTGCCTGACCTGCAACTGTGACTGAGCCAGGGCCTCTCTCCCGAGTTTGATGCGCGGTAACGCCACGATCCATCCGGTCGTCGAGCCACCTCGCGATCACAGGGCGAAGCCCCAGTGAAGGTTTTTCGACAAGGAACCATGACAATGCAGCGATCGGCAGCAGGACGACAAACGTGGCGACGGCGTGCGCGATTGGACCAAGCTCCGGAAACATCGCCACAACGCACTGTTGAACCACCCAGCCATATACGTAGATACCAAACGATAAATCGACCATGTTGGTCCATCTCCGAAACGGACCGTAACGGAATTGACTGAACCAAATTGCGGCATAACCGGCGAACACCGCCGATAAAGGGCGCTCGATTGGGCTTCCTGCGAATAATATAAAGACGGTGGCAACTCCAGCGAGGACCCATACCGACACAAGGAATCTGTGGCGCAAGACATAGGCGCCAACACCCATTGCGAAGGCCAGCGACAAATTAAAGAACCATTGCAGTGAGGAGCCCGGTTGGACAATGCCGGGAACAGCCATAACCGCAACGTAGACAAATGCCAGTCCCGCCAAGGCCAGCAGCCGTCGCGCATCGTTGCGCCACAGGCCGATAAGGGGAAGCAGCCCAAGCAGAAAGTAGCAAACAACCTCGTACTTGACCGTCCAAAGCGGGATATTTATCTGACCGGCGACTGGATTAGCGGAAAACACGAGCGGAAGTGGCGCACTGCCGGTTGCAAGCGAGATGGTTTTGGCGACGTACAAGTAGGTTTCTGGCGAGGCAAAATAAGCCGATGCAGCGAGCGTTGTAAAAAGCGGACCGATCAAGAACGCTGTCAAAAACACACAAACGGCGAGCCCGGGAAGAATTCGCAGGGCACGAGAGACAAGATAGTGCGGCAACGTCGGCGATCGATCCAGACTTGCTGCAACGAGTATCCCGCTCAACACGAAAAATACATTAACCGCGTGCTGTCCTAGAGGGAGCATCGTCACATCCGTAAGCGGCCCATGTCCTTCGATGCCGGAAACCATTTCGAACGAATGGTCTAAGATCACAGCGGCGGCCGCGGCCAACCTCAATACACCAAAGCTATTCTTTTCTCTTTCTAAGAGGTCGCCCAGCGTCAATCGCTTTTCCATATCCCAGATCCGTACACTCGGGACGCAGTCTGATGACTAAAAATCCCGTTAGCTTGAATTGGTGCACTTCTTTCAAGGATCGGGCCACACGCGGCATCTCGAATCCAGCTAAGTAACTGATATTCCAGTCACTGGAAGGTTGCCGACCATAGATCAGCGCATGTGACTTTGCCGGTGCTGAGAGGCGGTCGCACACTAAAATGAGTGATGTTGCAGCCCCCAATTGGAGCGCTGGCCTGTGCAGGAGCTCAAGCGGTTCTGCGAGAACCGAAGAAGTTGAAGAGTACGCCGAAGACGATCGCCACGTACCAAGCGTAAACCACCGACTCGACCAAACCTATAACGAAGCCCTGCAACGTCAACCATTCAAATCCAGGAAAGAATTGCAGCCAGGGTTTGTGCATTTCCCAATCGGGCACGATTACCCCCAGTGCAATGCAGAACAAATACGTTGCCACAAAGAAAATGCTGAGCGAGTAGCCAAGTTGAGAAATATTGATTCTGGAAAGTTCTTGGGTGCCGGACATTTGAAGCTCTCCTTTGACTATGGTTTTCCAACGCTGTTCACTGCTAAGCGGCGATAATGTCGATATGGGAATTCCAGCAACTGGAAGGTCAAGGGGAGGAACGAAATTCCTCCCCTTTCGCGGCGTCACATCATGCAGCCCATGCCGGTCAGGATCTTATTAGCCTTTTTTTTCTGCTCGTTGCTGAGAGCAGCATACAATTTGTCGAGGGCGGGCTTTACGCCCTTGAGCGTATCGAGTCGCCCCTCCATCATTTGAATTCGGGCCGAAAGCTGCTCGACGGGAGTTCCCGACTTCATACCCGCCATCATTCTGGTACGCATGGCGTGCATGTCCTGGAGGTTCTGCTTTAAAGCCCCCGCATAGGCATCAAAGACAGCTTTCTGATTATCCGTTATGCCAAGCTCAGCTTTGATGAATGCAATACGGCCCGATGCATGGGTTTCGCCATCGCCTGAACCCATCATCGGACAGCTGCGACCCATCATGCCGCCCTGTCTCATTCGGCCCATCATGCCGCCTTTCATCATCCCCTTTCCCATCATTCCGGGGCCCATTTTACCGTCCATCATCATGCCTTTGCCCTTCATGCCTCTCTGCGGCATTTCCGATGGCT
>JAHZKP010000144.1 GCA_022600345.1 Alphaproteobacteria bacterium | reverse complement strand
CTTGGGACACCGCACTTTTTCGCCTCGGCGGCGTCGCGGCACTGGCCCGATGGACCCACATCGCGCTGCGCGCCGCTTCTGGCCGAATGCGAAAAAGTGACAGGTGTCGCGAGCCACATGAGTTTTTCAACAGCCTGCTAACGCTTATCCCGGGGACGCAGAATGTATAATGATGTTCGAGCTGCGCGTTGTTTGACCGGATAAATCACGAGGACTTCTGTAGGATGACCAGCGACGAACCGCAAATGCTTGAAGTGGGTGAAGGCGAAAATTCACGGCCAATCGCATACATTCATCAGCCCGCCCCCAGCGACGGCGGAACCGGACTCGTCTGGCTGATCGGTCTCAAGTCCGACATGATCTCCACCAAGGCCGCAGCCTTGGCCGAGTGGGCACCTTTGAACGGCTATGGCCTGACCCGGTTTGAGTATTCCGGCCACGGCCAGTCGGGCGGTGACTTTCTCGACGCCACCATCGGCGATTGGCTGGAAGAAACCAAAGCCATCTTCACTGAGGTCACGAGCGGTCCGCAAATCATCCTTGGCTCATCCACCGGCGGCCATCTGGCGCTGTTGTTATTGCGCGACCTGATGCGCACCGATCCGGAAGAAGCCGCCCGCATCAAGGCGCTGGTTCTGATCGCACCGGCCTGGGATCTGACGGAAGAGCTGATGTGGAAAGAAATGACGCCCGCACAGCAGGCCGAGCTAATGCGAAACGGCGTCACCTACCGCCCCTCCGAATATGGCGACCCGTTGCCGATCACCAGGAAGTTCATCGAAGAGGGCCGCAATCACCTGTTCAAAGGCGAAGTCTTCGATCCCGGCCGACCCATCTACGTCATCCAGGGACTGCTGGATAAAGACGTACCAGCCGAACACACCCGCGCGATGCTCGATGTCATCAATGCCGACCAAGTCGAACTCTATGAAGTCCCCGACGGCGAACACCGCATGTCCCGGCCAGAGGATCTTGAGCTGATGTTCGAGGTTATTGGGAAGGCTGGGTGAGGAGAGCGGGTGCAGCAAAAGCGCGGTTTGGGGCAAGTGCGGAAAACTAGGGAAAGTTGGAGTCGTCAGGTTTTGACCCGTAGAAGACGTGCTCCCTTCGTCGAAGATCGGTGCTACCGCGAGTTGGCGCCTCTGCTTAATCCAGCGGCTCAGTCCGTTAGGCCCAATTTCGGCAGCCAAGCGCCCCAATCAAATTCAAATAATATCGTCTCAGCGTAAATCGAGACCGCTGGAGTCTTCGGCTCCAGCACAAAGAACCTACCCTGCTCTGCAGACAGCAGTTCAGCCTCTCTAAACTCATCCGGTTGCAGGTCAGGTGCCAGGGGTGACGGCGACTGCTCTGAGGCACGAGTTCGCTCGCCATGCAAGCCTCTGTTCTGCTGAATCCATGGGCTCGATTCTAAAGCTCGCAAGATTTGTTGGTGATCCATCCCGTTTGTTGCGGGTATTTGATCTGGCAAGAGTTCGGCAACTAAACTACGAAAATCAAGCCAAAGGAACCCGGTCCTATCAACGGTGTCATTCCACCAGTTTATCGCTAGGCATCCATTGAATGGACGCTCAGATTTTGATCGATGGATAAGGGCAAGCATGCAAGGCCACGACTTCGACCGATAGGTCGTCTCAAAAGTTCCTCTCGTGTGAGAATTGAACGCACTGTTTCTTGAACCCGTTGGCGAGGGAAGCGACAAAGCTCTTTGAATTCTGGGCGCAAGCAGAGCCGGCAAAATGTCTTCCTGCAGCATACCTAGCACACCGCCCTGAGTGAAAATCTTAGTTCGGTAGTCTAAATCAGAATCTAACACAAATCGTCCGGTAGTGGCCCTTTGCGACTCCCCCTCCTGCAGTCCAAATTTCAGCTTCCAATCGCTGCAGACGCTCGCCTCCTCTCCACCCTGAACGTCCGCTGGGCACGCGAACCGAGGATTTCGTTGGCAGGCTCCAGGGAAGCTTAAGCGACACCGACACAACAACGTGAAAACGCCGTGACCTGATCTGCCGCTAAAATATGCGGACGGAAATTCTACAACCAGGTCAGGTCTGACAGATGATGAATTCGGAACAGTCAAGCCGTCGACGGCTACTATTCGGTCTTTGTGCCAGCGCGGCAGTGCCCATGACAATCGGCTTCCCGCTCACCACTGCCTTCTCCAACGAGACCGGCCGGCCTGCCCCGCAATGGGATATCCTTGAGTGGCTCAATGCAGACGGCGGCAATGTAGGCCGGCTGCGTGGCAAGGTGATCGTTATTGATTTCTTCCAACTGTGGTGTCCAGGTTGCAATGAATTTTCAGGGCCTCTGATGCAGAGCTGGCAGGAAAAGTATTCCTCAGCAGTTGCCTCTGGCGATCTCGTGCTCGTCAAAATCCACACCGTGTTCGAGGGGCACAACTACCAAACTGTGCGCAAGCTGAAGAGCTATATCAAAGAAAAAAAGATAACGATTCCGGTCGGCGTAGATCGCCACGCCGAAGGCGAGCGCATTCCCACGACCATGCGCCGGTACCGCACGCGCGGCACGCCCGAGATGGTAATAATCGATCGCGACGGACTGATCCGTTTCCAGCGCTTTGGCTATTTCGAACCACAACTCGCCGAAACGCTGATCGGCCAGTTGCTAGGTGACAAGCGGGCGTAGGTTTGGTTTAGGGCCGAGGCTCCTGCTGAACGACCGGGCTGATACCTGACACTTTGAACCGGCAGCATCCCTGACACTATTTGTCATTCACCTTAGCCGGTTTCGAAGGTGAGCGCAGCCGCCATCGCGGCGGAGCGAAGCGGTGAAACCGGCCACTCAAATCGAT
>JAHZKP010000143.1 GCA_022600345.1 Alphaproteobacteria bacterium | reverse complement strand
TTGGTTGCCTGCCCGCTCTCTTGTTCACGCAAAATCGCGATGATCTGTTCTTCTGAAAACCTACTCTTCCGCATCGTCCGTCTCCTCCTTGAGGTTACGGACTCTACCTAAATCTGGAGGAAATTGCGGGGCTCAGGTCATTAAGAGAGCTTCGCGTGCCGCTGTCAGGGTGTGAAAAACCGTTGCGGTCACGCCATTTTTCTCTAAGCGTGCAGCAAAAGTCTGGGCGACAAATTGATCGTCCTCAACTACGGCTGCCTTGATTGTTTTCTGGGCTGATTTACCGATGGCGCCCGCCGCTTCTAACATCTCAAAACTCCTGAAAGAAAAAATCTGAACCTCCAATCAGGCTACCCTGGAAACCATAAGAGGTTATGAAGAAAGGGTTCGGCTATTGATGAAAAACAGATCGGCAATTGGCTGCTGCAAGCGTTGATACCAGGCTATTTTTGTATGCAATTCACGCAACTTATCAAATTGCAGCGCCCAATGTTGTTTCTTGATGCTTCCGTGGGCTCAGGAGGTGTTGGATTATACCAGCGTTGATGGGATGCGGGTGTGAGCGCCTCCAATTAATGCCAGAGTCATCGAAAGGTTGAGGTGAAGCTGATCGTCTTATTTAATAATTTGTCGCCACTATAATCCTATCGTCGGTAAGTGGGCTAATAAAGAAGCTGTTAGAAGAATAGATATTACGAATGGATAGTCTGGAAAACATTTTCAGAGTCATCTCAGCCTTTAGTTGGCTGGCAATTGCACTAACAGTCTCGCAGGGTACGTTTCTCAGTCGTCTCAAAATTGCAGACTTCTCGAGAAGTCGATTTTTCATTGGCGCTGCAATGATTTTGTCAGTTTTTGCAGTCGGGCTTGGGGCGAGCGGGATCGCGCCCGGCTATATGATCTTATCGTTTTGGGCCGCTGCAGCAATTTTTAGTGCCGGTGTGGTGCTTTGGGTGGGGTATCAAATCACGCGGGCGAGCTGCCGGCGGGAGCATCAACAGCGATCTCAGGAATCCGCCGATGCGCGCTCTTTAATCCAACAATTGGATGCTGCCAATAGGAAGCTACGCGATCTGAGCGATATTAGTTGCGACTGGCTATGGCAATCCGATGAACAAGGCCGGATTTCCTATATTTCGGACGGTATCCGTAACGCTTTGGGATATGGGCCCGAGCGTTTTATCGGTCGGCCACTGCAGGACATCATCGATGGCAATCCAGACAACAGCGAAGTTGAACGGCAGCAAGAGGCAATTAGCCAGCAAAGGCCATTTCGGGATTTCGGGTTCCAGCTCGAGGATAGCGAAAGTCGACCGCGCAACATGACAATCAGCGGTTCGCCTTGGTTTGACCAGCATGGCCAGTTCGGCGGATATCGGGGTATCGGTCTTGATAAGACACAGGCCGTGCACCTCCAGGAGGCCAAGGCAGCGGCTGAGGCCAAAGATAGTTTTCTGGCTGCCATGAGCCATGAAATGAGAACCCCGTTGAATGGGATACTTGGCGTGTTGGAGATTTTGTCCGACACCAAGCTTTCGACTGACCAGGCAGGTTTGATTGGCACGGCTCAGACATCCGGAGAGTCGCTTCTCAACTTGATCAATGAGGTTCTGGACTTTTCCAAGATTCGTGCAGGACGCTTGGAGTTGGACCCAGGTGAAACCAACCTTGAGGAACTCGTCGCAAAGACAGTTGGATCGTTGCGAGCCTTGGCGCTGAGATCCGGAAACAGGTTGGAGTATAACGTCGCCGGTAACCTGCCGCTCGGTGTCTCGGTTGACGGAAAACGGTATCAGCAGATTCTGGTCAACCTGATTGGAAATGCCATCAAATTCACGGCAAAAGGCACGATTCAGATCACGTTGGAAGTTGAAGAGGCAGCCTCAGGGCGCGCGTGCATACGCACATGCGTTCGCGATACCGGAGTTGGAATCAGCGCTGACAAAGTTATGACTGTGTTCGATGAATTTACGATGCTCAAGTGTGAAGAAGTCGGAACAGTGCAGGGTACCGGTCTTGGTTTGGCGTTATGTCAGCAGTTGGTCCGTGCGATGGATGGCGAGATCGGCGTGGAAAGCGAGCCGGGTAAGGGTAGTAACTTCTGGTACCGGCTGGAGTTGCCAGTTGTCGAACCTGCGGCCGTGCCGATGAAACTCGTCAACCAGGACAGACCGGAGATGCCTGTGCATTCCGCAATGGAAATACTAATTGCGGAAGACAACCCCACCAACGCGATGGTTGCGACCCGAATGCTAGCCTCAGCGGGCCATAAAGTTCACCACGTTGCAAACGGTCTTGCAGCGGTGGAAGCGGTTCGGGCCAAGCGATATCATCTCATTCTCATGGATATCTCAATGCCTGTCATGGATGGTAAGTCAGCGACGCGACAGATTCGCAGGGAAGAACGGGAGGACGGTCGACTTCCAATTCCTATCATTGGATTGACCGCACATGCTGGGAGCCAAGAACTGAAAGAAATCCTAGGCTGTGGGATGGACGACTGCCTTTCCAAACCTGTGCGCAGAGCGGAATTATTGGACCGTGTTGCCGGTGTGTCGACGCCTGATGATCACAGCGAGACTGAGAAAACACCAGACAGGCTTGTTGAAGCCGTGCCCGAATACAGCGCCGGTCAGAGCGCTGAAGTGACAGCAGTCGTCCAGCCGAAGTCAGCCCGGAATAAAAAGTCTCGTGCCGATGCTGGCGTGTTGCCGGTCATCGATGAGGAAATACTGCAACAGCTTGCGATCGACACGGATTGCCAGGACTTGTCTGAACTTACAGACCTGTTCGAGAAAGAAATGACCTTTCGAAAAACCGAGCTGCGACGTGCATCTCAAACCACAGATGTGAAGCTCTTGATGGATACATGCCATGCTCTCGTGGGAAGCTCCAACACTATTGGAGCCATGCGTATCGGGGCAATTTGTAAGCGGCTCGAAGATGCATGCGGCAAACGATCAGACCCAGCGCTCCTAAAGCATATCGGTAAGTTGGAGAAAGAAATCTCGGTAGCTGTAATTACTGCCAGGGGGCTTTCTCGCACAAGTGCGCACCCGAGTGGTGATGGTGGTTCGCCGATTGCTTCTGCAGTTTCTGGCTAACTTCGTTTTCCCCAAGGACACCGCAGATTTGTCTCTGCGAACTGCCTGCATAGAAACAATTTTGTATGTTTCATTGCTAGAAATCCAACAATTCCTTGATTGTAAACGTTCTATGATGACCGACAGCCGATGAAATGTTCAGGCATTCGGGTTGCCGATGATGAACAGGTATTTTTAGACTGGATCGGAACGTTAGGACGTTAACCGATGGAGGAAAGCTTATTGAATAGTATCAGTTCGGCTCGTTTGCAGGCCGACGCACACCCGGTCAGCAAAGCACCACTGTTGAACGAGCAATTTTTGATTGTTGACGATGATCAGTTCTCTTTGGAAGTGCTCAGTATGATTCTCCTGAAGATGGGGGTTGGGCGACCTTGGAAGGCACGAAACGGATCGGAAGCGCAGCAAATCCTTGAATATCAAGGCAACATCGGCATTGTTTTTCTGGATATTTTCATGCCGCAGCAGGACGGAATGGAGTTTGTTCAACTTGATTCACTTCGCATACAGAACCCGGCTGTCATCCTGATGACCGGAAAAAAAGATCATACGTTGAGCCATGCGACCAAGCTCGCGAAAGCTTATGGCGTGAACGTTGTTGGCTCCATTTGGAAGCCTATTCGTTCTGCCGACATAGAACCTATCGTGAAGCCCTACATCTGCAGTGAAGCATAGGCAAAGCCGCACCAAAGCGGTCTCTGTGTCGAGTCCCACAATCCGGGCGGGCCTAACCCACGGAAACTACGGGGCGAGTTCGAATCTCGCCATAAATTTCTAAAATGTGCTGTGGAATCATTTGGTTATGGCGGAGAGAGAGGGATTCGAACCCTCGAGACGGTTCCCCGCCTACACACTTTCCAGGCGTGCGCCTTCGACCACTCGGCCACCTCTCCGTTCGCCGAAGCGAAGCGGGCAATATACCCAGAAGACCCGGCAGGGCAAGAGGGCGAATGGCTACAGTTCGTGATATTTCCACGCCAGCCCCGCACGCCGATTGCGTGGCCTGGCCTGATGGCCAGCGCCCAATGAGGCCCGGTCCGACCAACGACGCGCAAAATCGGCGCTATGACACCACACTTGGCAAGTTAAACGGTGCTGATCGGCCGCAGCCTTGAACGGGCCGCCGTTTCCGGGTAGCCAGGATGCTGCAACCAAAACGGCAGGATGGCCATGGCGCTGCTCTATGACTTCATCGCGATATTTACCTGGCCGTTCAAGCTGGCTTATTGGACGCTGATCCTGCTCGTTCGCGCGCTTGTTTGGATCGCCAAGGGTACGCTTAACCTGATCGTCGGGGTCGGGCTGCCGGCCTTGCGGTTCCTGGCGTTCGTTTTCCTGCTGGTGGCAACCATTGCGCTGGTCTCCGATGCAACTCCGGCCGTCGACGGTTTCGGGCCGTTCGACCCGACGCTGTTTGTCGACCATTGGCGAAGCATCGCCCCGAAAAGCGTCACCGACGCGCGCGATGCGGTCTCATCGGCAACACACCCATTCGTTTGGAACGTATTGATCGGCAGCATTATCAACCTGCCGACATTCCTGATCTTTGGCGCGCTCGGGGCACTGGCGGCGCTGACCGGGCGCCGCCGCGAGAAGCTCGATGTTTTCGTGAATTAGGTAGAGTTGTTTTTGGGTCCACAGTTCCTAAAGTCCTGTGGAGCCATTTTAGGGGGCTTGCGAATGCCTAACGCGTTCGTGCCGATTAGGCTGGATATACCTTATTCAGCACCAGCAACGTCGACCGGTTCGCGTGGATTCTAGCAGGCTGTTGAAATTCGACCAGCAGCCCACCGAGCCGACAACTCGGATATTCGATGATCCGTAACATCAGGCGTATTACTATGAATAAGTGCATCCTATGCCGCCACCCTCTGTGTGGCCGTTCTTCAGAACTCCGAAATACATTCACAGCAGGAATGAACGTTGCGACGTCCATTATTTCGGCTTGGGATCGTTCGGTGGCGACTGGGGCGGATCAGAATTTTGTTTCGACACTGGCACACCACCACCTGTGATGCGGGCAATGTGATTGTCGATCGTGGTCAGCAACTGCGATCCCATGAAGGACAAAAACAAATCAGGGCTGCCGCCGGTCTGGGATGCTTCGATGGTATCAATGTAGTCAGGCCTATCCGCAGGATCAACCATGACGGGTGGATAGCCGCCGCGCAGCAAAATAGCGTTCATTAACAATCGGGCAGTGCGTCCGTTGCCATCGTCAAAAGGATGAATTGTCACTAGGTCAAGATGCGCCATGAAGGCGGCATGAGGTGTCGCTTCGTCTGGAAGATTACCAACAAACTGTTGCATTAATATTGGAACATCGTGTACCGGTGGAAATGCGCGCATCCCTTGTGACGTTGTTATGAAGCGATCTCCAGTCGCATATCGACCCGCGCTCGACATCGTCCTTGATACTGCCATCTGATGAAGCTGCTTGATATCTGCTTCTGTGAAAGCGCAACTGTCTTTGGCAAGATCCCGCATGAACTTCACGGCGGCATAGTGGTCTACCGCTTCGTTGTGATCCTTTAGCGGCTTGCCACGAACCGTTATGCCTTTTTCAATAACAATCGCGGTTTCATTCCGCGTGAGCGTGTTGCCTTCAAGGGCGTTCGACGTGTAGGTAAAATTGACATCGTACCATTCATCGAGTTGGCGTAGCGCGTCACCTGACAGCGGCCGAATCTGATCAAGGTGCGACTTGGCGGTAGCAATTTTATCGAAGATGGTCTGCGTCATTTCGTCAGTAAACCTACTTTATGCGGCATATTCAATCCATCTCGGGGGTTCTTTCCGCTAGATGTGGACGTCAACCCCGCGCAGATCAATCGATCAACTACCCGCAGGCTCGCATAGATGAACAAATTACCCCTAGCAGGCTGTTGAAATTCTCTCCTGCTGACAGCGTGGCACGAATATGATTCCATCCTTGCATTGGCGCAAGGAGGTTGTCATGCGGGGATCGGATCAGCGTTCGAGGGCATTGTTCTCATATGTCGACCTTGAGGAACGGGTGCCATTGCGGCATCCGTTGCGGGTGATCCGGGAGATTGTGAACGATGCTCTGATCTCGCTTGATGGGGAGTTTGAGCAACTCTACGGGAGTACGGGACGCGCCTCGATTGCCCCGGAACGGCTGCTCAGGGCCTCGCTGCTGCAGGCATTCTACTCCGTCCGCTCGGAGCGCCAGTTGATGGAGCAGATTGACTACAACCTGCTGTTCCGCTGGTTCGTTGGTTTGGGGATCGACGATGCCGTCTGGGATCACTCCACGTTCTCGAAGAACCGGGACCGGCTACTCGACGCGGACGTTGCTGCGAAATTCCTCGAAGCTGTTCTGCGCCATCGCAAGGTCCGCCGCTTCCTGTCGGACGATCACTTTTCCGTCGATGGAACGTTGGTGGAGGCATGGGCATCGTTCAAGAGTTTCCGGCCGAAGGCCTGTGAAACGGGCGATGGGTCGCCCCCCGGCGATGGGTCGCCCCCCGGCGATGGGTCGCCCCCCGGCGATGGGTCGCCCCCCGCCGATCCGCCGCCGCCGGACACGGGATCGAGGGATGACACAAACACAACCGATACGACGAGGCAGACAGATACGACAAACGAGGCGAGCAAGATGGTCATGAGGGACGCGATAATGGAGACCGGTTCGGGCGACACCGCGATTGGCCGCAACGTCGAGCGGAACTGGCGCGGCCAGGCCTGGTCGAATGCCAGCCATGGGTGCGTCACGCCGCATATCGCGGCGAAGGCCAAGGGCTCAGCCATCGACGCCCGCACGACGCGGCATGCGGGCTACGCGGTTAGCCAGCGAAAACGCAAACAGGTCGAGGAACCGTTTGGCTGGGGCAAGACGGTCGGCCAAATCGCCAAGACGATGCTGCGTGGCGTCGACAAGGTCGGAGCGCAATTCACCTTGAACATGGCCGCCTTCAATCTCGCCAAACTGCCACGGCTGCTTTCCGCCTGAACCAAGGCAAGAACGCCACAGCCACTTGCCAACCCCGGTTCCAAAACCCAACCAGCAAGGTAAATGTTCTACGCAAGATGCTTTTTCAGCGGCCTGCTAGACAAATTGGCATAAGGCTTAAAAAGCCAAATCTACAATCACCGTGCAATGGCCGCTATTGCGAAAATTGCAACAACTGGCAGAATGAAGCACATTAAGAGAGCTGTAAAATATATGCGGCGACACATACTTGAAAACTCTTTTAGCTTGATGTTTTGGCAGAACTGATTACTCCAAGGCCACCGAACAATGATGGAGTGCTCGCAATCCTGTCGCTGCTCTTGAGGGACTATTTTGAACGCAATTTTGTAGAGCTTGCCTAATGCAACTTCAAGCATGAAGAGCAGCACAAGAAGATAGACAAGCACGACCGCTAGTATGTTCATGTTGGGCACCCCCTTGCTAGAAAAACTCTATTTTCCAAAAATCGCTGGACTTTAACCATCCCGCCCCCAGCAACGTCATGGCGACGCCGGCTCGTTGGCCGGGATAAAATCCGGCAGCCATCCACACAAACTGCTGGACAAGTTGACATTTTTTCTATCGCAAAGGTCAAAACAGATGCCGGATAGGGCGGTGTCCGTGCTGACTGATATCGGTTCCTTGAGGCTTGCATAGATCCTCACCTTCGTGAGGAGGACGTTGCTGAAAACGCCACTACCAACAAAGCAAAATCAACGACCCGACGAGCTGGAGCCCGAGGAGAACAGTCTGGCGTGGCCGATATCGCTGCGGCCGTCACTGAAAATTCCAAGGCTCATCAAGGCGATCAGGATGCCCACCAGCGCAACGATCACCATATTGTGGCGGCGATTGACGGCAGCAATATCGGCCGCCGAAAGGGTATCGCGCTCATCGGGGCTGGCATGCAGGCCGAAGGTCTTCTTGAAGGCCGAGCGGCGCACGTCGCCGACATCCACAATGGGAACATTGGCACGCGCCGCGATGCGCTCGCCGATTTCCGTGAACGGAAAAGCTGCATCGACGTTCCACTCGTTGACATAACCCAGCTTGATGTTGGTCCCATCCTTCAGGCAGACCCGCGCTCCCTTCATGATGACGGGGGCCAGGGCGCCGCCATAAACCTCACGGCGGATCTCGACGGACTCGATATCGTCGTAGTCGACATCGGTGGTCTTGTAGCTGAACAGGCTGGTGATCCCGCGATTTTGCGGAAGCCGGATGCGAACCTGCTTGGCGCCCAGAACAACGCGTGAGCGGATCGATGATACCAGCTCGATGACCAGCAGGCCCATGATGAACGTAAATCCAACGGCCAGCACTATGAGACCGGGGGTTCCCACGGTCAGCCCGTGCGTAATGCGCGAAAACAGCATCGGGAAGAGACTGACGAAGAAGGGCAGGAGCAAAAGGAAGACGATTGAGAAAATAATTTTGCGTAAGGTTCCCGATGCATAAACGCGCCGCGGCAGGGTCTGCGTGTTGCCGGTGGTGGCTGTAGTTTGCGCGGGCGTTGCAGTCGTGTTTGCGGCAGCCGTCATCGAAGATCCTCAAGCGTTACCGGTGCTTTCAGCCAGTCAAAACCCGAGGCACTCGCGACCTTGTGAATGCGCCGAGCCTACGGTCCGATAGGTTTATAGCTATATATCTGTTTCTATCATGTCGCTTCATAAGGTTCGAGTATGTTTCTATTCAAGAAGAACGCCGCGCAAGTCGACGATTCAATGGCCCTTCCAGGGCGCGCCGAGCCAATCAGGACCGCAAAGACCCACTTCGTATTGGGCACACCGCTGAAGGGCCCCTATCCGGACGGCATGGAGAAGGCTGTTTTCGGCATGGGCTGTTTCTGGGGCGTGGAGCGCAAATTCTGGGAGCTGGGCGAAGGAATTTTCACCACCGCGGCAGGGTATGCGGCCGGGGTGACGCCCAATCCAACCTATGATGAGGTTTGCACCGGCATGACCAACCATAACGAGGTTGTGCTTGTCGTGTTCGACCCCAGCAAGGTTTCCTACGAGCGGTTGTTGCAAGTCTTCTGGGAAAGCCACAACCCAACCCAGGGCAATCGCCAGGGTAACGATACGGGCACGCAATACCGGTCCGGCATCTACACCTACAGCGACGCCCAGTTGCAGGCCGCCTTGGCTTCGCGAGAGGCCTACCAGAAGGCGATCCGTGCGCGCGGCTATAGCGCCATTACCACCGAGATCGAGGCGGCCGGTCCATTCTACTTTGCCGAAGACTACCACCAGCAATACCTGGCCAAGAACCCAGGTGGCTATTGTGGCCTGAAAGGCACCGGAGTTGCCTGCGCCGCCGGTACGGGTGACGCATCGCAATAAGGGCAGGTAAAGATCGTTTATGTATTGGCGAGACCGCCCCGTCTCCCTCTTAACCGAGACAAGATCACTGGGCCTGCGAGCGCCGCAGAATTTCCAGCGGCCTCATCGCCGGGGTGGGGCGAGGAACGGCAATCGCCGCGCTCAGCCGGCCCGGCTTTGCTTCCGGCAGCAGGACGTTCTTGATCGGCTCAGGGCCGCCTAGATCGTCAGCAGCCAGCACATCGCGGCAGGCCTGGGGCAGATCGGCGAGCGTAAGCGGCGGCTTGGGCTTGCGCTTCTTTCTCTTCTTCTTGGTTTTCGGCCGCGTCTTGGGCTTTTCCATCCATGCCTTGGTATCGGCGTACCACTTCTCGGCAACCGCGCAACTGGTGCCTTTCGGCTTGCCCTGCGAACGGCAGCTATCGCTTCCCGGCGGGCACTTGATGCGAATGTGCATATGGTAGTGATGTCCGCGCCAACCCTGGATTTTGCCCAACCATGGCTTATCGCCGCCCGCTGCCCGGCATAGCGCCAGCTTGATCGCCGGGTTGACGCCGATACGCTCAACCTCTTTGAACGAGGCCGCCCGCTTGATGAGCGCCACGACGTTGGGCGTGAAGACCTTTTCGTTGACCTCAAGAGTATTCTTGAGCATCGACACGGCGGACACGCGTTCGCGCTCGGTATAGGTGAAACGCCGGTCGGGCATCGGCGTCAACCATATGTCGGCATCCAGGCCGACCTGATGGCTGGCGTGTCCAGTCAACATCGGCCCGCCGCGCGGTTGGGTCAGATCGCCAACCAGAAGCCCGGGCCAATCACCGGCTGCTTTGGCTTCTGTTGCCAGCCGTTTCACCAAGTCGACAAGGACCGGGTGGCCCCAGTTGCGGTTGCGCGAAAGGCGCATTGCCTGCCAGGCGGGGCCGTCGACAGGCAGCCATTGACCGCCAGACAGGCAGCCGCGCGAATAATAGCCAATGGCGCGCGCCTTGAGTGCAGCGCCACGGGTCTTGGCGCCAAACAGTTTCTTTGCGGGTACAGGTTTGGCCGGGGCGGGGCGTTTGTCTGCAGGGGGGCCTAATTCGGGGATCGGCGGGGCAGCGGCTGTCTGAGCCAGCGCCGGAGGGGCCAACGCGCCTGGGATGGTGAGCACAAACATGCCCACGACCGCAGAAATAATGCCGCTTGTCCTTTTCCACCGCATGGTTTCCCTCCGTCGCCACCGACGCAATCCTAATTCGCTGACTGCGTTGTAGGGCCAAAATGTGGCTGCGGCCAGATTATGGCTCCTTCGATTGCGACTTGAAGGGCAAAGCCAGGCTCCATAACAGCTTGGTGGGATTGGCGGATTGGTAGCTGTTGAGACCGATTGTCATGGCGTCGTGACCTTTGTCGGGCTGGGCGGTGTAGGTGCCAAACAGGCGGTCCCAGATCGACAGGTTGAAGCCGAAATTGGTGTCGTGTTCGCTTTGGATTACCGAATGATGCACCCGGTGCATGTCGGGTGTCACAATCACCAGCCGCAACAGCGCATCCAGGCGTTTGGGAAGCGCGATGTTGGCGTGGTTGAACATGGCGCAGCCGTTCAGGATCACCTCGAAGACGACGACAGCCAGAGCAGATGGGCCGAACACGAAAACCAGGACGATCTTCCACAGCATCGACAGCGCGATTTCGACCGGATGGAAGCGAATGGCGGTCGAGACGTCGATATCGACATCAGCGTGGTGGACCTGGTGGAGTTGCCAGAACATCGGCACCTTGTGGGAAACGAAGTGCTGGAACCAGATCGCCAGGTCGAGGATCAACAACGCCAGGATAAATTCCAGCCAGTTGGGTAGGCCGATAACGTTGAACAGGCCCCAACCCCGGCTCTCGGCATAGACGGCGGCGGCAACCGCGACAAGCGGCACGGCCAGCGCGCCCATCAATCGCACCACCGCTGTATCGATGGCGACGATTGCGAAGTTGGTCGCCCATCGCTTTGCTTTCGGTGCACCAAGCGGGCGCTTGGGCAGGAGCAATTCCAGCACTGCCATCGCCAGCAGAATGCCGGCAAAAACCGAAAACCGCAGCACCGGTTCGCTCAATCCGGAAAGAATATCCATTTTGGTCCTGGGGGTCGTTTGCGTCGGTCTTGTTATACGCAGGAATGCCGATCACGGGTTCACACATTTTTGTTGGGTGCTTTAAAGACACGTGCCGCAGCTCCGTCTTGCTCTTACGGCGCCGACATGAGCAGGCCAACAGATCGTTTCACGCAACTTGGAACACCGGCGCTCGGGTTGGAAACGCCAGCCGCCCGCCGGCGGCAAGCAGGATCGCATGATCGCGGCTAGTGGCAAGGCGGTCGCAGGCCCCATCGGTGACAATCAGGATGGGGCCATCCTTGGGATAGTCATCAGCGCGTTCGACAAGCCGGATGCCGGGCATCAGAACGGTGCCGCCTCTCCCCTTGATCTGCACGCGGTCAAGCAGCACTTCGGGTTCGACATAACCGCTATCATGGGCGGCCGCATCGCATTGAACAAGGCGCACGAAACCAACATCGCGGCTCATGGCATAACTGGCAATCGCCCCCAGCGCCTTGCCCAGGTCGCTTCTTCCCATCGAGCCCGAGGTGTCGATGACGGCGGCAAGCACACGCGAGCTTTTCATCTCATCGGGCGCGATCCATGCCGGACGTGGAATGTCAGGTGTCGCCGATTGCCGGCGATGGGCGCGGGCGTAACTGCGCTTTCGCTCCAGCGGCGGAAAGTACTGATCGAGCCAGTGCGATAACTCGACGTCCCAGGGAATCGGCGGCTGCAAAAGCGAGCGGATTTCTTCGACAAGTCCGGCCGGCAGGAAGCCGCGACCGCGCCCCAGATGCAGTTCGAGGCCTTCGGCCAGCGCACGCCTGTAAAATGTGTCCAGGTCAACGCCGCCGCCGCGCCACCAGCTTGGCCCATGCGTGCCATCCAGCATATCGGGGCTGTTGCCATTCATTGTGCGCGCTTTTTCCAGTCGCCGCCGAAGTCGCAAATCGCTAACGATGCGGTCGTAGACTTCTTCCGCAGAAAGATCTTTCAGGATCGGGTCGTGCAGATAACCGATGTCTTCGGGCGCGGTGCCGACCTGCATTTCGATCAGCCAGTCGTTGACCACATAGTCGCACGCCACGTTCCATAACCAAGGATCGCGCCCCTGCCGGCGAGGGATATGCCGCAGACCCGAATGTAATAGCTCGTGGGCGACGACAAAGCGCGCTTCCTCATCGCTCAACTTTGCCCGTGGATTGAAGTAGATCTCCTGGGCTTCATCCGAGATTGCGGCAACCTGCACATCCATGGATGCGCACACGTCTTCGTCTTCCACCAGGGTGAAGGACGCCGCCAGCGCCGATAGCAGTGGGAATTCGGAAATCACCCACTTTCGCGCCAACTGGATATTCGTCACCTTCGGTTTGTGGCTGGTCAGCGACTCACGCGCGCCACCGGCAACATCAACGGCTGCCGCAGCGGCCGCCCGGATGCCGCGCGCCAGGCTGGCCCGGCGCTTGTCGCGCACGACCTGAGGCGTCGTGACGTGTCCATCGAACGACCAGAAGGCGCGGCCAGGAAGCCCCAGCGATAAGCTTTCCACATCAGGCGGTGCACCGTTTTGCCTGAAGTGTTCGGCAAGTGTCTCCACTTCACCGCGCGGCAGCCCGGGAGGTAGCGGCATGAATTCACCAGGCCGCTTGCCGATGCCCGATAGCGCTGCCAATTCATCGCTCAAGTACCACGCTGCAAAATGCCAGCTCGGATCTGAGCCCGCAGGATCGATGTGATCGAGAGCGATATGCAGGCACAAGCGGGCGAACACGTAGGCCCATTGTTCAGGTGGCGCACGGCGGCGCACGTTGGGCCACACCGTGAGCGCAGGCGCCGGTCCGCGAGTTTGCCAGTCGTAACTCATCGAGCATTCCGCCCGCAGCCATTCGCCCGCTGTCAATTCAAGCGCAGGGCCATCCAGCTTCACGTCGAAACCCGGCAACGGGGCAATCAGCGGATGTATGCTGCACGATACCAATCCGGCATCGATCGCCTTTTTGTTCTCAGCATACCTGCCTTTTGACTTGCCAGCCATCATCCCCGCCTTGCAACGAGCCGGGGGAGGTCGCGCGCGATCTCGACCATGAACCAGTCGGGAAGGGCCGTGCCGTCTTCTTCTTCGGCAACGACAAGCTGCGCCATTTCCAGTGAGATCCGCGACAACTGCATCAGGCGGTCCTTGGCGGAAAGCGCCATGGCCTTGGCTTCGCGGCCGGCCTTCTTGGGATCTTGCGGAAGTTCCTTGATAAGCTGGGCGCGAAACGATTGAACGAGGAAATACAGGATGTCGCGTTCTTCGGGTTTTTCCGGCCAGCCGATCTCGCCTTTCAGGATGGCGTTCATGTCGAAGGCGCGCAGGCGCTGCCGGTAGAACGCGACGAATTGCTGGGCATGAGCAGGCGTTATGAGACCGCAGGCTAATGTCCCCACAGCATGCTCCGACAAACCTTCATCGCCATACGAGCGCAATGCGTCCGACAGGATATGCCACGAGCGCGGCGTCGAAAACGGTTCTTCGTGCTTTTGCGGTTTCGACCACAAATGGTCGGGGCGAAGGTGGATGTAGTCGATCACCAGCGGATGAATGCCAGCCATTCCAGCCCACTTCAGCCAGTCGCGTGGGTCGGCATGAAGCTGCACATGCGCCATGCGATTGATCAGCGCCGACGAGATCGGCTTGACGATGGCCGCATCCTGGGCACGGTTTCCAGCCCCCACCACGATGGAGCCTTCGGGCAGTTCGAATTCTCCAATGCGGCGGTCGTTGATCAGCGAATAGAACGCCTTTTGCACCTCTTGGCTGCAGGCGTTGAGTTCATCGAGAAACAAGCAATAGGGCGCACTCCGCGCAATCTGGGCTGGCGGGCAAAAGCGCGATATCCCCTCCTCGATGCGCGGTACGCCGATGATGTCTTCAGGGGCAAGCTGCGATCCCAGGAGCGACACGCAATCCATTCCCACCGAGCCCGCGAAGGCTTCGACCAACGCCGATTTGCCGATCCCCGGCGGTCCCCATATGAACACCGGCCTTACCGGCGCAACGTTCAGCAAAAACTCGGTCAGTTCGCTGGGAATGAGTGACTTGGCAGCCTGCATTGCCTGTTGGCCCCGCTTTGTCTGAACTTCTGTGCCGAATATGCGGCGGCGGCCCCACTTTTAACACCGGGGCCGCCGCCGCGCTTCGTTTACTGCTGCGCCTTTTCGGCAGCTACCTGGCGCGCCTTTCGCTTTTTGCGCCAGGGCGCTTCCTGCTCCCAGTCGCCTGCCATGATGCAGCCGTATGGGATCACTTCGTCAACAACATCGGCAAGACCGAAGGTGTCGATCTGCGAGCGCACCGTTGCCGCATTCTTATAGGCGCTGGGCAATTCCGAGATGTCTGGAATTCCCATGAAGAAGCGGGCGTCGATACCCTTTGTTTCCGCCGCAAAGATCTCCGCATCGCTGCGTCCGGCATGCTGACGCTTATGTGCCGAGCGCGAGAAGTTTCGCCCCGCACCGTGCGGCGCAAACCCCAGACCGTTGGCGGCATCCTTACCACGCGCAATCAGGATGGGTTCGGCCATGTTGAGCGGGATAAGCGTCAATCCGCCAGCATCTTCGGCCCATCCATCAAACGCAGGCGTCGCCCCCTTGGCGTGGTAGAACAACCCATCCGACCGGCGGAACACGAAGTTATGCTCGTTCCAGAACCGGTCGGCGACAACACCGCCGCTAACTTCGCGCGCTGCGTCGTGGATGGCGAAGTGGTTGCCCTTCGTCCACTCGCGGATGATCTGCAAGGCCGACCAATAGTCTTCACCCTCCTCGGTATCTGCCGGAATCCACGCGTTCTGCTTGGGCGTTTCAGGCGACAACAGGCGGCGGAACCGCTCGGCCACCTTCATGCCCGCCTTGTAGAGCCGCGCCCCTGGCGCACGCGAACCGTGATGCGTGACAAGCGCCGTCTCACCGCTCGACTTGATCGTGCCCACGTAGGCAAAGTGGTTTCCATCGCCCTGCGTTCCGAAGTGCCCCGTTGCAATATCGGTTTGCTGGCCAAGGAAGCTGTTGGCATCAAACCGTTCCAACAGTTCGCTTGGCGGACGGAATTGCTGGTCCGCAGGCCGCCCGCCCGGTCCGAAATGCGTCACCTTATGAACCGCATCAAGCAGCTCATTTGGAGCAACGTCGGGGAAGACGGAAATCGCCATCGAGCAGCAGATGTCGGCTGAATGCATGCCTGGATGAATAGCCTCCGAAACGGCAATCCCGCCAACCGGAATGGTTCCCAGCGGACCTGCCGGGCAGGCATCGGGCATAATCGCGCCGGCCTTCACGACGGGCGTGCGCATCAGTTTGCGCATCGAGGCGCGCACGGCGTCGACGTTGGCCTGTTCATCGGGCGTTTCAGCGGTGATGTTTTCGTGGAACTGCAATTCACCGGCGGCGCGCAGCGGCGTGGTCGGCGCTGGTTCGAATTCCTTGGCCGCAGCAATTGCCACTTCTATGGAACCGCCGTTTGCCAATGCCGCGTTCGCAGCTTCAAGCGCCGGCTTGAACCACTTGCCCTGGCGCATGCCCGCATTGATCAGATCTTTCCCTGTAATTGTCTCGGTCATATCTATCTCTTTTCAATGTAGCTGAGGCCATTCAACCGCCTCGCATGCCCATGACATATCAAGACCGATGCCAATTGCTGCCCCACCGACCAAATGGGGGCGGGAGGTTCGTCTAACATGTTGAATTATAAAGATAAAAATAAATCTCCTCTCGTTCGGCCTGAATATTTAATCCTTCTTGAAGCTGCGATAGATATATATAAAAAGATCGACATTAGAAATTTGGATAAGTTATGAAACAGGTTGTTTTCGGGTTCCTGGGAACCACACTGGATCAGCGTGGGCGCAAGGAGCCGCTAAAGCGCTGGCGCCCCAGCGTCAGCCTGTGCCGCCATGAAGACCTTCCCGTCGATCGCCTTGAGCTGATCCATGGCGCCAAGTCCCTGGGCCTGGCCGAGCAGGTCGTCGAGGATATCGCAGCGGTATCCCCCAAAACGCGGGTGCATCTCCATTGCATCCCCTTCGAAGACCCCTGGGATTTCGCCGAAATGTATACCAAGCTCTCGGATTTCGTCCGCAGCTACAATTTCGATCCCGACACCGAAGATTATTTCGTCAACATCACGACGGGCACGCACGTCGCACAAATTTGCTGGTTCCTGTTGACCGAAGCCCGCTTTGTCCCAGCCCAGCTTTTGCAACTATCGCCGCCCAGGCGATTGCCCTCGGGCCAATACGACGCGACGGCAGCCGGCCACTATTCGATCATCGATCTGGACCTGTCACGCTACGAGCAGATCGCAACGCGCTTTGCAGCCGAACGCGAGGTCGCGGCGTCCTTCCTGAAATCGGGCATCGACACGCGCAATCCCGCGTTCAACGCAATGATCGACGAGATTGAAAAGGTCGCGATCCGCTCGCGCGCGCCGGTTCTTCTGACAGGCCCGACAGGAGCCGGTAAATCCCAACTGGCGCGACGCATCTTCGAACTCAAGAAGTCCTTGCGCCAGGTCACCGGCCCGTTCGTCGAGGTCAACTGCGCCACGCTTCGCGGCGATCAGGCCATGTCGACGTTGTTTGGGCATGTGAAGGGGGCCTTTACAGGAGCCCTCAGCGCCAGGGCCGGTCTCATGAAATCAGCCCACAACGGTGTTTTGTTTCTCGACGAAATAGGCGAACTGGGGCTAGACGAGCAGGCGATGTGCCTGCGGGCGATTGAGGAGAAGAGCTTCTTGCCGGTCGGTTCCGATAAAGAACAAGGGTCGGATTTCCAGTTGATCGCCGGTACCAATCAGGATCTTCCCCAAAGAGTTCGAGAAGGTCGATTCCGAGAGGATCTTTTGGCAAGACTGAATCTCTGGACATTCAGACTGCCAGCCCTGAAAGACCGCCGCGAGGATATCGAGCCGAATGTCGATTTCGAGCTGAAGCGTTATTGCGATCAAGAGGCGCGCAACGTGACGTTCAACAAGGAAGCGCGCGACAGCTATTTGAAATTCGCCACGAGTGCTGAGGGAATATGGGCAGCCAACTTCCGCGACCTGTCGGCGTCGATCACGCGAATGGCCACGTTCTCACCGCAAGGCAGAATAACGCAAGCGACAGTCCGCGATGAACTTTCCCGCCTGCGCCACAGGTGGCAGTCGGACCCGGCAAGTGCCAGCAACGTTGAATTGGCGTTGTGCGAGGTCTTGCCGCCTGCCCAGGTGGAAGAAATCGACCCGTTTGACCGTGCGCAGCTTGCCGCCGTTATCGAAACTTGCCGGAAATACAACTCGTTGAGTGCGGCGGGGCGCAAATTGTTCGCTGTCTCGCGTCGACGCAAATCCACCGCAAACGACGCCGACCGCCTGCGCAAATACCTCCAACGCTTCGGCCTGAGGTTTGAAGATTTGGCCTGATTAAGCCGCCACACACGGAATTGGAGCCTGCAATATAACAGTGATCAGATAAAGTTTGCCCTGCGATAAGGATGTTCTGGTTTACGCTTCGACTTTATAGGCATATCGTCGCAGCCCTGGGTTAACTGGGACATAGGCCGTTAAGCCGTTAAGATGAGTGTTGCGGATGACGCTTTCCGCCCGGCAGAACAGACGCAGTAGAATTGTTGCTCGAAGCGCGGACCGGCCACCCCGCAGTCGGATCGCAATTTGGGTGACAAGCAGGGGGAAGTTGTCCCCTGAACGCCTCGGCGGTGCCCTCTGCCGGGGCGTTGTCGTTCCATTTTACTGCACCGGAACCGGCCCGACCGTATCGCCCGCCTACTTCTCAAATCGGAACGTTAAGCGCCCCGATAAGGTCATCTGGATTCACCCGACATTCCGTCCCGACCCGTCTCACCTGCATGGTTGCAGTGCAGCATGTGGGGCGCCGTTCAGCGCGTGCTGACGTTTCGCAGCGCCGCAGTCGGTGTCGAATTCGCAGTTCAGGAAATCGAAGTTGAGGCACATTGTACTAATTCGGCAAAACTGAATATGTCTTACGGAGGCAGCCAGAAGACTGGTCTGCAAGGCATACAGACGAAAATTGCGGCAGCGTAGCTCTTGCATTCTTTCGCGCCATCCAATCCAAACTGTTTACTATAGTCATTTGGATGAGCGATGATTTTAAAACCTGACGCCATATGCCCCGGTGCAATCTTGATCGCGGACGATCACCAAATCTTCCGCGACGGTCTCTGCCGGGTATTGCAGGGTGCGTTGGCGCCAAGCGACGTGCTCCAGGCAGAAAATTTCGAACAGACACTGGAACACTTGGGCAATCGCGGCATAGCGCTTGCGATTATCGATCTCGGCATGCCCGGTCTTTCGTCACCTCGCGATCTCACGAAGATCCGCCGAGCCCGTCCGGAAGTCCTGGTTATTGTGCTCAGTGGTTCTGATCGTAGAGAGGATATCCTGGCCGCGCTGGAGGCTGGCGTGCACGGCTATATTGTAAAAAGCACGCGAACCAAGGATCTCCTTGCGCAAGTCGGAAGGGTGCTTGATGGCGAGATCTACGTGCCAGCGGTTTTGGCGGACTTGCCGCAGGTCAATGATCATGCCGGCTGCGAAGTGCAGCCCCGGGACTCCGTTCTCACCGCGCGGCAACAAGATGTCTTGCGGCTGATCATTGATGGATTGCCAAACAAGGCGATCGGCAAGGCGTTAGATGTTTCAGAGGGCACCGTTAAAATGCATGTCGCGGCAATCCTGCGCGCAACCGGCGCCAGCAACCGTGCGCATGCAGCGGCGATCGGCAAAAAGTACCTTTGAACGGATCGCTAACAAGGCGCATCAGCGGTCGCATTTGAACGGGCTGTGAGGACAAGTGTCTGTCGGTCGTTGGTTGAGGCGGAAGTGTCCAGGCGCCACCCTAAGACGTTTGCCAGCCTGGCGAGGTAGCCAAGGCCCGGTGCGGCCTGGCTCATCACGCAGGCGCCGCGGGGTCGCAGTATTTCAATGAACACCGCGTCCTGCAGCCGAGGGGGGATCTGGGCTGCATCGAACCCAACCTCGATACGCCGACAGTCATTGCATTCGAGCCGGACAACTTCACCGCTCGTGTAGTGCAAAGCATTGCCGATCAAACCGGCTATCAGTTTCTCAAACAGGCTCGCATTGGTTGTCACTTCGACAGGTGCGGCATTGAGGCTTAAATGTATGCCGCGTTCGGATATCCGATCCTTGAGTGACGCCTCTGCGCGCGCACAAACATCGCTCAGTAGGCACGGGCCAACAGATGCGGGTTCGTACCCCGCTTCCAATTTGGCCAGCGTTGCCAGACCATCAAACATGTCCTGAAGGGAAATCAGGGTATCGTCCATGGCATCGGCAATCTGCCGCCGCTCTGTTTCGTCACGGCACCCCGACATGGCCTGCGTCATGAGAAGCAGAGACTGGATTGGTTGGCGCAAATCGTGTGCGGCCTGCGCCCAGGCCGGTGTCGAATTGGTATCGTTTGAGATCATTGCAGCGGACGCCTCGCTTTCGGCCGGTAACCAACACTGATCGGTGCCATCCGTGGCCGACCGAACGTAGTCTTGTTACCAGCTATTTTTAAGCAGTGCGCGCATGTTAGTGGTGAATTGCAGCACCATAATCAGGCGCAAGAACATCATTGTTGACTGTCCCGGACTTGGGCGGTTGAAGCGAGAGCGCCTCGGTTCGCGGGGGCCGGGGTGCTCCCTCCAGTTTCGATTGGTTCAGCCAATGATTGAGGCGAAAACAACCCGAACCGGGTCCAGGCATGAATCTCAGGTTGAGCCCAGGGTGCTTCTCGTCGAAGATTCCTGGCATCTGGCCCAGGCTCAGAAGTCGGTGCTTGAAGGTGCTGGCATCGACGTTATCGGTCCTGCGTCAACGCTGGAGGGAGCACGTGATTTTCTCGCAAAGTGCGAACCCGACCTGGCGCTCGTCGACCTGAATATTCACGGTGAGATGGCCTACGACCTGATCGAAACGATGCTCGACCGTGGGGTTCGTGTCATCGTGGTCACCGGATACGAAATTCTCCCGGACCTTGAGAACAGCGTCGACGCGATTCTGCGCAAGCCCATTCGCGCAAGCCAGCTTCTCGACACGATCTACCGTGTCGCCAATGAGCCTTAGCAGGCGGTTGAAGAACTCACAGAGGCCGCGAGGCGCCACCCCATAACACCTCTCCCACCAACGCCATTCCTGCATCGTGTCGAAGACCCGCGAAAGGGAAAGCAGGAACCCATGCAAGCTTCAAGGAACTGCTTCCCAGCCCGCAATGACACTGCCGTCACCGGCATTGCTTCCACCCTCCGAACCGGAGAGGCCCTTTTTTGTTGTTTGCTTTGGCCCACCACACCGAACGTCTTGCGGCTCCTCCCCCTTTGACGGGGGAGGACGGAATGTCATCTCTTGGGCCCGGTTTGCAATCGCCAGCAGCGCCGCACATGAAACGCCAGGGACCAAGTGATCGTGACATTCCCAGG
>JAHZKP010000142.1 GCA_022600345.1 Alphaproteobacteria bacterium | reverse complement strand
TGGCCATCTATGCGTTGGGTCGCACCGTTCTAGACCTTGCGCAGGTGAATGACTTTGTCTGCGGAGTATGTGGATGACTGACGAAACCGGGTGCATGAGGATATAGGGGCAGCAGTTAAATGGCTAAAGCACCGATAGATATCAGATCATTGGCGCGTGCCCATACCAAGAAGTCCATTGAGGTGCTTGGCGGCATCGTATCCAACGGCAAGCGCGACTCTGATCGGATCGCCGCAGCTACGGCATTGCTCGACCGGGGATGGGGAAAACCAAAGCAGGAGCTTTCGATTGAACGCAAGCGCACCTACGCAGAGCTAACGAATGACGAGCTTGAAGCCATCGCTAGAGGAGAGGCGGATAGCGGCGAGGGAGCTACTTCGGCGGAGGATGGCCCAAGGCAATCTGATAGCGTTCACTGAGTACACCAAGCCAGACTACGAAGCCGCACCACATCACAGACTGATTGCATCCAAGCTGGAAGCCGTAGAACGCGGTGAAATCGACCGGCTCATGATTATCATGCCTCCCAGACACGGTAAGTCTGAGAAGGCATCCAAGCGTTTTCCGGCGTGGTATCTGGGCAGAAACCCCAACCACCAGTTCATCGCAGCGTCCTACAACAGTGATCTAGCCAAGGATTTCGGCCGGTCGGTTCGAAACATCGTTGCCAGTCCTGAATACCAAGCCCTGTTCCCTGAAGGCATGTTGGCCGAGGACAGTCAGGCGGCAGATAGGTGGCATACCCATCTATCGGGCCAGTATGTCGCTGCCGGTGTCGGGACTGCCATCACGGGCCGGGGCGCTCATGTGCTGCTCATTGACGATCCGGTGAAGGATCGTGAGGAAGCGGACAGCGAGACGCAACGCGACAAGGTCTGGAACTGGTACACATCCACCGCGTACACGCGCCTCATGCCCGGTGGAGCGATCATCGTCATTCAGACGCGCTGGCATGAGGATGACCTTGCCGGACGTCTCCTGGCTGCACAAGAGACCGGCGGGGACAAATGGGATGTCCTGCATCTCCCGGCGATCAGTGACGACGGTACGGCCCTGTGGCCTGAATGGTATCCCGTAGAGACGCTTGACCGCATCAAGGCGGCCATTGGCCCCCGCGACTGGCAGGCGCTGTTCCAGGGCGATCCTACGCCCGATGAAGGCAACTTCTTCAAGCGCGAGTGGTTCGGCTTCTATGATGAGCCCCCGAAGTATCTGAAGAAGTACGGCGCCTCGGATTACGCGGTGACAGCGGATGCGGGAGATTACACGGTTCACGGCGTCGTCGGGGTCGATCCCAAGGATGACATCTACATTCTCGATTGGTGGCGCAAGCAGGCGGAATCCAACGAGTGGGTAGACGCCATGCTGTCCATGCTGGAGCAGCACCAAACACTGATATGGGCTGAGGAATCTGGGCAGATCATCAAATCCCTTGGGCCGTTCATCGCCAAGAGACAGCGAGAGCGGAAGATATACGGCTACCGGGAACAGTTCCCCAGTGCTGTAGACAAGCCGACCAGGGCCAGGACGATCCAGGCCCGGGCAGCGATGGGTAAGATATACCTGCCCAGAAACGCCCCGTGGACGCCTGCATTGCTGAATGAGCTTCTAGCCTTCCCGGCCGGTCGGAATGACGATCAGGTGGACGTTCTGAGCCTTATAGGCCGGATGCTGGCGGCATTGGACAAGGGCAAAGTGCCTGTTCAGCCTGAGAAGGGCCGCACGATGCAGGAAATTACGATGAATGACCTGTGGAAAGAGGCCAAGCGCAAGCGGCGTCGCTGATTACCTCTGGTTGCAAATCCCATCATCGAATTTGGTCAATATACCGTCTCAGGCGGGGTTTTTAGCATCTGGAGGTTGAATGACCGACACAGCTTTCTTGGCCGCATGCCGGCGATACATCCGTGCTGACTTTCCGAACCGTCCGGGGAGGAAGGAATTCAATGAGGCGGATTGGCTGCGTCTTCGCCGGGGGGTTTGTGAACATATCTATGGTCAGCCGGGGATCGACATTCCGTATGCCCAAGAAGGGATCGATGAAGAGCATTTTTTGGCTTGGGGAAATCCTTGTTTCATGAACCCAGACGCAGAGCCGGTTGAGGTTATCTACGGCTGTCCGCGTGGTGGAACGATGAAAGACGCTTCATGACCGACACAGCGACGACGACCGCCAGCGTTGACGACCCAAAGGAGCTTGGCGGCGTAGTCCAGCGGTGGATTGCCGAGCTAGGAGCGTATGAGAAGGACTTCAAGGACTGGCGCAAGGACACCCGCAACAACTACCAGCGCTACTCCCTGAGAGACCGTACCAATCAGCCCGAGACCACGGCGGACAGCCGGTTCAACATCCTATGGAGCAACGTACAGACACAGTCTCCTGCGCTGTTCTCACGTCCCCCCACGGCGGTTGTTGAAAGGCGTTTCCGTGACAAGGACATGGTCGGCCGCATTGCCTCGCAGATGCTTGAGCGTGCGATCACGACCGACATGGAAGAAGACGACGTTGAAATCCTAGGTAAGCAAATCACCCTGGATTTCCAGCTTGCGGGTCGGGGCGTTCCGTGGGTGCGCTACGAAGCCGACATCATCGAGGAAGAGATCGAGGTTTTCCCGACCGAATTGGGAATGGCTGATGCAGATGGGAACATTGTTGAGGAATTCGAGGAGGAGGAAGAGGGGCGTTTTATTGTCAGGTCCGAGGAAGTTGCCAGCGAACGCGCTCCTACGGACTACGTGTACTGGGAGGATTTCTACCACAAGCCGGTGAAGTTCTGGAAAGAGCTAGAGCGTGATGGATGGGTGGCGCGACGGGTGTTCATGACGCGCCGTCAGGGTATCAAGCGGTTCGGGGAAATCTTCAAGGACGTTCCTTTGAAGTCGATGCCCAAGGGTTTCGATGAGGACAAGATCACCGACGCCGTGGCTCCGATCATCAAGCGCGCCGAGGTCTTCGAAATCTGGAACAAGGAGGATGAGGAGGTTATCTGGATATCGCGGGATTTCAAGCGACAGCCGCTTGACAGAAAACCCGATCCTCTTGGCCTGGAGAGGTTTTTCCCGTGCCCCCGTCCCGCTTATGCGACGCTCACGACGGACAGCCTTCTGCCGGTAGCGGACTATCAGCAGTACCGCGCCCTTGCGGATGAGTTGGACGATCTGACGGAGCGCATTCAGGTCCTCACCGAGGCGCTGAAGGTCGCGGGCATTTACGATTCCTCCATGGAGGGCTTAGGTGCCCTTCTCGCGGATACCACGACCCAGAACATCATGATTCCGGTGTCGAACCTTGCCTCTTATCTGGCCAAGGGGGCTACGGGATCGAAGCTCAAC
>JAHZKP010000141.1 GCA_022600345.1 Alphaproteobacteria bacterium | reverse complement strand
CCAAGGGGATGCGGCGAAATTGACTGCCGGACTGCGTTGCGCCGGTTTGCCGTGGGGTCCACCACGCCTGCACCGGACGCGTCTTGCCGGCAGCCAATTTCGTCTCGCATCGCGACCTCACTGAGTTCTTCAACAGCCTGTTAGAATAGCGGATCGCGGTACGATTGGACTGCGATCCGCCTCAATCGCCAGCCTGATCGGCTGCGCCAGACTGGTTCCCCGCAACACGTAGGGGAGAAATCACAGCCGCTTGCGCAATAAGACCTCACCGAACCCGTCTTCAACGACGTCTGGCACCAGTGCCACTTCCTCATAGCCCTGGCCGATGTAGAACGCCCGCGCGCTTGCGTTGAATTCAGAAGCCATAATCCAAATATGCCGGTTGCCCCCCTGTAGCCTCGCGCCACTTTCCAACCAGTCCAGAACCATGCGGCCAATTCCGCGTTTTTGCCACGCCCCGAGCAACCCCAAAAACTGCAAATACGGCCCCCGTAGCCAAATCGGCTGCACAACAACCGCGCCCGCCACACAATTGCCAACCCAGATAAAATACCGCTGGGCTCCGGGGACTTCGGCGCACAAAAACCCGGCCAGTTGCTTCGCACCCGTCTGATACCGCGACCACGGCTCCATGGCGGCCAGCCCATCCGCGAGAACGCCAACCGACCCCTCATCAGGGTCAACCAGCCACACATCAACCCCGGCAACCGAGCCAATGACCAATCGCTTGCCTCCATGTGCGCCGCTTGCCTGATCTGCCGAATTCTCCGAGCGCTTTGAAATCAAACCGGCCACTCCATCCAGTAAATCGTCCCGCCTGGAAGCTTCTAAAAAAACTATCCAGGGTGCCAGAACTGTTGCCCCAAACCCTTTTGGCCGCCAATGAAAAGGTCTACATTGCCAGCGAAAAATATACCTTTGCCAGCCGGATCCCTGCCACTCGATGATCCTGCCAGCTTGTCCTTAAAGTGAAAGGCGGCCTGAGATGGTCCACAAGATCCATCGCCTGAATGACGACGAAGCATCCAACGATCCCGTCTGGCAATCGGTCTGCTCGGAGGCCGAAGAGGTGCTTCGTACCGAACCAGCCCTTGGCAGTTTCGTTTTCGCAACCGTCCTGGGGCAGGACAACCTGGAAGACGCAATCATTCACCGGCTCGCCCAGCGCCTCAACCATTCCGACGTCGATGCCGGCCTGATCTCCAAGACATTCCGGCGCGTGCTGCAACAGCAACCCCAGGTCGCAACGGCTCTGCGCGCCGATATTTCAGCTGTTCTCGACCGCGATCCCGCATGCGCGCGCTACATCGAGCCAATCCTGTATTTCAAGGGGTTCCACGCCCTGGCCACCTATCGTTTCGCGCACGCCCTATGGCTGACCGGCCGCAATGACTTCGCCCTCTACCTGCAAAGCCAATCCTCCAAATTGTTCAGCGTCGATATCCACCCCGCCGCACAATTCGGCAAGGGCATCATGCTCGACCATGCGACGGGCTTCGTCGTCGGCGAAACCGCTGTCATTGGCGACAACTGCTCTTTCCTCCATGGTGTTACACTTGGCGGCAGCGGCAAGGAAACCGGCGACCGGCACCCCAAAATCGGCCACAGCGTTCTTATCGGCGCGGGCGCCAAGGTGCTGGGCAACATCAAGGTCGGGTGCTGCTCGCGCATTGCCGCCGGATCGGTCGTCTTAAAGGACATCCCCCAGGAAGTGACCGTTGCCGGCGTCCCTGCCCGGATCGTTGGAGATGCCGGCTGCTCGCAACCCTCTTCAGCAATGGACCAGCAACTCAACCTTCCGGCCCTGGACACCGATGCCCCCTGACGGCCATAACAGCGCCAACCAGATTCATTGCATCCGTTAGGAGACCCTACGTGGACAAAGCCGAACTCGCCAAAGTTGAAAACTACCTGCGCAAAACCTTCGGACTGAAGAACATCGGCCTGCGCCCGCAACCCAAGAAGACCGATATGGCCGAAGTCTTTATCGGTGATGAGTTCATCGCCACGCTCTATCGGATCGATGAAGACGGCGAAACCGAATACCAGATGCAGATGGCGATCCTCGAAATGGATCTAGAAGAGTCCTGAGGGCAACCACAACCATGCCGCTATATGCACTCGATCAAACCGTGACCACGCCAGACAACGGTCGCTATTGGGTCGCCCCCAATGCGGCCGTCATCGGCAATGTTGAGATCTGCGAAGACGCCAGCGTTTGGTTTGGCTCAGTCATCCGGGGCGACAACGAGCGCATCGTTATCGGCGAGCGCTCCAACATCCAGGAAGGTTGCGTGCTGCATACCGACCCGGGTTTCCCGATGACGATTGCCGCCGACTGCACCATCGGCCATATGGTCATGCTCCACGGCTGCACGATCGGCCACGGCGCGCTTGTAGGCATCGGCTCGATTGTCCTGAATGGAGCGGTGATCGGCGAAGGTAGCCTCATCGGCGCCAATTCCCTCATCCCCGAAGGCAAGGTCATCCCGCCGCGCTCCCTGGTGATGGGATCGCCTGGCAAAGTGGTGCGCGAACTGACACCCGAAGCAGTCGCCGGCGTAAAGGCGACCGCTGGGCGCTACGTCGAGAATTGGCAGCGCTTCAAAGCCACCTTGACGCTCCAGAGCGAACAATAGATCGCAACCATCTGCGGCTATGCAAAAACAAAACGGACCCCGAAATCAGGGTCCGTCAAATTTCATCCGGGTCAAAGCCCACGCCTGCCGCAAGCCCTACCGGCGAGCCGCACTGCCGGCCATCGTCACAGGCCGATTGAGCACGCTTTCTTCTAGCGAGACCCAGGCCTTCGGATTGACGTAGGACTGGCGCATGACGAATTGATACGGCGTCGCATTCCAGATCCGAACATCGCTGATCTTGTTATCGAGAACGAAATCGCCGTGAGCCGTACGCGCGGTAAGAACCGCGTGCCCATCGCCTTGCTCATCTCGAACGACAGTGAGCAGAAGCGCGCTTTCCGGCCAACCCAATGCAATCAGGCGCTCGCGCTTTAGCAGCGCATAGTCTTCGCAGTCTCCCGCCGTCGTCGGCAGAGTCCAGAATTCCTCAACACCATAAGCTTCGTAATCGGTAATCGGCTCCACCGCCTCGTTTACGGACCGGTTGACCTGATCGAGCTGGCTCAGCCGCGCAGGCGTTGCTTCGAACCGCGCCCCCCCGCGCCAATGGCTGCGGCAGTAATCTGGCTGCGATTCACAAAAGCGCACGAAGCCATAAGGCGGCTGCGCCTCTCCAAATGACCGCATGAAAGCAGAAACCCGTTGCCCATGATATGAGGACGTGAGCGGCTCGGCGGACGCCGAATTCAGCCCTGCAAACAGCAGGCTGGCCGCAAATGCGCAAATAACCCCGACACGCATCTTTTTTACCAACTCCGAATAACGCAACCTAAACCCAGACTGCAGCCCGCCTTCGGCACCAGCCTCCAGCAAACCGGCCGCCAGCCCATTGTGCCGCTCCAGCGCGCAACTCCCGAAACGGGGAGCTATGGCAAACCAGGTGGCAAACATCAGCCGACCAGACCCTGCAGGTTGTTGGCCTCTCGAACCTGCACGAATTCAACGCCGATACCCTGTTCGTGATGCCGGCGAACAATGGCGTTCTGTTTGCCAACCAGCACTTCCATACCAACATCCGGACGCACCGGCGTTTCCAAAGACGCCCCGGACAGTGAAATATCCAACAAGCGGCACTCGACAGCCGTATCACCACCATAACGCAGCGCGACAGTCTTATTAGACACTGTAACACGATCGTGGCGCCTAGCTTCCAATCCGCTCAACTCAGCACGATTGATAAGCCATGTCAGCTGCGCGGCTAATTTTTCCCGCTTGCGCGTGGTGATATTGAGGCGCAGATGAAATCCACCCGTAATAGGTCGGGTGACCTCACCTTCAAGCCCGCCCAGGTGATCCAGATATACGATAATTTTCTCGCCGTTCGAGACCAAGACCGGCGAGGTAAGCATCATGTGCTCGACAGAAACTTCGTTGAGCTGGCAAGGGAATTCATTCTTGTTTGAGCGCATGAAGCGCCCCGACAGCGCCAGGGGGACAGTTCGGATACGGTCACCATCGACAATCGACCGTGGCTTCGTAAGACCAAATTCGCGACGAGCGACCGGCGCTTCCATCAATGACATCTAGACAACCTCAACGCATCCGGGCGCCACGTGATTGAACCAATCGCGCGCATAGTCCCGAGCCAAGAAACTAACCCAGAGTATGATTTGCACGGCTTAACGATTGGCTAACGAGGAGGTCGGTTTTGGCACAAACTCGATGCAAACTTCGCAACCGGCAGCAACCATAGATCGCAGGCGCGCACGAACACACCCGATCAGTTTCTGGCCTAGCAAGGTGTTGAAAAACTCATGTAGCTCGCAACACCTGGTCATTTTCTGCCTGGAGCGACTACGAAGAAAAACCTTTCGCTCAAGTTTCCTTGCCGGTTTGCGACAAACCACCTTGATAGACCCTGAACTGCCTGCGCTGCTGGCGTACGATGCGGGCCGATCGGATGTTCGGCAGGACCGGCGGCTCGATGCGTGGACCCATGGCAGTCGGCGCCGTTTCCTCCGCCACATCGTCAGCGGGATATGTCGATTCGGTCTCAATGATCCGGAATTCAGCCAATGGGCGGGTCCCAAGCCAATTGGGAGGGTCTATCGCAACGAGTGCCCCCAGAAACCGGTCAATACTTTCTCCTGAATGCATCAGTGGCAGGATCAGCAACTCAAAACGCACCAACTCTGCTTTTGGCGACGCCGCCTCGATCAGCATCCTCGAAACGGCCCCCAACTTGCGCACCGATGTAAGGTGCCGCTGCAAGGCAAACCGGTCATTCTCACGCCAGCCCTCGACGAATTGTTCACCCCGCAATTCCCTGTCCAGCGTCTCGCAGATCCTCGTCCCGGCCAAGCGGTAGTAGTAGGCACTGGGAGCCTCGAATTCGAGAATAAAGGTATCAGGCAGAATGCTCGCGATCTGAGACGGTTCTATCTCAAAGCGCCTTGGCGCCATCCGCCCACTGCGCACCGCATTCCAATACGCAAATAAGATATCGTTTGTTTCGGTTCTCATGACCGGCGGCCTGCTCCATGGGGAGTCTCGCCAATTGGTTTCAATCCTGCGCGCTTTCCGTGAACAGATATTCGCCGATTGTCCAAATTTGAGACGTTTTAATGCCTAGAGGTTCGTGTTCCCTGGGTATTCAGCACCATGCATGCCATTTCGAACCCTGCGGCGGGTTGCCTACCGATGCCTTGCCCGTTAACGCTGGAGACTCGAACCCCGCGTGCGGGCACGCCAAGCGACGGCGGCCCCGTTGGCAATTCAAGTGTCGCAGGTGTGCCAACACACGGCCGGCCGACTGCCAAGCCCGCGCCCGGGCACGCCACACCTAAGGAAGTGAACTTGCAGCCAATCCGCGAGCCGATATTCAATGTCCCTGGCAGCGTCGTCGCGCTGATCGGAATTTTCATCGTCATCCATCTCGTGCGCCAGGTGCTTCCGCTGGCCGATGACAATTGGTTCGTGGTCGCCATGGCCTTTGTGCCCGCTCGTTATGCCGGGTATGCCAGCGAGATCGCAGGCGGTCAGATCGCTGCCGTCACATCGTTCCTGACCCACATGCTGGTCCACGGCAACCTCACCCATCTGATGTTCAATTCAGCTTGGTTCCTGGCATTTGGCGGCGCGATTGCCCTGCGCATTGGCTCACCGCGGTTCCTGGCCTTCACCGCCTTCACTGGTCTCGCCGGAGCCCTGACCTTTCTCGCCTTCCATTTTGGCGACCCTATCCCCGTCATCGGCGCTTCAGGGGCTGTTTCAGGAATGATGGGCGGCGTTATGCGCTTCTTGTTCAGCGCCATGGATCAAGGCAACTTCGCCGCCCTGCGCGAAGCCCCCAAAACCGTGCCGCTCATGAGCCTAAGCGAAGCATTAAGAGACCGCCGGGTGTTGGCCATCACCGCCATATGGCTGGCGCTCAATGCGATCACCGCACTGGGAATTCCTGGAATTTCTGAAGGCGACTCGGTCGCCTGGGAAGCTCACCTGGGCGGTTACATGGCAGGCTTCTTCTGCTTCGGTTACTTCGATCAGACCCCCAGAAAATCACGCTTCCAGCCGCGCATCGTTAATTGAGCGCCCGCCGCATTGATTGCTGCAACGCGAAACCGAGATAAAAAAACCAACCCGGACTTGCAATCGACCCAACTCCCGCTTGCCATTTGCGCTATTCTGCCGCAGCATCTGCGCCATCGCGCAATGAAAAGGCCCGTCAGAGGCCGCAATCGCGCGACGCTCGCGCAGACAGCAAAGGCAGGCCTTGCTGGCGAACTACAAGCATCGGCCCGCACGCGAGAGCACAGGGGACCGCAATCAGAAACCGAGGAGACAACCGAAATGAACGTTGCATCGCTTTTAAAGGCAAAGGGTAGGGCTGTCGCCACCGCATCCGCAGACCAGACCCTGTTGGATATTGCCTCAGCCCTTGCCCACAAAAAGATCGGTGCGATTGTCATTCTCGGAGAAAGTGGCGACGTCGCGGGCATTATTTCTGAACGCGACCTGGTCAAGGCGATCGCCACCGGCGGCGCCGCAATGCTCGAGCGCCCGGTCGGCGAAGCGATGACCCGGGACGTTATTAGCTGCAGCGAAGATCAGACCATGGAAGAGCTGATGGAGATCATGACCAAGGGTCGTTTCCGTCACGTGCCCGTTTACTCGGATGGTAAACTCTCCGGAATTATTTCCATCGGCGATGTCGTCAAAAACCACATCGCCGAAGTCGAGATGGAAGTCTCCGCCATGCGCGATTATCTGGCCACTGGCTAACATCCTCGAAATCGCCGGCCTGTATCGCGCCATTTTGACATGGCGCGATCGCGTTTCCTATGGACACGAGAGATGCGGCCAGCCCAAGAGCCCCGCAGCCTCCAAATGGTTCTACGCGGAAACCGCCGTGCGCTGGCTTGCCAATTCCTGTCGAATTGCCAGTTCCTGCTTGATCGTCTCAATCTCGCGCTCAGCCGCTCGGCGACCATGCTCAATCAGTTCACCGGCGCGGTGAAAATCAAATAGATTTATGCCGTGCAGGCGTGGGCTGATCATTGAATCGGGCGGATCACCCGCCAGTCGCGAGCGGGCAATCCGATCCTGTACGATATTGAAGGCTTCCACCATCACCGTTGAAATGCCAGGCACGTTCTCTGCGCGCCCAAACAACTGGCGATGCAACAAGCGCCGGGCGTTGAAACCACCCTTTTCCGCCGGTTCGGGAACCAGATCGTTATCAAAATCCAAATTCGTGCCAGCGTCCCCATCAACCTGCGGCGCGAGAGTCCCCCGGGCCGAGATGTCAAAATTCAGGTTGACCGCAATCACATATTTGGCGCCCATTGCCCGGCAGACAGAAATCGGCACAGGGTTCACCAACGCGCCATCAAACAGCCAGCGCCCATTAATTTTGACCGGCTTGAAGATCCCCGGCAGGGCATAGGACGCCCGGATCGCATTGGCCAGCGCACCCTTCGACAGCCAAATTTCGTGACCGGTGCCAATCTCGGTGGCAACTGCGGTAAAAGCTGTTTCCAGATCTTCAATCGCCAAGTCGCCCATCGCTTCAAGCAGCCGGTCAGTCAGCCGCCCACCCGTGATCAGTCCCGTCCCAGCCAGGTTGAAATCGAGGAAATTCCAGATTCGCCGGACAGTCAGATCACGGGCAAAACTCTCGATATCATCCAGGTGGCCGGCAGAATAACACCCGCCCACAACCGCACCAATCGACGTTCCCGCGATCACGTCAGGGCGGATTCCTGCATCTTCCAGCGCCCTCAATACCCCGATGTGCGACCAGCCACGCGCGGCACCGCCGCCCAAAGCCAATCCAATTTTCACATGATCCATCGGTGGTATCTCCCGCCCGTCAGGCCCTCATTGACACCGGCTAAATCCAGCAAGACTTGGACCAACAGGCATGAAAGCGAATCATAACTACGTCCCCTCAGTCATCATGGCACTATAACACTGCCGGATTAACCAACTTATAGACCACCATAAGTAGGTTCGACGCGACCGCCCATGCTGCACTGCAACGATTATTGCAGGTGACCGACGACAACTGACTTTGTCAGGTTATCACCTGGGCAATCACCTTCGATTCACTTCGTCGTGTCGGGACCATAGACGCCGGATGGATCGAACGCCCTTTCACTGACCGTCTCCACCAGTCGGACGCCCCCGCGTTCGTGGCCCCCAATCGGTATTTCCCTATAAAAGCAGGTCTTGCGGCCGGTATGGCAGGCTGCTCCGTGCCCGGAAATGCTCACCGCCAGCCACACGACATCTTGATCGCAATCGGTTCTTATCGACTGCACCCGCAAAACGTTGCCGCTGTCCTCGCCCTTTTTCCAAAGTTTCCCCCTGGAGCGGCTGTAGAAATGAGCCTCACCCGTCTCGATCGTCAGCCTCAAAGCTTCAGCGTTCATGAAAGCGAACATCAACACGTCGCTTTCCCCCGCCTGCGTCACGATTGCCGGGATCAGACCGTCGGCATCGAATTTCGGGGTAAAAACGACACCCTCCTCAAGCTCAGCTTTTGATCCTGGTGGCGCAAACGACGCCTGCTGTTTCGTCATGATCTCATCTTACCCAATCAAACTCCCGCGCCCAATATAGAGCCATTCAGACCCATCCCGACTTTGCCGAAACGATGTGCCGCGCTTCGCATTGGCGAAACGGCATCCTATATTGCAAAGTGAAATCGAAACAGGCCGTCCCAAGCGCTGCGCCACATGACCTGCAAGGCACCTTACGCATGACCGATCTCGACGACATCTACTCAAATCGCATCCTGGAGCTGGCCGCTGCGATTCCTCGCACCGAGCGCCTGGCGAACCCTGACGCTACCGCCACGGCTCACTCCAAGCTTTGCGGTTCAACTGTTGTCGTTGACCTGACGATGAAGGATGGCAAAGTTACCGCCTACGGCCAATCGGTCAAAGCCTGCCTGCTCGGTCAGGCCGCAGCTTCTGTCGTTGGCCGCGAGATCATCGGACTTGGTCAATCCGAAATGCAACAGGTCGCCCGCGACGTCCGCGCCATGTTGAAGGAAAACGCTCCCCCTCCGAACGGGCGTTGGGCCGACCTTGCCGTATTGGAACCGGTCCGCGATTACAAAGCCCGCCATCCTTCAACTCTACTGGTATTCGACGCAGTCCTCGATGCCATGAGCCAGATTGAAGGCACCGGGCCACAACCGCAGCAACCCGTTGCCTCGGAGAGCCGGGTGTGAAACTCGCCAGCGCCTTGCTGAAACTGCCAATCCACATCTACCGCTGGACGCTGAAGCCCTATGTCGGCTGGCAATGCCGCCATTTGCCGACGTGTTCGGAATACGCGCTGGGCTCCATTGATAAGAACGGCCCCTGGCGCGGCTTCTGGCTGACCGTCTCACGCCTTTCGCGCTGCCGCCCATGGGGTTCGGCTGGCTATGACCCCATCCCCGACATCCGCTCCCAGCGCCACACATTTACTCCTTGGCGTTACGGCCGTTGGACAGGGCGCCATATTGAAAAGGCCTGGACGGGAGAGGGGCCCGATTCATAGCGCCAACGTCCGCCCAAATACGTCCTCCGCAATTGCGAATACGCAACGCAATTCCCGCTCCAGCCCGACTTTTAACGCCGACCGAAACGCTGTTCGCCAACCGCGCCATGAAGCGGCATTTCTCGCCAACTCGCGGGTTGCCTCATTCCATTTGCGGGCCGCCGCACACGTTTGCGCCAGATGTTGAGCAGCATCTCGATACCCAGCACCAATGGCGGACCGCAAAGCGCCAGGTAACTTTCAAACAAACCAATAGATTGTCCGCGCGCGCTGCTCATTGCAGCTTCAAGCAAAACCGCCGATCCGGCAGCAAACGCGAGCAACACAACGCCCCCGGCAATCACCATCCACTTACCGTCATCGCCATAGCGGCTGCCCTCGCGCTCCAGATCGCCACGATTTATCGAGACCATCGCCAGAACGACGCTTGTTACGAGGATGACTCCTGTCACAGTCAGCAAATCCGCTGGCACCGCAGCACCAACCTTTTCCAACTGGCCGGCATAAAGCAGGGGGAAATTATAGCTGGCGTGCAAAACCATCTGCAAAACAACAGTGCTGATGAACGCAGACATGTCGCCCGTTCGCTTGGTCTCGATCGCAGCAGCCCCCATCAGCACCGCAAGAGACAGGTGCATCATCGTCGCCGTCAAGCCGCGTTGGAAAGCAAGAACGACCGCCTCGTCTTTGGCTGCTTCCAGATAGCCGATGTTTTCGTACAGACCGAAGCCGAAGCCGATCAACATGCACAACATGAGGATCTCGCCCGGCGTCTTGAACGCGTTTGCGCGAAACACCAGGTGCCAGCAAATCAGCGCCTTGGCCAATTCCTCATTGATACCCGATCCAGGCAGCGCACCGACCAGTGCGGCTCCCAACGGTCCTTGCCCCCAGCCCATGAACAGCGACGGGACAGCCAGAATCAGCGCCAGGCAAACGCTTCCAACACCAGCCGACACGCCAACGAGCACTTGGTGCTGCGTAATCGTCCGCGATGTTCTCCACCACACGTATGAGATGAAGAACAACCCCGGCGCTAAAACCATGGAAACGGAAGCAAGTCTATCCATGCACATTCACCGGCACGACAACTATTCCTCAAACAAGGCCCCAAGCACCCACCAGTCCAATGGCAGATATCGGGACGCGCGCAACACCACGATCCCTTAGGCAGAGGCCAAGCCCGCCATGACGACCAGCGCGATCGCTGCAAACATCAATATGCCGCCAACCCAGGCCCCGACCGGCGACACCCCTCCCGCAGCGGCAATTCGTGCAGCCACATCGGCAGGCGATCCGCCCGCTTTACGGATCTCGCCGATCTTTCGCTGCGCGTGCATGAAGTAGATGGGCTTGGCCAACATCGCCACAACGGCAGCAGACCACGATCCCGACCCTCCCGCGATATAGCCGATCACGGCAACGGCAAGCACCATCAGGCCGCACTCCATATACATGCGCCGATACAGCATCCAGGGGATCGGTACGAAGAACGCCGCCCAGTTCCATGAGAACGCATGCCGCCCCTCAGACCACGGCCCGAATGCTGCTTCAAACTTTCCCCAGTTCGGGCCAATGAAGGAGGCCATCTCCATTTCGGAAACCGCCCGGTCACTTGAACCTTGGCGCCCAGCGGGCACTTCCCAACCGCCAGTTGGACCCGCAGCTATTGCACCGGCCGGCTCCCCGCCAGCAAAACCCACAGCGGGCTCGCTGCCCCAACTCTTGTTGCGTCGTGGCGCTGGCACCGATTGTGCGACGCCCCGCTTGCCGAAAGTGCCTCTTTGAACCATTTGAACTCGTCCCCGACCTGCGGCACAATCAAAACGGATGCCGCTTGAAACAATCTGTGTCCGAACAGTTTAGCCGGTGGGTTTGAACGGACAGTTGCTCACGCTCACAGCCTGTCGATTTCAAATCGGATGGTGAACATTTGGTGTCCCCGCGTCCCGACGCGGTCCTTCGACACACGGAGTTGAAGACACGGTGATTGTCGCGCAAGCGTCAGGCTGATAGCCAGAACCCGCAGTCACAAACCGAAATCAGTCGCGAAGGTTAGTCTCATGTTGCGTTGGATTTTTCTCTCAGGCACCCATCTGGCCGCCCTTGTCGTCGGCTTCGCGCTGGGCGTCTACCTGCTGCCGATCCTCACAGCGCCTGAAGGCCCCGACAAGGCGATGCTGGCAAAGACAGCCCAGGCCGCTCTGTTTAAAGGCAAGTTCACGCGAGATTTGAAAGGCAGCGACTTTCTCCATTGGGGCGAGGGCACAATCAGCCTGACGCCGGAAAAGATCGTGCATGAAGGCTCGCTGGCGCCAGGTCCTGATTATAAACTTTACCTCACCAAACAATTCGTCGAGGACGAGGACCAATTCAACAAGATCAAGGCCCAATCCATGATCGTTGGTGACGTAAAAACCTTCGACGGATTTATTCTCGACGTCCCCGATGGAGTCGATCTCAACGAATATTCCACCGCAGTCGTCTGGTGCGAAGCCTTCGGCGAATTCATAACGGCGGCAAAATATCGGTAGGGGGCATAGTATTTTCTCGCGGGTCGTCCCGCTTCGACTTGGGTGACAGATTTCACTTTCTTCACCTCTCCCCGTTCTTTGCGGGGAGAGGTCGGAGCGCACGTGAGTGCGCGCAGGGTGAGGGGCAGCGAAAACCACCCAACGTCAGCTCTTGTGTCTGCCCCTCATCCTCTCCTTCTCCCCGTATCCAACACGAATTCAGGAAGTGTTGGCCAGGTGAAGTACGGAGAGAAGGAAGCGTGCGCCGCACAGCTCGAACCTCTTTCTTCGCCTCGCTCCCCGAACTGCCTCAGGGAAATGGCCCCGCCCAGACCCCATCGTCCTCGACTGAGCCTCGCCAATCCGACCCCAATTGCCTCAGCCCTCGAATTCTGCCAGAAGACGCCCCACATAACCGGCGCGCCCGACAATGACGTCGCCAGCCACACGCCTTTCTTCAGACCGTCTAGTTGTCACCAGCTCCACACGACTTTAGGAAGTGTGGACCAGCAAAAACTCACCACTTACCTGCACCCGTATGCAGCGATTGAGAGGAGGGCCTCATGGCCGAAGTCAATGTACGTTTCCCCGATGGCAATATCCGTCCCGTCGAGAAGGGGACGACCGGCAGGGAATTGGCCGCCGGAATATCGAAGTCGCTGGCCAAGAAGGCCGTTGCGATGGTGCTTGACGGTGAACTCGTCGACCTTGCCGATCCAATCGAGAAAGACGCCGACATCCGCATCCTCACCCGCACCGACGATGAGGCCCTCGAACTGATCCGGCACGATTGCGCACACGTCATGGCCGAAGCCGTCCAGGAAATCTGGCCCGGCACGCAAGTGACCATCGGCCCGGTGATCGAGAACGGATTCTACTACGACTTCGCAAAGAACGAACCGTTCCAGCCCGAAGATCTGCCGAAAATCGAAAAGAAGATGGCCGAGATCATCGCCCGCAACGCTCCTTTCACCAAGGAAGTTTGGTCGCGCGACAAAGCCAAGAAGCACTTCGCGGATGCCGGCGAAAACTTCAAGGTCGAATTGGTCGACGCCATCCCTGAGGATCAAAACCTCAACATCTACAAGCAGGGCGAATGGCTCGATTTGTGCCGCGGCCCTCATATGACATCGACCGGCCACATCGGCAAATCCTTCAAGCTGATGAGCGTTGCGGGAGCCTACTGGCGCGGCGATTCAAACAACCCCATGCTCCAGCGGATTTACGGCACGGCCTATGCCGACGACAAGGCGCTGAAAGCCCACCTGCACCGCATCGAGGAAGCCGAGAAGCGCGACCACCGCAAACTGGGGCGCGAGATGGATCTGTTCCACTTCCAAGAGGAAGCACCAGGCTCCGTCTTCTGGCACGCGAAAGGCTGGACGCTGTTCCAGGAACTGATTTCCTATATGCGCCGCCGCCAGCAGGACGCCGGTTACGTCGAGGTCAATTCCCCCGACATGATGGAAAAGCACTTCTGGGAGACTTCCGGCCACTGGGAGAACTACGGTGAGAACATGTTCACAACCGTGCTGCCCGATGAGCGCGTGTTCTGCTGCAAGCCGATGAACTGCCCCGGCCATGTGCAGATCTTCAAGCACGGCCTGAGAAGTTATCGCGAACTGCCCGTGCGCATCGCTGAGTTCGGCAAGGTTCACCGCTATGAACCCTCAGGCGCTTTGCATGGCCTCTTGCGCGTTCGCCACTTTACGCAAGACGATGCGCATGTGTTCCTCACCGAAGATCAGCTCGAAGACGAGTGCCTGGCGATTAACGATCTGATGCTGTCGATCTATGAGGACTTCGGCTTCGAAGAAGTCGTCGTCAAACTGTCGACGAGGCCTGAAAAACGCATGGGCGACGATGCCCTATGGGATCGCGCCGAAGAGGTCATGGGCAAAGTCTTGAAGAAGATCGAAGCCGACGGTGAGGGCCGCGTCAAAACCGAGATCTTCCCCGGCGAAGGCGCTTTCTACGGCCCAAAATTCGAATACGTCCTGCGCGATGCCATCGGGCGCGATTGGCAGTGCGGCACCACCCAGGTCGACTTCAATTTGCCCGGCCGCCTTGGCGCAATTTACATCGACCAAAACTCCGACAAGCAAACCCCGGTGATGATCCACCGCGCCATGTTTGGTTCACTGGAACGCTTCACCGGCATCCTGATCGAGAACTTTTCGGGTCACTTCCCGCTGTGGCTGGCCCCAGTGCAAGTCGTTGTCGCCCCCATCGTCTCGGATGTCGATGATTACGCCCTGAAGGTGCACGCTGCTTTGGAGCGGGCAGGTCTGCGCGCGGAACACGATCTTCGAAACGAAAAGATCAACTTCAAGGTCCGTGAGCACTCACTGCAAAAGGTCCCGGTCATCCTGGTGGCTGGCAAACGCGAAGCCGAAGAAGGCACTGTTTCAATCCGTCGACTGGGCTCCAAGAACCAAACGGTCATGCCACTTGATGAAGCCCTAGCCATGCTGATTGACGATGCCATCCCACCCGATGTGCGCCGTGACAAATTAGCTGCAAAAGAGGCTGGGTAACTCCCTCTCCCCGCGCGCGGGGAGAGGGTCGGGGTGAGGGGCAGCGGCTTGTGAATGAGAGTAAGGTGCACCCCTGAACAGCAAGGTTGAGTGGCAGCGGATTATCTACCGACGTTTGCTTCACCCACCAACTGTCATCCCGGGGCTCTGTCCCCGGGACCCAAGCTCAAGCAAACGCCGACGGCGGGTGGGTTAGGCTAGAATTGCAACTCCGCGAGAGTTCTCCATCGCGGCACGATGAATCCCGGCGTCATGTCGAAGACAGGCACACAAGTGAGCATGCCGGGATGACAGTCGTGAGGTTTCAGTTAGGCAAGTTATCAATGAGCCAAGAACTCCGGGATAAAGAACGGGTTGATCCACCACTCCGCATATATCTGGCCGGTCCCGATGTCTTTCTTCCCGATGCGAAAACATTCGCGAAAACGAAGAAGAAGTTGTGTGCCGAATACGGTTTTGAAGGCGTGTTCCCGCTTGATCCAGAAATCAAGAACGCTTCCGAACTCGCCCCCGCTGAACCCGCCGAAACCATCGCCCGCAACAACGAAGCACTCATGCGAAGCTGCGACCTGTTGATTGCAAACTGCACGCCTTTTCGGTCCGTCAGCATGGACCCAGGCACAGCATATGAGGTCGGCTTCATGCGCGCGCTGGGCCGCCCGGTTCTAGGTTACTCTAATGTCGAAGCTCCACTCTCCCCGGCATCTACCTAGCCGACCCCGACGTCATACTGCCGGACGCCACCTAACCACCCGATGTGAAGCGAAAAAACGCGGCTGCACAATGACTAGTCGGCAATTTCAAGCCTGACAATTCGTCCATTTATGTGCCCTATTCGAACGCGAATTCCATTATGAATTGGACCTCGATTTTCCGCGGTCTGGTGAAAGTACAGCGATTGATATTCGTGATACGAAAAACACGATTCACCTACACAAAAGCGTTCTGTCTTCTTGCGGCCGTCCGGTTTGAATGAAAAATTTGAGACAGTTCCTTCGACAACGAGGAATTTCCCGTTCGCTACCGCGCTCGCTACACTAAGGTAATCACTGATCGGTCCCCAAGTTGCCAGTCCAGTCCACGCCGATGAGAAAAGTAAGAAGAACCAAGCATAGCCTTGCATTATCCAATTCCCTCTTCTTCGTCGCTCGAAACGAACCAGAAAGATACTGAATGCAACGAATAACAGTCCGAACGGCCCCGCCCACCAAAGATCGAATCCATTATCGACTACGTCGAAGTACAGTTTGTATTCAGCCATGTTTAGGACGACCCTAATCTCTCTGAGTGAGCGCTTAAAAATTGTGGCAAGTCACAGCGCAGGTCCCCGACCATCGTTATTCCCGCGAAGGCGGGAACCTAAGCATGTTGAGGCAATCCGCCAACCAAGTTTTAGTGCGACGTCTGTCCGACGAGTGGATACTAGTTCAACCAAGGTTGTCCGAATCTGCATCCTTTGAGGGATGCATGGGTTCCCGCCTTCGCGGGAATGCCGTCCAGTGAAACAGCACCTCACCTTGGAAATTCAACCATGTCGCCTAACAGTAATACACCCCGAATCTACCTCGCCGGCCCCGATGTCTTTCTTCCCGATGCGAAAGCATTCGCGGATCGGAAAAAGAAGCTATGTGCCGAATACGGATTTGAAGGCGTGTTCCCGCTTGATCCTGAGATCAAGAACGCTTCCGATCTCGCCCCCGCTGAACTAGCCGCCACCATCGCCCGCAACAACGAAGCACTAATGCGTAGCTGCGACCTGTTGATTGCCAATTGCACACCTTTTCGATCCGTCAGCATGGACCCAGGCACAGCATATGAGGTCGGCTTCATGCGCGCGCTGGGCCGCCCCGTTTTGGGCTACTCCAATATCGCCGCTCCACTCGCCCAGCGCTCACAAGACTACCGCGCATCCAACAACACCGTTCCCCACGATGGCGACTTCGCCGATACCGAAATCGAGAACTTCGGCCTGGCCGAAAACCTGATGATAGATTGCGCGATCTCTGCGTCGGGCAGTCAACTCTTCACTTGCAAGGTTGCACCCGGCGATGAGTTGACCGATCTTGCTGCCTTCGAATCCTGCCTCAAATCCGCAGTAGAATTGATAGAAGCAATGATTATCGACCAAGGAACCAACACATGAAATTCTACTGGTGCGAACAGACGCGCGCATTCCGCATTGCCTGGATGCTGGAGGAGTTGGGCCAACCCTATGAGCGCATCCGCGTCGGCATCCGCGATGGCGAGACCAAAAACGATCCCGACTTCCGCGCGGCATCTCCCTTGGGCAAAGTCCCAGCCCTCACCGATGGCCCCGTCAAGCTCTGGGATTCAGGCGCCATCTGCCTCTACCTGGCCGACAAGTACCCCGACGCCGGCCTTGCCGTCCCGATTGGCGACACCAAGCGCGGCGCATTCCTGCAATGGCTGATGTTTACGAACTCGGTCATCGAACCGGCCTTGACCGAGAAATTTTCCGGCATGGAGGCCAAACCCGAAACCTACGGCCACGGCTCATTCGACACTATGATCGCAACGCTTTCCGATGGCTTGAAATCTGGCCCCTGGAGTCTGGGTGAGCGTTTCACCGCTCCAGATGTCCTGCTCGGCTCAAGCGTACACTTTATGGAACTGTTTGGCGTACTGCCAGACAACGCAACGCTGAAAGCCTACCTTGAACGCTGCCGCGAACGCCCAGCCCTCATAAAGGCATTGTCCCTCGACGAACCTGCCACCTGATCGGCGCGAGACCGACACCGCCCATGCAACTTCAGCACCGCCCCGAAGACTTTCCCGGCTTCTTCCCCACCGTCTTGTGGGTTGGGATCGGCGTCTTCTTATTCTGGACCACGCCTGGAGCAGCGTTCCTATCCTGGCAGACCCTTGTCTATTTCGTCGTTGGAACCATCGCGGTGGGCATCCTGTTCGGCGTGATCGGCATGACATTGCAAAGAATGATGCCGTCGCTGAAACCGCGGCCCGACAGCGACGGCAAACCTTCCCAAACCGCGCAACTCATCGGCACACTCGTCGGGGCGGTCCAGATGGTGGTCGTCTACTTTCTAGCCAAAGCCGTCGTGACACAGATTTTATTCGCGCCTAATGCCATCTGATCATCAGGAGCATCGCAAATTGCCCGCCATAGAGTTTTGGTATGAATTCGCCAGCACTTATTCCTACCCCGCCGCAATGCGCATCGATGAGCAGGCCGCCAAGCACGGCGTAGACGTACGCTGGCAACCCTTCCTGCTCGGCCCCATCTTTAAACGATTAGGTTGGTCGACATCGCCGTTTAATCTGCAACCTGAAAAGGGCCGCTACATGTGGCGCGACATGGAGCGAATTTGCCAGGCTGCCCAACTGCCGCCCCTCACGCGCCCTGAACCTTTCCCTCAAAACGGATTGCTTGCAGCCCGCATCGCCATAAGCCTGCCTGACAATGGACCCCGGGCTGAGTTCTCCCGCCGCGTTTATCAGGCCCAATTCGCACAAGGCCGCCAAATCGACGATCCGGAAATGCTTTCTGATATTCTCTCCGGCATGGACAAATCCCCCCGCCAGGTCATCGAACACGCCACCCAAAGCGAGAACAAGCAGAACCTCATTTCGCAGGTCGAACAAGCCGAGGCCCATGGCATCTTCGGTGCCCCAAGCCTCATCACGTCAGGTGGCGAACTGTTCTGGGGCAACGACCGGCTTGGCGATGCGATTGCATGGGAGCTGGCGCATTGAGGATCAGCTTGCCTGGCTCCGGCCCCATCCTGTGCTTCGGCGGACCGTATTCAAATCTCCAGGCGACACAAGCCATGCGCAAAGAAGCCGAGCGTTTGGGCATTCCCCCCGAACGCAGCATTTGCACCGGGGATGTCGTGGCCTATTGCGCCAACCCCAATGAGACCTGCCGAGAAATTCGCGCCTGGGGCTGCCACGTCATCAAAGGCAATTGCGAGGAACAGCTCGCCCAACGAGCTGATGATTGCGGCTGTGGCTTTGGCGATGGCACAGCTTGCGATTTGCTCTCAGCCAAGTGGTACGCCTTCGCCAACGCAAACCTCAGCGTTGGACACCGCCAGTGGATGGCCGATCTGCCCGGTCATCTGGAATTCGAAATCGCCGGGCGGACCGCCCGCGTCATCCATGGCGGCGTCTCTGAGACCTCCAAATTCATCTTCGCTTCCGCACCGTCATCCCAACTGACGGCCGAGCTCTATGACGCAGATGCCGATATTATCATCGCAGGCCACTGCGGCATCCCGTTTACGCGCCGCGTCGGCCGTCGCGTCTGGTTCAATTCGGGCGTTATCGGCATGCCGGCGAACGATGGAACGATGGAGGGCTGGTATGGCATCATTGATATTGAAGCCGGCGGAATCTTGAGCTTCTCCACCCGCAGGCTGCCCTATTGCGCCCCCGCCGCCCAAACAAGCCTGCTGGAAACCGGCACCGCAGATCCTTATGCAGAAACGTTGACAACCGGACTCTGGCCAAGCCTTGATGTACTGCCAGCAAACGAGCGCGAACAAACCGGCGAACCGCTTCCAGAAACTACGCTGCGGTTGATTTAATCCTCTGACTTCAAGGACCGAATGATACCCGAAAAGTCGACCTCCCCGCCGCCGGCCTCGACAAATTGTTGATAGATCTCCTTCGCCTGATGGCCCAACGGCGTAGCCTGTCGGCTGCTTCGGGCCGCTTCCTGCGCAAGCTTCAGGTCCTTCAGCATCAGCCCGGCGGCAAACCCCGCCTCGTACCCGTTGTCCGCAGGGCTCTGAGGCCCGACGCCAGGAACCGGGCAGTACGTATTGACCGACCAGCATGAACCAGACGACGTCGAAATCACGTTAAAAGCTGCTTCCGCCGACAGCCCCAGTTTGTCCGCCAGGGCAAATGCCTCACATGCACCGATCATGGAAATACCAAGCAGCATGTTGTTACAAATCTTGGCTGCCTGCCCGGCGCCCGCCTCCCCGCAATAGACCGTCTTACCGCCCATGATATCGAGGAACGGCGATGCCTTTTGAAACGCCTCCTTCGAGCCACCCGCCATGAACGTCAGCGTTCCAGCCGTAGCTCCGCCAACACCACCCGAGACCGGGGCGTCAACCGCTAACAGGCCGGCTGCAAGCGCCATCTGGCTGGCCTGGCGCGCGCTTGCGACGTCAATGGTCGATGAATCGATTAAAACCGCGCCCGGCCCGGCCGCCTCCGCGATCGCCTCATGGACCTTCAACACAATCTCGCCGTTAGGCAGCATGGTGATAATGGCATCGGCCTTTGCCGCAGCCACGCCAACAGACCCACAAGCCTTCACCCCGACGGCCTGGGCAGCCTTCAGGGCCTGCGGTGCCGGATCGACCCCCTGCACCTCATAGCCTGCCTTCACGAGGTTTGTCGCCATCGGCAATCCCATGTTGCCCAGCCCGATAAACCCAATCACCGACATGCCCAATCCTTCCCTTGAATATGGCTTGCATCACACCGCAAACCCGCTCGACACCAAGCCCTGCTTTGACCCTGCCGCACCTGGCAGGCTGTTGAAGAACTCAGTGAGGTCGCGATGCGAGACGAAATTGGCTGCCGGCAAGACGCGTCCGGTGCAGGCGTGGTGGACCCCACGGCAAACCGGCGCAACGCAGTCCGGCAGTCAATTTCGCCGCATCCCCTTG
>JAHZKP010000140.1 GCA_022600345.1 Alphaproteobacteria bacterium | reverse complement strand
GTGAGGGCGCGACGTTCGGTTTCGGCGACGGCTGGGGCGGGTTCTGCGTTTCGATCCACGCGCCCGTGAGGGCGCGACGACGCGATAACGCGAGTATGTCAACTTAATTCGCGTTTCGATCCACGCGCCCGTGAGGGCGCGACGTTTTCGTCCGACATCTCAATGAGTTGACTTAATAGTTTCGATCCACGCGCCCGTGAGGGCGCGACCGCACGCGTCGGCGCACTTCAAAAGCGATTGACTGTTTCGATCCACGCGCCCGTGAGGGCGCGACCGCATTCAACGACTTTCTTCACGGCGTCGTAGTGTTTCGATCCACGCGCCCGTGAGGGCGCGACATCCACCCCGAAATCATCAGCGCCGACTACCGCATGTTTCGATCCACGCGCCCGTGAGGGCGCGACTAGGTCGGGGCCGGTGCCCGCGTCGTAGTCGCGGTTTCGATCCACGCGCCCGTGAGGGCGCGACCGCCGCGAAGCCCTACGCCCGCAACCCTGAAGCGCGTTTCGATCCACGCGCCCGTGAGGGCGCGACCATAAGCCATGGGCATTCGTATCGACGAACTAGACGTTTCGATCCACGCGCCCGTGAGGGCGCGACGGCGGCGAACGCACACGCCAACGGCAACCCGTCCGTTTCGATCCACGCGCCCGTGAGGGCGCGACAGCAGGCGGACCCGGTAACCGACGCGGTCATGCAGTTTCGATCCACGCGCCCGTGAGGGCGCGACCCTGTGTCGCGCTCACTTTCGGGGTCGTAGCGCTGTTTCGATCCACGCGCCCGTGAGGGCGCGACGTGATCCGCTACCACCGGGCAGGTGGCGGTAGCGGTTTCGATCCACGCGCCCGTGAGGGCGCGACGGCGCTGGGCGCGTGCCTCACGGCGCTCGCGTGCGTTTCGATCCACGCGCCCGTGAGGGCGCGACGGTCTATCCACTAACACCTTCCTGACGCAGACCAAAATCGCCTTCTTGCGCGAACCCGCCGAGAAATTCCGGATTGGCCCGGCGAGGCATCGCCAGGACAACCAAATTGAACACGATTTCAAAGAGCTGGGGCGAGTGCGAACATCCCGGGAAATGTCGGCACGCTAAGGGTCCGCGCTGACCTTTGCGTGACCTCAGCCAGCGTTTCGCCGGCTGGCGATCAAATGATCAGAGGCCCGTTCAGATCGACCGCTGGTTTGGCGCCAACATGTTCGACCTTGCGTTTCCAGTTTGCGCCCAGATGATAGTAGCGCAGGCTGTCAACTTCGATATCGATGATCGCTTCCAGGCGCGCCTTCAGCCGCACCCACTGCGCCGGTTCGACTTCGATTTCGAAGACCGAATACTGTACGCGCTGGCCAAAGTCTCGGCACGCCTTCGATATCTGACGCAAGCGTCTGGCACCGCCGTCGCCCGACACATTCACATCGTATGTCACCAAAACCAGCATAGACCACCTACTTCCAGAACCAGGGGGGATAAGCGTCCAGATCCCCGCGCAGGTGACGCGCCAACATCTGTGCCTGCGCATAGGCCACCAAGCCTAGCGGAATCTTTTCATCGAGAAACGGGTGGTGCCGTTCATCCTTCTTGCGCTCCTGCCAAGCCGTCAGCACGCACTTGCGTCCTTCATCGGTCAACAGCACGGAGCCTCCATCGCGCGTCTCGAAGTCCTTCGGCGTGAGCTGCCGCCGATTGATCAGGGACAGTGCGAGGCGGTCGGCCAGAACCGGGCGGAACTCCTCCATCAGGTCAAGAGCAAGGCTGGGGCGCCCCGGCCGTTCGCGGTGCAGAAAGCCGACGGCTGGATCGAGCCCCACACTTTCACAGGCACTGCGGCAGTCATGAGTGAGCAGCGTATAGAGGAATGACAGCAATGCGTTGACGGGGTCAAGCGGTGGTCGACGGGACCGACCCTGCCATCGCATTTCGGGCTCACCAACGCGAATAAGGTGATCGAAAACGGAGAAGTAAACATTGGCGGCTTCACCTTCCGATCCGCGCATCTGGTCACTGGTCACATCTGCCAATTCGACGCGCCGGGCAATGAGGGCCAGCCGCGACACCGCTTCAGCGATGCTGCTGCGCTTGACCTCATCCATTGTGTCGCCGTAATCGCGCAGCGCCCGCATCACAACCGAACGCTGATTGGCCACCTTTGCCATGACAATCGAACGAACGATTTCCTCGGGCTGGTCGGAGGCCCGGTACTGTGCACGCCGCAACAGCACGTTACCGGCGACCGGACCTTCGATCCGGGCTGCAAACCGGCCATTGCGATCGAGCAGGACGATTCCGATTCCCGCTGCAGCACAGGCGCCAATGAGACCGGGCGAAACGTAGATGCCGCCGAAGACGACAAGAGAGGCGAGCATGTGCAGAGGCACGCGTGCTCGCTCTTCGTCCTCGACGATTGCAACGAGGTTCTCGCCGTCCTTGCGCAGCGAAGCACCTTCGGTCGTAATGTAGATTGTGTTGAGAAGCTTCTTCATGGAGCCTCAGCCAGGATCGATGCCAGCATGCGCTTGCGCCATGATGCTGCCGGCTTGACCACCGCCTTTGGGCGGCAAACCTCTACAAGCGAGCAAGCCCGGCATCGCTGTTTCAAATCCGTCGGCGGTGGTGTTGTTCGTTCTTCGAAAACCGACTGAAGCTTACTCGCTGTCTGTTCAGTCAGCCCTCGAAGATCCGCGTCAAAAGTCACGACGACGCGCCGCTTTGTTTCCGCATAAAACAATGCCCCCTCGGGCACCCGGCGACCGGTCATCTCTTCGAGACACAAAGCCTGCGCGCAAAGCTGCACTTCGTCGGCGCGGTGCTTCTTAGGCTTACCGCGCTTGTATTCGACAGGAAACGGTGTCTCGCCGTCTTCGTGCGCGAGGAATTCGACCATATCGGCAATGCCTGACAGATTGAGGCGCGTGCAGGCAATCGGCAGGGCCATGACGCGGCGGATGCCACGCACCTTTCGCGATGCAGCCTTGTCGGCAACGGCGTGCAACACATGGCCCTCAGCGGTGAAGCGATTGTCCTCCCACAACCGCTCCACATGAATGAGTGCTGCCTGACGCAAGCAGTAGATCGCATGCTGCAGCGCCGAGAGGGGGATGGGTTCACCCCTCACGGTCATCTGGTGACTTGGCAAAACTTCGGGCATGCCGACCGCCTCGCCTACAATTTTTCAATGATCTCGACACCATCGGGAAGACCGTCGCGATCGATCGTAATTGCGTAGTCGGTGAATTGGCGGGCAGGCGGATAATTATCCAAGCGGCCATCGATTTCACGGACTTCGCCGCCAATCTGCCGGTGAATCTTGACACGGTCAAACAGAGTATGTGCCGGAGCGTTGCCAAGCGCATTGTCGTGCTTGAAGACGATCAACTTTCGGGTCGCCATCTCACCGCGCGCAGCCGAGCGATCATGCTCGAACATATTACCAAGCGCATCGAAGAAGAATTCGAGATCGGTTTCAGAGAACCCGGTGCGCTCGGCAAACTTCGCAGAGATAAAGCCTTTGGCGACATAAAGACCATACGGCACGATATGCTTGCGGCCCATCGTTCGGTTGTCAATTCGCTCAACGCCTTCCACTTCCCCCTCGGCGCGCTTCTTTTTTTCAGCCTCGTTGGTTGCCGCCATGCGCGTGATTGAGATTTCGAGCGGCATGATCGGCTCAACCGAGTTGGCGAACGTCATCTGAACTGGCCCTTTGACCTGCCCGCAATTAATACCCGTCGACATGACCGCGCCGAACGTGCGCACGTCAAAGAAGTTCTGGCACATGAATTCGCGTAGCTTCTTCGCCTCGTCGTCGTCCTTGGGATTGAGCTTGGCGGCCTTTTGCACTTTCGTGTCGTCCGGACTCAGCGCCTTGTAGGCCTCGCGATGCTTTTCGTTGAGGATAGCACCTTCTTGGACGTAGATATGGAAGCCTTCTTCACCGCTCTTGGCGAGCTCGGCGAAGTTTCGAATTTTACGCTTCAGGCAGACATCGGTAACAAGGCCCTTGTTCGTTTCCGGATCGAGGCGCGGCAGGTTGCCAGCATCGGGGTCCCCGTTTGGGTTTCCGTTTGCAACATCGAAAACAAGTAGAAAATCGTAGCGGTTGGAAATCGCGTTCATTCAACAGCCTCCTTGGGCTCAGGCGTATCAGTTGATTTGCGGAAAAATTCGCTGCGTTGATGGTAGTAACCCAGACCGAATAGCGCCTGCTCCTCAGCGGAAAGCGAGGCAGGAAACGGATCGGCTGACGGTTCCATAATGTCCATGATCGCGGTCTTGGTGCGCTCAAGCACGACCTTGTAACCGGGCTTTTGTTTGCCAAGCTTTGCCAGGTGGTTGGCCGAGCCGGTCTCCAGCAAGGCGAAAACTTTACGGGGCTGGGCCGATGCCGAGCCATAGAACTTGTCCTTTACCGAAGCGTTCACATTTCCGAGTGCCGCCATTTGCACCTGCTCGTAGACGGCAAAAAGCCTCCCTAGCAAATAGCCCCTATTTCGATTTTCCACGTCCAGCGCCACAGGTGCCTCCTTGGCCATTTTGAAGTTGCGAATGAGTACAGCGCGCAATACCGAGACGCGCAGTGCATTCACTGCGCCATCCGAGCGGATGCGCAAAAGAATTGTCGACAGAAGCGTCAGGGGGTAGGTCGATCCAGACAGGATCGCCCGCATCCAGTCACCTGCGAGGTTTGGCGGAATATTCTCTCGCTTGCCTAGAACAGCCAGTTCGATCAGGTATCGCCACAGCGGCGCATTGGCGTCTTTCGGAGGCGGCTCCAGCTTCATGTCCTGCAGATACCGCTGGTAGTTGGCAGCCAGCGTGCCGAAGTTGTCCTCGAAATAGAACCGGATCGAGATACGCGCGGCGTTTGGGGAGAGGCCGAGGACGTGGAAACGCACGCCATCCAACTTGTCGTCGATATCACTGAGAGGGCGACCATCGTGGATTGCTCTAAGCTTTTCGGCAACCCGCTTCGTTACAGAGGCGTCGTCGTTGCCCGGGTGCACCCACTGCATAAAAAGGCTCTCGGCCTCCACCGACACTTCCGGGTCAGAGTCATCGGCCCAGAAAACCGTCGAGGCATCACCGATCTGGACGCGATGCCCGCTGTCTCGTTGGAGGAAACGATTAAGCGTCGTCGTATACTGGAAGGCAGAGGTCTCCGAGACGGGTGCGTTATCGCCCTGCTCGTGACCATAAGATTCAAAAGCGTCGAGGTTGAATGAGACGATAGCGGCGCCTGAGGATTGCCCGCCCCACACGCCCTTGATGGAAGGATGCAGGCGAGCGACCGGTCCAGACTCACCAGTTACCAGACAGACCTGCTCGGTCGTCTCATGCTGCGACGAGAGTCGGCCCCAAAGTTCCTTGGCCGCAGGACGGTCATGCAGCATAACCCTGCTCAACCGATCTTCCTCAAGACAGAACGCGACGTTCTGATCCTTCATGTCGTCATGCCACAGTGGTGCCGTGAACTGTTCGGGAGACCAGTTTTCGAGGAACACCCTGAAAGCCGACAGGCCGTCGTCGGTTTCTCCATTAAGAGTATCAAGGTGCCGCTTCACAAACGCCGCATGTTCGTCTGCCAGTCGCTTTCCTTCACCGGCTGTCACACCAAGAGCGTAAGACGTCTTGTCCCACAGAAAGTTTGGAGCAATCGCCACCGTTCGCTTTTCCGGTTGCGGAACCATCACCAGTGCTGGCGATTTCTTCTTCCCCTCACCGCTGCGCATATCGACGACGTTGGCGACAGTGCCGTCACGGCTGAGCGAGATGAGGAAGCCTATCTTCTCGGCCGAGTAACCGATGGCGGGTGCATCCGGCAACCGATCATACGCCCGCACCAGCGATGCAAGAATACTCATCGGCAGATCTCCGGCGACCCCGGCGGCGGCACCTTTACGACACCGTTCTGCAATTGAGCGCGGAAGAACATAGACGGCCTGCCAGTGGCCTGATGATCGATATCCCACAGCATGAAGCCGAGATCTCGCGTCTCATCGATGGTCTGCGGCATCGACGCGTCCGGTGGGATCAATTCAAAGTTTGCTACAAACTCACGCGTGCCAAGGCAGGGCTGATGGAAGCACTGCCCTCTCGTCGCCCGCCGATTGAAACAGTCGAGATGCTTGCCGTCGTTATCACCCTCACCCGCCTTCGCGGTGAGTTCAAAGTGCGCGACGATCACATATGCCGGCTTTACCAGAACTGTCGCCGCGCGCTGTTGGCGGTCGTCGTCGACAAGCAGTTGCAAACCGCCGACATCGCCCCGCTTCATTGCACTCTTGGCCTTGCTTGCGGAAATCTTGCTGCCGACCTCGTTGCGCCGGATCGACTGAAAGCGGATCGGCGCGAGGACGTGGATTTCGTCGATCACCCAACGGATGGCAGGCTTCCAGTGGATGGCCTCCAGGATGCCTCGGGCCGCCGAAGGTGTCATTACATCATAGCTGACCCGCTCGACCTTCATCTCCGGTCTGGTCCAGCAGGCATGATCGCCCCAGACCTTCAATCGAATTCCGTAAGGCAATATTTCTTCCTTCTGTTTGAGCGAAGCGATATGCTATGTGTAGACATTCTAGCTATTGTGTGACATACGCTGCTTCCACGGTCAAGCGATGGAGATCAACATGCGGCGAAGAACCTATGCGTTTAGGATCAGGATTGGGCCCCTGAGGATCGAGTTCGAACTCGATCTCGAGCCCATATGACTAGCGGTGTTGAGCCGACTGTCGCGCCTCTCGCGGGCGCGTGGATCGAAACTGTTTTTGCGATGCGATAATGCTTAGGTGGCACGGCGGGTCGTTCAATCGGCCCGCCGTAGAATTCGTCAAATAATCAGGCTCTCGACGCTCAGATAATCGGCATTCTCCCAAACCAATCCGACATCGTCCTTGCAATAGAGGCTCGGCGTCTGAAGGACTGCGAACTGATCGCCCCTCAGTTCCGGGCAAGCGAACGCGACGTGTCCATTCGACCGCAACAGGTCGCGCGCCCTGGGCGGCACCTGCACGAGATAGGTTTGCAACTTGCGCGCTAGATAGCCAGACGGAATATCAGTCAACGCCATTTGGTCCACGGCTTTCTCGGCCGCCTCATCGAATGGAATGACAACCGACACCATGGTACTCTCGATCATGCGAAATTCTTGCGCCGCTTTACGGAATTCGAACTCGGCTCCCCGCCGGCTCATGGAGAACTTTTCAAGGATCTTCTTGCCGTCAAGACCGGCCCCGACTCGCCAATAGACCTCGCTGAAATACCGCTCGATTGCCTCCAGCGACATTAAGTCGGTCTCACCATCAGCCGTGCGCAACATGTCGCCGATCAACCCCTTGATCTCAGACGGTGGCGGATAGTCAGGTGCCGAGAACACCGTGACAAGACTTTTCGAGACCTCGCGCAGACCTTCGCGGTTGCAGCGCCCCGCTGCCTGAATGACCTGATCGAGCCCGGCTTCCGCTCGCCACACCCGCGGGAAATCGACATCGACTCCCGCTTCGATCAGGCTCGTTGCAATGACGCGGCACGCGTCTCCCCTCTCCGGCTTCAACCGGCCGCGCACGTCTTCAAGGATTATGCGGCGGTGGGCGGCGCACTGGCGCGTGGTCAAGTGGATAACGCCATCAAGACCTGAAGCCACCGCCTCCTTGTAGAGTTCGAACGCATGCTTGCGGCTGTTGACGATGACGAGCGCCTGCGGAACGTCGCGCAACTCCGCGATCAAATCTTCATTGCTCCGCTCCCCCACCCGTTCAATTCGGGCGCGGCGCAGGTGTTGCGACAAACGCTTTGGCTCCGGCGCCAACTCTCGCCCCTCAAGCGGCAGTCCTCCGGTGAGCCGGTTCTTATCGACCGCCGGCTGCGTCGCCGTGCACAAAACTATGCTGCATCCATAGTTCAGCGCCAATTCGTCGAGCACGCGTAGGCAGGGGATGAGCAACGGCCTTGGGATCGTCTGCGCCTCGTCGAGGACGATTATGCTGCCGGCGATGTTGTGTAGTTTGCGGGCCCGCGACGTTCGCGCAGCAAAAAGGCTTTCGAAGAACTGCACGTTGGTCGTCACAACGATGGGAGCAGCCCAATCCTCCATCGCGAGTTTGAGTTTATCTCTGCTTGTCCGATCAGTCCGATCGCTCTCGGCCTCCTCATCGATTGCCGAATGATGTTCCAAGATGATGTCATCCCCCAACACCTCGCGGAAGACCTGCGCTGTCTGATCGATGATCGAGGTGAAGGGAATCGCATAGATGATGCGACGGTGACCATGAGCCTTGGCGTGATCGAGCGCGAAACCAAGGGAGGCAAGTGTTTTGCCTCCGCCCGTCGGAACAGTCAGCGTGAACAACCCTGGTGCCTCGACGGCTTTGGCGCGAACATGCTCGAGAACCTCGGACCGAAGTCGGTTGATTGGACCGTCACTCACGCCAAGGCCCGCCAGGTGAGCCTCAAACCGGGACAGTAGCGGAGGCAGGAGGTTACTCAAACTCGGCCAGTCGCGGTGCTTCTTGAAGCCTTCGACCTTGCTGTAAAACGCTTCCGTGTCCTTGAAATCCGCATCGACCAGACAGGAGAACACCATCCGCGCCATGACCGCGAACTGGAAATGCACGTGCTCTCGATTCTCACGAAAGTTGGTTGGAAAGAGTCCAGTGCCATCGGCGCGAAGCTCGGCACGCCAGACCGGATCAATTGCCCGCTCAGCGTCCCCACGGTATCCCGCAATCCGCTCTTCGTAGCCTCTTGGTCCCAAGCAGTCAGGGAGGCCGGCATGATGGCCCAGGATACCGTAGGCGATGAGTTGACCCATCAGTGCATCTTGCGGTGTCCGCGCCACCAGATCAGCGACTTCGGCAGCCCCAGCCGTCGAATGATCAACGGCTTTGTCGGCTCCGTGCAAGCGCGCCTGAAAGGCGGGGGTGTATTTACCCAGATCGTGCAGGAGACCAGCAAGATGGGCGGCGCGTTCCAGCCCCATCGGGGCTGCGAATTCAGCAGCCAACCGCGCCACTTTGACCGCGTGATCATCGAGCCGTTGCCAGTCGCTTTTATCAGTCTTAAGTCCGGAATGCGCAAAATAGGACATGGAAAAAATACGACGATTGAATTGCTGCTACTGAATTGAGGGCGGTCATAGCACTCCCGCTTCGACGTTGCTACTCAGTCGCGTGGTGCGATGACGGCTTCCTCTGCAAAGACGGCCTGCAACGATCGAGTTGAGGGACCTGCCACGGCCATCTCGTGTTTAGTTCGTTTCATGATGCCAGCTGGCCTTCTCTGAGCCGCCCGTTCTGTACCGCAGAGAGGGCCACGTCAGCCTTGTTCTACTGACGAGTATGGATCGTCGCGATAAGTCATTTGGCTGACGGATCAGCATCTGCGACGAATCTCAGGAGGTACTCGGCTTTAGGTCGTCAACATAAGCTTGCGCAGTGTTGAACAAAGGAAGTGTTGGCCAAACCAAAACCGCTCCACATGACTTTAGGAAATGTGGACCAAACAAAATGCTGCGGACGGATGAAGATTGATTGGACGCTTCCATCGCCTTTGGCGATGCGACTGCATCGCCGGGCGAACAGCCCGCCCCATCGGAGCGCGACCAGCGCGTGAGATCAAAAATGGTGCGGACACCGGGACTTGAACCCGGATGAGCTAGGCTCGACAGATTTTAAGTCTGTTGTGTATACCAATTCCACCATGTCCGCTTATTCGCAGGTCCGGTAGGCACTGCCCAACTTCGCCACAGACTGCCGTGTTATGCAAAATTCGCGCGCCTCATGCAATCGTTCGCTTGGCCCTGCCCCGGCCATGCAGAATTGCCGCCTGCAACAACAGATACAACAGCAGAGCATTGAGAATGTGCCACCACAGATGCGTGCCAACATGGCCGAAATCGAAAAACTCTGTTCGATCGCACCACGCCTTGTCGTAAGTCCGCAGCGCCAGCGAAACAGCAAAAATCAACCCGCCGCAAAAGACATATGGCCAAGCCGGATGGCGCATAAAACCTAACACCGCCCCCACCAGCAGCAGCGCACCAAGTGCCGGCACATAGGCAACCGAATTGCCAAATTCAGACCGCATCCCGGCAGCCTCTCGAAGCGCAAAGAAAAACAGCACAACGCCGATAATCGTTATAATCCACCCGGCCCCAACAAAGCGCTTCAAGGCGTAGGCGACATAGACCAGCATGAATGTCGTGATCGGCGCCACATCGGCAATCGCCGCCCAGCGCGTTGCCAACGTGTGAAACAGAAAGCTGCCGGTGCCGATAATGAACACCAATAAAATCAGGACGAGATCGAAATAACTGCGCCGCTGAGCTGGCACCACGAACCACAAGACCAGAGCCGCCAACGCCGCCAGATGAAACGCACCATTCGACCATGCGTTAAACGGTTCGGCCCAAAAGCTGCCATCCCCACCACGCTCACAATACGAATAGATCTTGTCGTGCCAGTGCCCGCGCGGGACCAGGCCATCGAGCCAACGCGCCCACTTCTCCAACAGGTCCATCGCGATTTCCCACCCCCTGAACTGCAGATCTTAACGAGTTCCGCACATCGAACTATCGCCCGACAACATACCGCCCGATGCCGGTAATTCACACCGGCATAATCTTCAGCTTCAGACCGTTGCGGGGACGCAGTGTAACTCTTTGCACTGGATCGACCACGGTTTCATCACTCACTGCAAACCGAACCCGGCGAACCAGGGCCGCGATTCCCACCTTCATTTCGCGCATCGCGAATGCAGCCCCCAGACACACACGCGGGCCCGCACCGAATGGCATATAAGCCGTCCTCGATATACCGTTGCCTTCGCTGGTGCTGTGGCCATTGCCACGCAGAAAACGCGCGATGCGAAACTGCTGCGGGTGATCCCACAGTCTTTCGTTCCGGTGCAGCGCATAAAGCGGAATGAACAACATTGCCCCCCGGTCAAATTCGATGCCACCCAGCACCTCCCGGCTGCGAGTCTGGCGCGCCATCAGCGGAGCCGGCGGAAACAGCCTCATCACCTCCTTGAGAAACGCCTCGATCTTGACCAGCCCGTCAATGTCCCGGCCTTCGATCCCACACCTGCCAGCAACACTTTTAACCTCGGCAGCCAACTCCTCCTGCAAGTCGACAGATAGCGCCAGGCAGTAAAGCGCCCACGTCAATGCGTTCGCCGAAGTCTCATGGCCCGCTGCAATCAGCGTCAGCAGCATGTCGACCAGATCCTCATCGCTCAACACACGGTCCGTTTCAGGATCTCGCGCCGCCATCAGGTCGCCGCAGATGTCTTTCGCCCGCACGCCACAGCGCCGCCGTACAGCAATCAAATCACCAACAGAAGCGCGCATGGCCCGACCCGCCCGTCGCAGTTGCCGGCGTCCTGGATGCGGTAGCCATGGTGGCAGTTTCAACGAGGCCAACCCGATCACCCAGGAGATCGGCGTCAGGTAATCATCAATTGCCCCCGACAGAACCTTGAAGTCGATCTCCTGCTGATCGGTGAACAGTGTCGCGCTGATGACATCGAACGTTGCTTGCGTCATCTGGGCGGAAACCTCCACGCACCCGCCCTCAGCCGATCGGCTCCACCTTTCAGCCAGGCTCTCAAACGGCCGAACCATGTCGGGTACGCAACGATCCAGATGCGCGGGCGCGAAGTAGGGCGCAGCCAGGCGTCTTTTCCAGCGCCAATCTGCCCCTTGGGCTGTCAGCAACCCCGCCCCAAGGACCGGACTGAAAACCCGGGTATCGATTTCGGATTTGGGAAAGTCGTCCACACGGCGAACCAGCATTTCGTGGATGATTTCAGGGTCGCAAATCACGCCGACGCGCTTGCCCATGATCGTCATTGAAGTGACGCGCTCACGATAGGCCGAAGCAGGAATCGCACTCAGCGGATCGCGGGCCATCGCCGATAGAAAACGCCACGCGCTCGGATTGTCAGGTCCGGGCGCAACCGACGCCGGGACGAATGCGTCCGCCTCAACCTGCTCCATGTTGCGTCCTCTCAGCCAGCCCGGCAGGGTCACCGAATTCAGCACTCCCCTGGATCAACTTTGTGCTCATCATTGAGACAACGTTGTTCCCGAAGGAACAGGTCACAGCAATGCGATTGGGCGTGAACTGTCCATACGCAAAACAAGGCACCAATGCCCCGGAGGCAATCGGCAATTCTCGTATTGCCCATCAGCCATTTGGACCTGCGTGGCGCCCGCCCCTCATTGTGAGAAAGGCGGACTACCCCTTCTTCGCTGCCTCGCCAACGACGCGCAGCGACAATTCGCGAAGTTGGGAGGGACTGGCTTCGGCAGGCGAATTCATCAGCAGGTCCTGCGCCTGCTGGTTCATCGGGAACAGCGAGACTTCACGCAGGTTGGCGGCATTAACAAGCAGCATGACGATACGGTCGATTCCAAGCGCCATCCCGCCATGCGGCGGCGGGCCATACTGAAACGCTCGATAAAGTCCGCCGAACCGCTCCTTCACCACCTCTTCGTCAAGCCCTGCATGCCCAAACGCCTTGACCATGCTTTCAGGCAGGTGGTTACGGATGGAGCCTGAGGCAATTTCCGAACCGTTGCAAACCAGATCGTACTGCCAGGCTTTCAGCGCCAGCAGATCGTCATCGCTCTTGGCGGCATCAAGCGCTTCAAGCCCGCCCTGCGGCATCGAGAACGGGTTGTGCGAAAACTCGATGGCCTTGTTGTCTTCGTTCCATTCATACATCGGGAAGTCGACGATCCAGCACAATTCGAACCGGTCTTCGTCCAACAGCTTCAATTCCCGACCAGCCCGGTCGCGCGCATCGCCTGCGAATTTGTGGAAGTTGCGCGGATCGCCGGCGGCAAAGAACACAGCATCCCCGTCATTGAGGCCGAGCTGTTCGCGGATCGCTGCAACGCGCTCCGGACCGATGTTCTTGCCGATCGGACCGGCCCCTTCACCATCGCGGAAGAAGATGTACCCCAGCCCCTTCTGCCCCTCGGTCCGCGCCCATTTGTCCATTCGGTCGCAGAAGGCTCGTGAGCCGCCCTTCGGCGCAGGAATGGCCCAGACCCGGACCTTGGGGTCCTTCTCGATCATGCCTGCGAAGACCTTGAAGTCAGAACCGCGGAAATGCTCGGTCACATCCTGCATCTCGATCGGGTTGCGCAGGTCGGGCTTGTCGGTGCCGTACTTGGCAATCGCCTCGTCATAAGGAATGCGCTTGAACGTCTCCGACACCGGCTTGCCATCGGCAAACTCGGCAAATATCTCGCGCGTAATCGGTTCCATCGTCTGGAAGATGTCTTCCTGGGTGACGAAACTCAACTCCACGTCGAGCTGGTAGAATTCGCCAGGCAGCCGGTCGGCACGCGGATCTTCATCGCGGAAGCACGGCGCGATCTGGAAATACTTGTCGAACCCCGACACCATCAGCAGTTGCTTATAAATCTGCGGCGCCTGCGGCAGCGCGTAGAACTTACCCTCATGCAATCGCGACGGCACCAGGAAGTCGCGCGCACCTTCCGGCGACGAGGCCGTCAGGATCGGCGTTGCGAATTCTGAGAAATCCGCATCTTCCATCCGCCGGCGCATAGAGCGGATCACCGCCATCCGCTTCATGATGTTGGCGTGCAGCGTCTCGCGGCGCAGATCGAGGAAGCGATAGGTCAGCCGCATGTCTTCTGGGTAATCCGGCTCGCCAAAGACGGGAACAGGAAGCTCCTCGGCCTTCGACAACACCTCGATCTGGGCAGCAAAGATCTCAATCTCACCTGTCGCAAGCTCAGCGTTGGTCGTCCCTTCCAGGCGCTCACGCACTTTGCCATCGACCTTGATCACCCACTCCGAGCGCACCTGCTCGGCCATTTTGAAGGCGGGGCTATCGGGATCGGCCACCACCTGCGTCAGGCCGTAATGGTCGCGCAAATCAATGAACAGCACGCCGCCGTGGTCGCGCACGCGATGCACCCAGCCAGAAAGCCGCACTTCGTTGCCGATATCGCTGGCACGCAAGGCCTCGCAGGTGTGTGAGCGATAGCGGTGCATGTCCGCACCAGCGCCGGTGCCGTCCACTTTGGCCATGATCGGTTTTGCCTCGAATGTGGTGTTTTCAATAGAGATCTTGAATCAAGGCCGGAAAAGCGCATGAGGCCTGTAATATGTCAAGACGCCAGCTCAATACCGCTAAGCGCTGTCGAAGGCTCCAACCACCCGGTAATAGCCCTGGCCCCAAGAATGCGCTATAGCCGCCCGCCATGACACCAATCACAACGACCCCCGACCTTGAAAACCTGTGCCGCGAGCTTTCAACCGCCGATTTCCTGACGGTTGATACCGAGTTCATGCGCGAGCACACCTATTGGCCCAACCTGTGCCTGATCCAGATTGCCGGCCCCGACACGTCGGCAATTATCGATCCGATGGCGCCCAGCCTCGATTTAAAGCCGTTCTGGGACCTGATGGCCGCCTCTGACAAGGTCAAGGTGTTCCACGCCGCCCGCCAGGACCTGGAGATTTTCCACATCGAGGGCGGTCTTATCCCAACACCGGTATTCGACACCCAGGTCGCCGCCATGGTCTGCGGCTTCGGCGACCAGATCAGCTACGTCAACCTGGTTAAGTCCATCACTGGCGCCCAACTCGACAAATCGTCCCGCTTTACCGATTGGTCGAAACGTCCCCTGACAAGCAAGCAGCTCGATTACGCCATCGGCGACGTGACCCACCTTCGCGATGTCTACCGGCACCTCAAGGCCGAACTCGAAAAGTCGGGCCGCGCGCCATGGCTTGACGAGGAAATGGCAACCCTGACCGCGCCCGAAACCTACATTCAAACGCCCGAAACCGCCTGGCAGCGCCTCAAGTCGAAGGTCAGGAACCGCAAGGCCATGGCCGTCCTGATGTCGCTTGCCGCCTGGCGCGAACGCTCAGCCCAAAAGCAAAACGTCCCCCGCCAGCGCATTATCCGCGACGACGCCCTCTATGACATCGCCAACAACGCCCCCCGCTCCACTGCCGACCTGGGAAGCCTGCGCTCTGTGCCCGACGGTTTCGCCCGCTCCGCCAAGGGCAAGGAAATCGTCGCCGCCGTCGCCCAAGGACAGCAGCGCGATATGGCCGACGTTCCGCAATTGCGCCAGGGCCAGCCGCTTTCCGCCGAAGCAACCGCTACTCTGGAACTGTTGAAGGTCCTTCTGAAATCGGCAGCCGCCCGCCACGGCGTCGCCCCCCGCATGATCGCGGATGCCTCCGACCTCGACGCCCTCGCGCGCCACTCCCAACCAGATGTCCCCGCCCTCAAAGGCTGGCGCAAGGAGTTGTTCGGTGCCGACGCGTTAAGCCTCAAGCGCGGCGAAATCGCACTGACTTTGAAAGACGGCGACGTGGTCGTTATGCCGGTGTGAACGGACCAACCAGCGAAAAAACTTAGGGAAAGACACTGTCCGAGCAATACGCCACGGGCCAATTGTGCCAAGACAACGTTTAGCGCGCACCCGACTCCGCTGTTGATTCGGGGCCATGCCTTGGCAACGAACCAATCGGAACGGAAGCCCCCCGGATGAGCGACGAAGCGAAAAATCCAGAACACCGCTACGTCAATGACTTGCGGCGGATCGCTTTCAGGCAGTCCCAGGTCCAGCAGGAGAGTGGCGCGGGTCGATCTGGGTGATCGGCGGATACATGGCCCTCAAGGGATTGAAACGCATTTGGCAACCCTCCGGCCTGGAGGTGGTACTGGTCTCCAGCGCAGCATTTGCAATTGCCTGGGGCCTTGGCCACCAGCACGTCGCCAAGGCCGTCCAGGGCCTTAAAAACCGAAAGAAAGACATCTACGGATTGTTCGACGTGCCGCTGATCATCGGCGCCGCCCTGCTGTCCTTTGCCCATGGCACAAACGATGTCGCGAATGCCGTCGGTCCGCTCGCCGCTATCGTTTCGACAATCGGCCCGGATGCTGCGATTGCCAGCAAGGTCTCTATCCCACTCTGGGTGATGGTGGTTGGTGCATTCGGCATAGCACTCGGCCTCGGGCTATTCGGCCCCAAGCTGATCACCGTCGTCGGACAGAAGATTACCCGGCTCAACTCCCCGCGCGCCTACTGCATTGCCCTGTCGGCGGCAATCACTGTCCTTATCGCAACCAACCTTGGATTGCCGGTCAGCTCGACCCACATTGCCGTTGGAGCGGTATTTGGAGTCGGCTTCCTGCGTGAATTCGCCGAAAACCCCAATCGGCGCAAATTACGACCGGGCCATAAGCTGAACGCCACCGCTCAAGACGCCTTCGAGAGCCGCAACGTCCGCGGAACCCGTCGTTTGGTTCGCAGGAATTTCGTGCTCTCAATAGCCGCAGCCTGGGTGATTACTGTGCCAGCGTCTGCTGCTCTTGCTGCTGCGATTTATGCAGCCTTGCAGCTTCTATGATCCACGGCCCCAAATCACTAAACTGTCGAATGAGCCCCAGGTAGTCGTCCCGATGGGCCACTTTTGAAGCCTTCTCGATTAGCGCCCAATGGCGCTGACGGCGCTCCTTTTCCGGCCATTCGTCAGCCTGCTCCTGCACAAGATAGGGGTAGTAGGTCACAGGTACTTTTTGCACCCCGGTTGCCGACTGCTTTCCGATTACAACCGTGAAAGGAAAGTCCTCAAGCAACACGCCTTTTACGCCTGCTTCTTCAAAACCCTCCCGATGCCCGGCCTGCACATGGGTCTCGCCCGACTTAATGCGGCCCTTCGGTAGAATCCACCGGCCGCGCGTTTGCGATGTAACAAACAACAAGGCGATAGCATCACCCTGGATATCGAATGGAATGATCCCTACGCGGTGCATGTTTGACCCGTTCTCCTAAGAGGCGCCGCACAGGACGCTTCGTACTGTTCTCGGCTGCGTCCACTTCGTTGGATTACGCATAAGCGCGACAGTCTTCGCCAACATAATTGAAAATGGCAACTGCGGATATCTGCACGTCCACATCGACAGCCCCAACGAAAAAGGAGGCCGCAATCGCAGCCCCCTTTTATCAATTGCGGTGATTAGCCGGCCACCACGGCTTACTCGGCGGGCACCAGCCCCGCAGTGATTCCGGCCCGCCGCTCGATGACGGTTCCAGCCAACAGCCCACCGGCAACGATCGCAAGCAGCGCCAGGATCGCCGAAATGCCCAATGCGGAAACTCCCGTAAGTCCCGCACCAATGGTGCACCCGCCAGCCAGAACACCGCCAACGCCCATCAAGACGCCGCCGACGATATAGTTCCCCGTTGGCGTGTCCTTGGTGAAGCCGACAACCGAGAATTCGCCAAACGCGACAGAAGCCAGCAATGCTCCCAGAACCGTGCCGCCCAAAACCCCGACGCCAAACCCCGGCGCGATTGCCGTACCTGCAACGGTCCAAAACAGCGTGTCGCTGGCAGCCGACGTGAACGCCAGGCTTTCAAGTGTAATCGGGTCGAACTCGTCGGCAAGAAGATAGCCGGTGCCAATCCAGCCAAGCGGCACCAGTACACCAATCAAGGCACCCATCACCAGGTCGCCGATCCCCGCCCGCGATCTGATGGCAACGAAAACCAAAACCGCTGCAACGATCGCAGCAGGAATAATGGCACTACCAGCCAGCGCCGCCAGCGTTCCAGGGCCCTGCAAATCGACTGTCATTCCGCCAAGCCACGTCCTGGCCGGCGCCAGAACGCCTTTCAGCGTCGCATGAGCAGCGATGGCAAAAACCAATAAAGTCAGAACCGCCCGCAGGTTCCCCGTCCCCGCCAACACCGTTAGCCGGGAGGTACACCCGCGCGTCAAAACCATACCGATGCCGAACAGCAAACCGCCCAGCAGTATTGCTACAAGCGGCAGACTCTGGCTCTGGAATCGGGTTGCGGAAAGATCAACGAACCCATACTCAACGATCGCCGTCGTGCCGGCCACCGCAACGGCCAGCGCCATCAACCACACGCCCAGCGCTGATGACCGCTCGGCATCCGAACCGACCAGCCCCCGACGCAGGCAAAACCTTGAGCGCTGCGCCAGCACACCAAATAATCCGCCAATCATCAGCCCAAGCACAACAGAGGCCGCAAGCGGCGTCCAACCTTCGAGTCCGAGTTCTTCAAACATCGCGCAAACCACACCGTTAATATTGAGTTACACTACAAATAGCGCGTGCAGCATATTTTTTCAATTCCGCGAACCAATTCGCCGCAACCTAAAATAAATTCTCGAAAAGCGTGGAATAACGAGAGCAAATTACCTCATTCACGTCAACTGAAGAACACCGGTCCTTCAGCGCCCCGGTTCCCCGCAACAATCATTCCCCCCCGCTCGATCAAACGACATCTGCGCGGTGGCATTTGCGGTACGCCGGTTAACCAAAATCATCGACCAGCGATCGAAATAGCGGAAAAACCCAGCCCGCATCCGGAAGTCGAGTTGCAATGCCCATGAAAGCTCATGTTAGTGCATCCTATGGCCATTGCGGTGAAAGTCCCCAGAGGTAAGCCTTGAGGGCCGCAACATCGGGCATTGCAGACAGCAACACTTGCCACTGCGAATGTCTGGCGGCTAGCGGAATCGGACGGCACTAAAACGGCCAACGGCTGATGGAGACGAATCGCCATGATATTCACACGGCATTCCGACAACGTCGAACTAGCCCCATGGACCAGGCCCCGCCCTGTCGGCGTCATCGACATCGGCTCCAATTCTGTCCGCCTCGTCGTCTACGAGGGTCCGTTTCGGGCTCCCACCCCCATTTTCAATGAAAAGGAACTGTGCGGTCTTGGCCGCAATCTGGCCTCCACCGGCGTTCTGGGGCCCGAAGCGACGACCTGTGCCCTGGGGGCCCTGAAGCGTTTTCGTGCGATTGCCGATGTTCTCAATGTCTCAACACTTAAAGTCATCGCCACCGCGGCAGCTCGCGACGCCAGGGACGGCAGCGCTTTCATCAAAAAGGCCGAGCAGATCCTGAACGTGCGCGTGCATGTCCTGACCGGCCAGGAAGAGGCAACCGTCGCCGCACAAGGCGTCATGATGGGCGTCACCAACCCCGACGGTATCGCCGCCGACCTGGGCGGCGGCAGCATCGAACTGGTCGACATCAAGGACGGCCGTATTCGCAACGCTGTAACGCTACCTCTTGGCGGACTGAGGCTGATCGAAAACACCGGCAGCAATGTCGAAGACGCTGCCGCCATCATCGACGAAGCACTAAGCCGCCTCGACTGGCTGAAAGACGGCCGCAACCGCACCTTTTACGCCATCGGTGGTACCTGGCGCGCCTTCGCCAAGATGCACATGGCCGAGTCCGACTACCCCCTGAATGTTATGCACGAATACGACCTGGACACCGATGAGGCCATCAAGTTTGCCGACAAGATTCGCAAATCGAAGCGCTTGACGGATTTTACCGGCGCCTCACTCGTCTCCAAGCAGCGCCGTGAGGTGGTCCCATATGGTGCCATTCTCATGCAACGCCTGTTGACCCGGATGAAGCCCAAGGTCGTCCAATTCTCCGTATTCGGCGTGCGCGAGGGCATTGTTTATTCGCTGCTGAGCGACGAAGAACGCGCCAAAGATCCGCTCCTGAGTTATTGCGACCGCCTCGCGAACCTTTATGCCCGCTCGGCTGCCCATGCTCACGAGTTGTGCAAGTGGACCGACATGCTGTTCGACCACCCGGATCTGGCAGAAACCCCGCATCAGCGCCGGTTGCGCCACGCCGCCTGCCTCATCTCGGATATTGGCTGGCGCGCCCACCCTGATTATCGAGGCGAGCAAAGCCTGGACGCCATTGCCCATTCCGCCCTCAGCGGTATCGATCACCCCGGGCGGATCTTCCTCGCGCTGTCGATCTATTTCCGCCACGTCGGCCGTGGCGACGCCAAGGGCGATAATCTTTCAACGCGCCTGCGAAAAGCATCCGGTAAGCAACACCTCAATCGCGCCCTGATTGTCGGCACCGCCGTCAGGGCGGCCCACATGCTCTCGATCGGGATGCCGGACATCATCCTCAACACGACTCTATCTTATGAAGATGGCACTCTCGTCTGGTCGATCCCTAAAGCCCACGCCAATTTAAACGGAGCGCGACTTGGGCGGCGCTTTTGCAGTCTGGCCAAAACCGTCGATTGCGACGCGGAAGTCCGCATCGTCGGATAACATGGAGGTTCCTGGCCCTCCTGCGAAATATTGCCCACTTTAAGCCCGACCAGCGCAGGCTTGCCACAATCTGATCGCAAGTAGATCATTAACAGGCTAATCGAGCCGGGTTGCACGTCGGCATAGATGCTTTGTTCCGAATCCGCTCAAACTTAAAAAACCATTCACCGCCTGCCCCGGCTCCACACCAGTCCGGGCCGCTCATCAGTCGAAGGAACCGTCAGTGAACGCGATCGACCCCTATGCCATTCTGGGCGTTGCGCGCAATGCCGATGACGGCGAAATCCGGAGCGCCTTCAGAAAGCTTGCCAAGGAACTCCATCCCGACCTCAATCCGCAAGACCAGGCCGCAGCCGAGCGCTTCAAACGCATTTCGGCTGCCTACGAGATTCTGGGGGACCCACCCAAGCGCCGCCAATTCGATACCGGCCAGATTGATGCCAACGGAGAACCCCGTCACACCTATCAGCATTCCTATGCAGGCGCCGGCCATCCCGGCTTTGGCGGAGGTGGCTGCGGTGATTTCAGCGGCATTTTCGACGAGATGTTCCGGGCTCATTCCGGCCGCCAGTCAGGTCCGCGCACAGGTGGCCCACGCACCAACAACGGCTTTGCCCGGCGCGGTCAGGATGTCCGCTACACCCTGGAGATCGATTTCGTCGAATCGGTTACCGGCGTCAAGAAGCGCGTCACCATGCCTGAAGGAGGCGTCCTCGATCTGGCCGTTCCCGAGGGCACCGGCGATGGCCAGGTTCTGCGCCTGAAAGGCAAAGGCGGCACCGGCCTTCTGGGCGGCGACCCCGGCGATGCCATGGTCGAAATCAAGGTTCGCCCCCACCCACGCTTCAAACGCGACGGCCTCGATATCCACGCCGACGTTCCCGTCACGCTGGATGAAGCTGTTCTTGGCGGCAAGATCGAGGTCTCGACAGTCGGCAGCCGTGTGCAACTGACGCTTCCCAAGGGAACCTCGTCGGGCCGCATGTTCCGTCTCAAAGGCAAAGGCATTCGCAATCCCAAGACAGGTCAGACCGGCGATCAGATTGTCACCGTCCAGATCGTCACGCCACCTGAAATCGATGACGAACTGGCCTACTTTTTCAACGTCTGGAAACAAAAGCGCAGTTACGATCCCGGCCCTCGATAACTATTAATGGCGGCGCATGATCGACCCGTGCGCGCCAAGAGTTCCCTCGATGCACAAGCCCTACAGTTATCGCGACGACCCTGCCGTCCCTGATTTCCCCGACGACAACCCGATCATCATTTTCGATGGCGTCTGCGTCATGTGCTCAGCCTGGGCCCGCTTCATCCTCAAGCACGACCGCAGCGAACGCTACCGCCTGTTGCCAGCCCAAACCGATCTGGGTGCCGCCCTTTATCACCACTACGGCCTAAACCCCATCGACTACGAAACCAATGTCCTGATCGAAAACGGCCGCGCCTATTTCAAATCGACCGGAACCATCCGCATGTTCGTCAGCCTCGGCCTTCCCTGGTCGCTCATGGCTGTGTTTCGCATCATCCCCGAAGGCATCCGCGATAAAGCCTACGAAATGATTGCCCGCAACCGATACCGCTGGTTTGGCAAGCGCGACACCTGTTACATTGCCACCCAGGCTGAAAAAAAGCGCTTCCTGCCATGAATTCTTCAACCCCGGAACCGCTTTTCAAACGCGCACTGGGCGAAGACTGGCAACGTCTTCCCACTCCCTTGCGAAATATCCACGACCTGCAAACGACGATCCATGCAACAGGATCTGCACGCATCGAGCGGGGCAGCGGCCTCGTTGCTCAGGCAATTGCCAACCTTTTCGGCTTCCCGAAGGCAGCCCCAAGCGTTCCCGTTGAAGTCATTTTCGAACGGCTTGGCGAATCTGAAAAATGGACCCGGAAATTCGGCTCGGCACAATTCGCGACAATCCTGCAAACCGCCGGGCCACCGGGCAGCCACTGCGTCCTGGAACGCTTCGGAGGGTTCGCATTCAAGCTACGCCTGGAATTAAACGAAGGCCGGTTGAGCTTCACACCTGAACGCTGGAGCTTATTGGGAGTACCGCTGCCGGTCGTACTTGCACCGTTCGGCAATTCCTACGAGCACGCCATCGGCTCTGAATTTCACTTCCACATCGAAGTCTGCGTCCCCGGCGTCGGTCTGGTCGTTAGCTACATTGGGACGCTGAGCGAATTACACCCGCATAGTTGCGAAGAGCGCCTCCAGCAATAAAGGCCCCAACCCACTACTTCTTCGGCATTATCTGCACGATAGGCGGCCCATCCTTCAGCGCCGCTTCCCCGCGCCCGGAAAGGCTCGGATTGGTCATGAAGTACTCATGCGCATTGAACGGCTCCTCTCCCTCGGCGGGATGGATCCGTTCTGAACTGCCGTCAGGCAGAATTCGCCAACTCTGCTGATTGTCCATCAGGTTGGCCACCATGATCTGATTGAGCACCTGCTCATGCGTCGTCTCGTTGAGAACCGGCGCCATGGCTTCCACGCGGCGGTCGAGATTGCGCTGCATAAGGTCGGCAGACGAAATATAAACGGCTGCTTCCGGCGACGGCAAACCCTTGCCCTGACCGAAACAATAAATCCGCGAATGCTCCAGAAAGCGCCCGATCACGCTTTTAACGCGAATACGCTCCGACAATCCGGGCACTCCGGGCCTCAGACAACATATCCCCCGCACGACCAACTCGATATCGACACCCGCCTGGCTGGCTTCATATAGCGCCTCGATAATTTTCCGATCGACGAGCGAATTCATCTTCAGCCACGCCACCGCCGGCCGGCCCGCGCGCGCGTGTTCCATCTCTTCCGACAGATGGTCAACGATACGCTCCCGGATGCCATTCGGGCTTGCGGCCATCTTCGACAGCTTGCCAGGCTCCCCGTATCCGGTGACGAAATTCAAGATCCGCGTCACGTCACCGGCAATCTCGGCATTGTCGGTGAACAGCGACAAATCGGTATAGATCTTGGCCGTCTGCGGATGGTAATTGCCCGTACCGATGTGCGAGTAGGTCACCAGATCGCTCCCCTCGCGCCGCACGATGATGCCCAGCTTGGCATGCGTCTTGAGTTCGATGAAACCGTAGACGACATGCACGCCCGCATTCTCTAGGTCGCGCGCCCACCGAATATTTGCCGCTTCATCGAACCGCGCCCTCAATTCGACAACCGCCGTCACGGTCTTGCCTGCCTCTACGGCATCTTTCAGCGCCTCGACAATAGGCGACTGCTTCGACGTCCGATAAAGCGTCCATTTAATCGCCAGAACGTTGGGGTCTCTGACCGCCTGGCGCAGATATTGAACGACCACGTCAAACGACTCATAGGGGTGATGAACCACGAAGTCCTTCGCCTTGATGGCCGCAAAGATGTTCCCCTCATATTCGCGCACCCGCTCCGGGTAGCGGATATTGAACGGCTTGAACAACAAGTCAGGCCGCTCAGACCCGATCAACTGCGATGTATCCGCAAACCCCAACAAGCCCTTCTTCACGAACACGCCCGGTTTTGCGACCTTCAATTCTTCAATGACGAATTCCCTCAGCTCAGGCGCCATTCGTTTATCGATTTCAAGTCGGATGACGTGACCGCGCCGCCGTCGCTTGAGGAGGTTTTCAAACGTCTGCACCAGATCTTCGGCTTCTTCTTCCAACTCGACATCGCTATCACGAAGAACCCGAAACGCCCCCTTCGCCTGAATTGTAAAACGCGGGAACAGGTCGCCCAGGTACATCCCGATCACATCCTCGACGGGAATGAAACGCATCTTGTTGTTGTCACCGTCCTCCGACTGCAGCGTGATGAACCTATCAAGTTGTGTCGGGATCGGCACAAGTCCGTTCTGACGTCGCTCTGAAACCTCGTGCTCCATCAGGACGGCAAGCGTCAGCCCCTTGTTGAGGATGAACGGGAAAGGATGCGAAGGATCGACCGCGATCGGCGTCAGGATCGGAAAGATGTGGCTATAGAATTCCTCTTCGATCCAGGCCTGTTCGCCCGCCGACAAATCATCAGGCCCGACGATCGAAATGCCGGCTTTATTCAATTCACCCCGCAGCACATTCCAGCAGTCCTGTTTGCGCTCAACCAGTCCGGCAACGAATTTGTTGATCTCATCAAGCTGCCGGGCAGGCGTCAGACCATCCTGCGAAAGGCTGGTCACGCCATTGAGGATTTGGCCCTGGATACCGGCCACGCGAACCATGAAGAACTCATCCAGATTTGACGCCGAAATGGAAAGAAAGCGCAACCGCTCCAGCAACGGATGCCGCGTATTGCTGGCTTCCTCCAGCACGCGTGCATTAAACTGCAACCAGGAGAGTTCACGGTTGTAGTAGCGTTGCGGTCCTTCGGGCGCCTGTTCCGCCTTTGCAATTCGCTCGGCTGCCTTCCGGGCCGATTTGGATTGCGCCGTATGACGCTTGGCAGCCGACATTATATTCTCCTTGAGTCGCTTGACTTCAGAATTGAGCATCAATCCAGCACCGGCCGATTATTCCAAACTTTTATGACCGGTAGACGAATTGAATATAGTTCTCTCAGAAATTGATTGCAGCGTTATAAATATCTGAACGATCTAGGGAACATTGACATTGCCCGAAATCAGTCTCTCCAGCGAATATGGGGACTAATAATAAACCTCCAAGAACCTGACACCACGGCTTTTCATTCGCCGGCATCGGCCTTTGGCAGGCTATCGAGCGCTTTTTGCACGAGTTGCTTGGTCACCCTGCGGCGCATCGCCAACCCCAGCCTGTCGACCTGGGCAACAATGGCATTGGCCGCCGCCATTGAGCGCTCCATCCGCACCATCAGAAAACTGATGACGCCCGGCTCAACGCCAAGCTGGCGATCGCTGAACAGCTTAACCAGCACCGCCTGCAGCAACGCTTCATCCGGCGCTGCGATTTCAGCCACCGGCAGCGCGCAAACCCGCGAACGCAAATCGGGTAGTGCGATATTCAGATCGCCGGCTGGCAACTGCGATGTGAATAGGACCAGCGCCTTGCCCTGGCGGGCGATATTCAGCAAATGAAACAGCGCCGCTTCGTCGCCAATGCCCCGGTCGAGATCTTCGACAACAACCGCCCCGGCTTCGGCGGCACCGCGCGCCGTCGCCTCATCGGCAACATCCGCACCAAGCAGCACCGCTTGCGTCTTTTCCCGCCAGACATGGGCCAGGTGGCTTTTGCCTGAACCGGCCGGTCCGACAACCAGCGCGGCTCCATTGGGCCAACTAACCGCTCCGTCGATCAGATCGATTGCACCCTGGTTGGAACCGCTGACAAGAAAGTCTTCCAACTCAAGGGCGGAACGGTGCGGCAGGTCGAAGACCAGCTGTTGTGGTTGCGTGGACATAAAGATCGGATCGCTAATCGCTGTTCGTTTCAGACTACAAACTACTCACTACTCACCCTCAGTCGAGCGTCTCAAACCTTATCGCTACCGTCTCCGACAACAGGCACGTCGCCGGTATAAACCGAACTCGCCCGGTAGGCCCGCACACTATAGCGAACGATAACCCCGACGGCTGCCGCCATCGGCACGGCGACAAGAGTTCCCACCAACCCAAACAAGTAGCTGAACGCGAACAGTGCAAAGATCAGCCACACAGGATGCAATCCGATCTTCGGCCCCACGACCTTCGGCGACAAGAACCCCGCGTCCAATGCCTGGCCTGCAAGGAACACACACACCACCAGGATCACTGGAAACCAATGCGGCCAGAATTGTATCACCGCCAGCGTCGTCGCCGTGATCGTCCCGACAATCCAGCCAAGAAACGGAACGAACGCCATCAGCCCCGTCGCAAACCCGATCAACACGCCATAGTCCAGACCGACCAGCCACAACCCCAGCGCATAAAACAGCCCCAGCACCAGGCAAACGGTTCCCTGACCGCGCACGAACGCCCCAACGGCCGCGTTGATATCGCGGCCCATGCTGCGCAACGTATCGGCATGCTCGCGCGGCAGCGCATTGTCGACCTCGGCCAGCATTCGCTTCCAGTCGATCAACAGATAGAAGGTCACCAGCGGCGCTATCAACAACAACGATACGATTGCAAACAGCGCCCGCCCCTGCGTCCAAACCGACTGCGCCACCCAGCTGGCAACCGTACCGCTGTTTTCCGACACCCAGTTGACCGCCTCGCCGATCGATTGCTCCGCCTGTGGAAACGATTGCCCCAGATTGTCCCGCGCCCAGGTCTCCATCAGCCCGCGCAACCTGACCAGTTCACCCGGCAGCGCTTCCATGAATTGGCTGGCCTGGGCAATCACCACAGGTGCCAGAAAAACCACCAGCAGCACGAAGAAAATTATCAGCAGGCTAACCAGGAGAATGGAGGCAACAGCCCGTGAAACGCCTTTGCGTTCCAACATATCGGCCACCGGATTGAGCCCGTAGGCAAACCCGATCCCGACCACGAACGGCAATAAGATCTCCTTCAACTGATCGATCAGAAAGAAGAAGAGTGCTGCCACCATCAGCCAGAAAAATGCCTGCCGCTCGATCTTCATCCCGTCTTCCCCTCACGATTTCCTTAAAACACCGGGCAGAACACTCAGGCGTATTTTTCGACGCACAAAACAACCGCAACCAATTCCTGGCCCGCTCCCCGGCTGCCCGAAAGGTTCCAGTTCAAGCCGTCATATGGGCGATCCAGTTGCGCAAGTAGGCCAGCAAGGACCCCACCGTCAACGCCGCGGTCAGCCAGATCATAACGTCCCGGCCGCTACCCCACCCCAAAGAAAATGCCTGATCCGCCAACACCAGCGCGGCCAGCGCAATCTGTGCGGCCGTATTGACCTTGGACACCAGTAGCGGATCGATTTCGACCGGTTTGTGAAGCATCCACGATAAGATCACCGCCATGAGGATCATGATGTCGCGCGCAACAACGACGATAACCAGCCAGGAGGGAACATCGCCGCGCATCCCAAGGGCGACAAAAATGGATACGAGCAAAAGCTTGTCGGCCAACGGGTCCAGATAGGCGCCAAGTTCCGTTCGCCAATCGAAGCGGCGCGCAAGGTAGCCATCAAGGCCATCCGACAGACCTGCAATCACGAACAAAACGAACGCCGCGCCGTCCCGGCCTTCAAGCACCAGCCAGAAGACGACCGGCACCAAAAAGGTGCGTCCCACAGTGATCAGATTGGGTAAGTTGTGCGCCTTCAATCCAGCCGGTTCCTACAGCCCATTTCGCATGCGTTATTTTGCATTGTTCGTTTCTGCCGTCCAACGGTGCTGAATCGCACACAAGCCAATCTTCCCAATCGCGCTCAGGACACAAGTCCATTCCGCCAGGCCATTGGCCGCTGTTAAAACCTCTGGCGCATGATCCAGCGGTCACCCGCTTCGACCAGCGAATACCCCTTGCGCGCCAACGCGTTGGAAAGGCCGCTTCCGCCGCCTGGATAGGCAAGCGACACGTCCGCACTGCGCGCCGAAACCGCTTCGACCCGGAAATCGCCAACCCCATCGAGGCCCGCCAACTCACGCTGCAGCCGGTACCAGTCCCTGGCGCTGTTAAACAGCACTTCGACGCGGAACTGACTGGCCGGCTGCGCCAGGGCCTGCAATCCGCCAGATTGGCGGGCTTTCGCAGCTTTCCAGCGGCCTTCGATAACGCCCAACGTCACGACGGCCGCAAGCTCCATGGCGTAAGCAACATCGCCATCGTAGATCCGATAACTGCGCGACCAGTTCATTGGCCCGACGCCATCGCGCCCCGAGACCGAGACGTTGAGCTTGTTGGCCGCCGTATCGACCTTGGCCTGCGCCACCAAAATCAGGTCACTTCCATACTCGCTCGACAAGATCCGCATGCCGCGCGCAGCATCCCCTTGGGCCAGCCCCGCCAACACATCAGCGTGGATCGTCGCCCGCAGGCCGGCAACGTTGAGCGGTGAAATCGCGTTCTTCAGATCGAGAGATTTCCAAATCTCGCCCCAAGGCCCCGCAGAACGTTCCGGCTGTCCGTCAGCTCCCATGCTAACCGTCACCAATGTCACCGCGGGCGCCTGCTCGTCGATGAACGGCACGCCGCGTTGGCGCAATAGTTGGCGCACGCTGTCGGCCTGGAAGGCAAAATCCAAAGAGGCGTAATATTCGGTTGAGGAATTCTGCTCGCTACGAACCGACAATCCATCGATATAGTCAGCAGCATTGACCTCGCCCATCTGCCGCAACCGGCCATAAGCGGTAACCGGAACGATGCGCTTCAACAGCGACCTCAGCGCCGCCGACTGCCCATCGGCAATCGCTGCCTTTTTCGCAGCGACGGCATTCTTGGCGGTCGCCTGAACCGGGAAGTTCGCCACCGTATAAGCCCGCTCAGATCCCCCTGCAGCGTTCGCAAACCCGGTAAGAGTTACAAGGCCGGCAATCAAGCCCAGCAATGCCGCGACCGGCATTGACGGCAACCAAACACGGATAAATCCTTGACCCATCTGGGCGTTCTCCCTCGTCTTCATCGGCGTCCCGCCTTGACCGGTGCGCGTTATTGGGGCAGTCCGGGCGGGAGCATGCTTGTAGCAGATCCAATTCTTCGATACGAGGTCGCGAACGACACAATGACCGACGAGACCAAGAGCCCCGTCACTTACCGTGATGCCGGTGTTGATATCGACGCCGGCAATGCCCTTGTTTCGAGCATAGCCCCGTTGGCCAAAGCCACCAGCAGGCCCGGGGCCGACGGTGCGATTGGTGGATTCGGCGGCCTGTTCGACCTGAAACAGGCCGGCTTTCGCGATCCCGTCCTGGTCGCCGCAACCGACGGCGTCGGCACCAAATTGCGCATAGCCATCGATACCGGCAATCACGCCACCATTGGCACCGACCTCGTCGCCATGTGCGTCAACGACCTGATCGTCCAGGGCGCTGAACCGTTGTTCTTTCTCGACTACATGGCCACCGGCCAACTCGATGTTGCAATCGCCCGCGATGTGATTGCCGGCATTGCCGCAGCCTGCCGCGAATCGGGATGTGCGCTGATCGGCGGGGAAACCGCTGAAATGCCCGGCATGTACTCAGGCGGCGACTACGATCTTGCTGGCTTTGCCGTCGGCGCCGTCGAACGCGACTGCATCCTGCCGATGCCCAACATTGCCGCCGGCGACCGGCTGATCGGCCTGTCATCTTCCGGCATCCACTCCAACGGCTATTCCCTGGTCCGCAAGCTTGTCGAAAAAAGCGACCTGGACTGGAACGCGAAAGCCCCTTGGGGATCAAGCGGTACTGTCGCCCAGACGTTGTTGGCCCCGACCCGTCTTTACGTGAAGCCATTGTTGGCAGCTTTGCGCGCAACCGGCCCCTCGCGCGCTGCGATCAGGGCGCTGGCCCACATCACCGGCGGCGGATTGAGCGAAAACATCCCCCGCGTTCTACCTGAACACCTGGCTGCCCGCATCGACCTGGATGCCTGGCAGGCCGCTCCTGTATTTCAATGGCTGGCAAATGCCGGCAATCTTCCAGACGACGAAATGCTGCGCACATTCAACTGCGGCATCGGCATGGTCGTCGTTGCCTCGCCGGGGCGCTCTGGAGAAGTCGTGGCGGCCCTCCAGGAAGCTGGCGAAACGCCGTTTCTAATCGGTGAAGTGATCCCCCGCGACTCCGACGCAGTGAGTTATTCCGGCCGGCTTGGAACGTCGTGATGGCCGACATCGAGAAAAAGCCCGTCGCGATCCTGATATCCGGGCGCGGCTCGAACATGATGTCGCTGGTTGAAGCCGCCGACGCCGAAGACTACCCCGCCCGCGTCGTGGCCGTTATATCGAACCGGCCACAGGCGCCCGGGCTTGCCTGGGCTTCAAACCGCGGCATCGAAACGATAGCCCTCGATCACAAGAGCTTCGCCTCCAGGCAGGCCTTCGATGCAGCCCTGCATGACACAATCGTCGGTACACAGGCCAAAATCGTCGCCTGTGCAGGCTTCATGCGGCTGATGACACCGCAACTGGTGGAAAAGTGGCACAATCGGATGATCAACATCCACCCCTCGCTACTTCCCTCCTTCAAGGGCCTTGATACCCACCAACGCGTCATTGCAGCAGGCGTGCGTATCACAGGATGCACGGTTCATGTTGTGCGCGCACAGATGGATAACGGCCCGATTCTTGGGCAGGCAGCCGTCCCTGTTGCCGACCGCGATACACCCGAATCCTTGGGCCGGCGCGTGTTGACCGCCGAGCACCGGCTTTATCCCCAAATTCTGGCTCACTTTGCCGCGGACAACTACGACATCAGTCAGGACACGGCGACTTTGAAAGTCGACCTGCCCGCAGATAAAATGCTTTTCTCACCATTGGCTTAGAACCAAGGTTAACGGCCAGCGATTGATCGTTGTTCCATCGTGCCAAATTGTAGCGGTAGACCTCCAGTCGATAGACACAGCACACCTCGCAATGTTACTTGCCGACAACTATCCGGTCATTGTGTTCCATTAGTCACATCCAATTGCGTGACAAAGGCTCACAATAGATCTGGATTCGATTCAGCCACGGAGACTTTCGGCAACACCGCCGAACGGCACCCTTCCGCCTGACGATCTAGTAAACCACCCGACTGCACCCCTGGGCGCCGACTGACACAGGGCAAGTGCAAAACTGAGCGAAATGCTTCTGCTGTGAGTTGCCAGAAGCGACACGAAGCTCTGGAGAATGAAAACAATGTCCATAGCCCAAACCGAGACGCAGACAGGCCAGTTTGGCGAAGAAAGCATCTGGTTCAAACTCAGTCCCCTACTGAAAGATCCCACCAACCCGATGCGGATCCTGATGCAGATGGCCGAGCGCTATGGTCCCGTTATTCCCGTTTCGATGGCAAGCCAGCGTGTCGTATTGATCACCGAGCCGGAGTACTTCAAGCACGTTCTGGTCAAAAAAGCCGACAACTACATCAAGTACTTTGACGGCCTGAAGCCGATTTTCGGCAAGTCGATGATCACCAACGACGGCGCGCTCTGGCAAAAGATCCGCATGCCCCAGCAGCCAGCCTTCCACCCCGACGCGTTCGCCGACTACATCCCCTACTTCAACATGGCCATCGCCTCTAAGATGAAGCGCTGGGAAGAACTCGCCAAGTCCGGCGAGGAAGTCGAGATGGTCGAGCAGACCTGGACGCTGGCCGCCGATATGATCTGCAAGGCGTTGTTCGACCGGGATATGCCGTTCAACCCGCATGTCGTCTTCAAGTACGTCAAGACCTACACCGACGTCATGAACCACAAGTCGATTCGCGAACGCAAACAGGCTGGCGACAACACCGGCATGAACGAGGCCGAAACAGCAAAGGCCGTCGAAGCCTGGTGGGCCGTACCGCCTGCAGTGATCGCCGCCGACCCGCGCGAAGAGCGCGAAAAAACGCTCCTCAAGATGATCGAGGCCGCTGTCGCCGATCCTGAAGTTCCAGAATTCGACGAGCAGCAGGCAATCGACGAGATCAAGCAGTACCTGTGGGCCGGCACCGAGACCACCGCGCTGACGCTCGCCTGGGCACTCTACCTGGTCTCCATGCACCCAGAAGCTGCCGACCGCATCCGTCGCGAGGGCGAGGAAGTCTGCCCCAACCGCGACCCCAACGCGGCCGACTATTCAGCGCTGATGTATACCCGCGCCGTGATCCAGGAAACCATGCGGATTTATCCACCCGTCTGGAGCCTGATCCGCACCGCCGCCGGCCCCGATGAAATCGACGGCAAGGAGATCAAGGAAGGCGACCGCATCGTGTTGTTTGGCTACGGCGCCCATCACAATCCCAAATTCTGGACCGACCCGGAAGAATTCCGTCCCGAGCGTTGGATGGGCGATGCCGCCAAGAAGCGCGTCAAGTATTCCTACATGCCGTTTGGCGCCGGCAAACGCTCCTGCCCCGGCGGCGCCATGAGCCAGGTTGAAAACACACTTGCGCTGTCACTCCTGCTTCGCCGCTTCCGTCCCGAGTACGTCGGCCCGAAACCAGCAGAGATCAATCCAACAGTAACCCTGACGCCCCGCGGTGGGCTCTACTTCAAGATCCACGAACTGGACTGATTGGTTTGCAAGAGCAGCACAGTCGAAATAGAAAACCCCGCTGAAACCAGCGGGGTTTTATTTTGCGGGGCTGGGCTTATACGGCCATCACAACGGAAAGACCTGATCGCGCCGCCTACCGGACTGCTCCAGAGGCCGCCCTTACAGCCTTACTTCACCGTTTCATAGCGCAGCTTGACCATCCCATCCGAGAACGCCTGAATCCCCTCGAACTCAAGTTTCTGTTTCCGTTTCAACCTGTTGAGCATCGACAAGCCGGAGCCGATCAGACTGGGCACCACGCAGATTTCAACAATGTCGATCAGCTCGGCCTCCAGCGCCGACTCCATGGTCACCGCCCCGCCGACCACCCAGATATCCTTCGAAGTCTTCTCACGCGCAGCCTGAACGGCCGCCGCAATGCCACTCGATAGAAAAAATGCGTTCTGTGGGAGATCTCTGGGCGCAGTGGAAGTCAGGATGAATGCAAATTTATCATCGTACGGCCAATCCCCGAACGCCTGCATCATCTCGAAGGTGCGTCGACCGATGATGACCGCCCCGATGGATTCCAGAAAGCCAGACTCAACGAACATGCTTTCGCGGTAGGGGGCCATCCATTCCGAATCCCCCTCGCTGTCGGCAACAAACCCATCAAGGCTGGCCGCGGTATACAGACGAACTTGTGTCATTGCCCACCAGCGCTACGCTATACTCTGCGATGATTGGGCGAACCGCTATAACCGGCCCGCCCTACTTCCCATTCTAACGTCCTAGTGTTCCGTTTCAGGCATTTGCCACCGCGTGATGCTGGGTCGTCAGCAAATGACTGAAACAAGAGGAACACTTGCAAGTCTATGTTTCTAGTGTAGCTTTTGTCTTTGACGTTTGCTCGCCAACTAAGCAGCAGAACGGAGGCAAACGTCAAAGACGCTACACTAGGCCTTCGAGCGAAAATCGAAAAACCCTCAACCGACGATCTCGTCGAGCCTGAAGTTAAGAGCGATCTCGCGTTCGGCCGATTCCGGGCTGTCGGACCCGTGCGAGGAGTTTTCCGACTTGGACAAGGCAAACAGTTTGCGCACCGTACCTTCATCGGCTTCGGCCGGGTCGGTTGCCCCCATCACCTTGCGGTAATGCGCAATCGCCCCCTCGCCTTCCAGAACCTGCAAAACGATGGGTCCCGAAGTCATGAATTCCACCAGTTCACCGTAGAACGGCCGGGCGGCATGCTCTTCGTAGAATTTCTGCGCCTGCGCTTTCGTCCACAGCACACGCTTTTGCGCAACGATGCGAAGTCCGGCCTTCTCGATTACGGCGTTGATTGCGCCAGTCAGGTTTCGCTTCGTCGCATCCGGTTTAATGATGGAGAAGGTGCGTTCGATCGCCATTAATTTTCCCTCGGCAAATTCTTCATGTCAGACCAGCGCCTTATAGCGATTGCCCCCCTGGCCCACAAGTCATCAAGTGAGCCCATGCGATGTCCTGCCGATCCTGCAGATCGGCTCCGGCTTCTTAACGTGAGGCACAATTGGCTCAGGCTTTCTGATAATCCGGCCCGGTTTAAAGTCCCGATCGTGTAAGATAACGCCTTGCAATGGCCCGCTTTACCGTGTGAAACAACCTATTATGAAACCATTGGAGCCCTGCCCCTGCGGTCGCGATAGTCCGCAGACTGAGGCCACATGCGGTTTCCAGGGTCGAAACGGTCTACAAAAGTCTTCAGTGAGAGCCGATGAGCGAATCGAACTCCGAGATTGTTTGGTACATTGCCCGCGAGGGCCAGCAGCACGGACCGCTCTCCGATGCTGAGATGCGCCTGTTCGTCCAAAGTGGCCATCTCAAGCCGGCCGACTTGGTCTGGAATCCACAAATGACCGAGTGGAAACCGGCAACCGAGATCTTTCCGCCGCCAGCCGCCGCCCCCGCTCCACCTCCGCCGCCAGCACCACCGGCCAATCAGCCCGCCCCAGCCCCACAACAGCCGCAGGCGCATCAAGAAACTGACGCATCGGCCCAACCGGAAGCCAAATCCGAGCCCGACGCTCAGCCCTCGGGTACCGCCGCCGCCAGCACGCAGCCGATATCAGGGGCGCAAACCGCTACGAGCCAGGAGACCACGCCCACCACCAGCAGTGGCCAGCCGGCGGCAACGCATCAACATCCGTCTGCCAGACCGGGCGGCAATGCCTCCTCCAAAGCTGGTGAGCCAGCGCAAACGCAACAACACTCCGGATCGGGAACACAGCAACCAACCCAACCATCCGCACAGCAGCGCTCCTCTGTGCCCGCACCAGAAGACGTACTTCCCTCGCTGCGGCCCAAGGAACCCTCGTTAACCTCGACCACTTCGGCGTCAAATAAGGGCGTCGATGGCGTCGGTGGCGGACTGGGCGTCGGTGGCGGCCCGGCAGCCAAACCGGCCAGCCAGCCAGCCCGAGCCGACGGTTACGAATACGACGACGAAGAGGACGATTACGACGACGCCCCTCGCACAGGCCGTACCGGAATGCTGGTGGGCACCGCTGCACTTGTCGCGGTAATGGCAGGCGGCGGCTTCTTCGCTTATCAGAACAAGGACGCGATCTTTCAATACATGAACGTCGAAGCTGGCGATGGCGCATCGAAGCCACCCGTCGTCAAGGCCGATGCCGACACCAAGGTCGCAGCCCTGGAAACGCCGGCGAAAACGCCGACCGCACCTGCCGCCCCCCAACAACCCGCGCGGCCTGCACCGACCGGCCCGCCGCTGCAAGGCATTACCGTCACCATCCCGCCAACCGCGCCGTCCGCTCCACCGGCGGACAGTTCCGTCAATAACCAAGCCTCGCTCGACACGATCGATACCAACCTGCAAAAGTCCCAGCTCTGGCGTGTCGTCAAGGCCGAATTCCCAAGCTGGTATCAGGACCGGGTCAAGGAGATCTCGCAGCTAAGCGGCTCAGCCAGCGAAACCGATCTTTCAAAGCACTTGATTGGGAAACTGGTTTCGCTGAGGCGGCAGAACGCCAAGTTCGCACTCGCCGCCAGCACCGATAACCTTCGCGGCATCGCGGAAGCCTTCTTGAACAACCTCAAGAGCCTGGCAGGCCATTCGACCGAAGCCTGCTACACCTTCATCAGCAAGGGCGAAACCAGCCCCAACGTCATCTCGCTATTTCCCAAGCCGGGTTATGGCGACGCCATCGAAGGCCAGATTGCAGCCGTGTTCCGCGCCGTGGCGAATGGCAAAAAGTCCCAGGTCACGCGCGACAAGGCGACCAAGTCCGACTACGACGCCCTTGCCATCGAATTGACCAAGATCGGTTGGTCGAAAGCCGATTTGGGGTTGTTCGCCAACCCGCAGGCTTTGGCCAAAGCACCACCCGAGCAGGTCTGCAAAATGGTCCAGGATTGGTTTTCAGCGCACGTTGCGATTTCCGATAAGAACGTGCAGGAACGCCTGTTGGTGGAAACCCTACGTCCCGTCGTGGCCGGCTGAACTGACAACCAGACTGCGGGTCGTTTCCAGCAAACCGTGGCGGCTGCTTTGACGCTATATGGCAATGTCCACGCGTAGGCGGTCGCACATCACCCGCGGGGCCTTCCGCCCCCCATCGACACAGTCGAACAAGACGATTCCGTAGTGATGGAAACGCCGCAGGGTGAGCATCAGACTGGCTTTCGGCCGCCCGGAAAGCCGCGCGAGTTCTGCAACCGATTGCGGCTCTTTCGCTTTGATCAGCCTTAACAGTTCCAGGTTGCGTTGCGACAGCAGGCGCGAAAATGTATCGAGGGTCGAAACTTCCGCTTCGGCGCCCGGGACATCGTCGTTGGCCGCACTCGGCGTCCGAGCAGTCTCAACCATCCGTCCGGCCGCGCTGCTCTCCCAACTGCCATCATCCAACAGCACCATTTCAACCAGCAGTGTTTTCTTCGGCTTCGCCATCAATCGGATCCTTGAATAGAGCGGTTCAGGGCTAGGTGGAAGCAATTCTGTTTCTCAAGCGGCGTGTCGAGCGAGCAGGAGGTCAGCGCAGGTCGTAGCGGTGTTACGGGCAAGCTGGCCGACGAACTGGCTCGCCGCCGCTTGGAAACCCTGACGGGCCGGGCGAATTTGCCCCGATATCTGTGCGTCCCGTCTCATCCGTAGCCCCGCTACGCATTTCACCGGTCCACTTGATCTCGAACCAAATTCGCCTCGGCAGAATGATTCCAACTAGCCCTGAACCGCTCTCGCCGCACGCTCTGCCGGGATTCCCAAATTACAAGCGCAGCCCACAACAAATGGGAAATCAACCGTACACTTTGTAGAACGCCTGCCCGCAGCATCAGATCACCGTCGTGGATACCAGCTACCCAAATCGGGATTTGAGAACCCGATCACAAACCGATCACCGCGAGTTTGAATGCATGTGAACCCAGTATGAGCCAGTATCCCTGTCAGACACCGAACGAACAGTTGAGGACGCCAAACCGCCATGAAGCTAAGCCTTGCCAGTTTCCCCCATGCCGTAGCCCTCGTTGCCGCAGTTGCCCTGGCCCTCGGCCTGACATCGTTATTGCCCATCGCCCCCGCACAGGCGGGAAAGGCAGCCGTGTTCACCGGCATCGTCAAAGGCGTCGCGGTCGGAGGCTACGACCCGGTCGCCTACTTTACGGCTGGCAAACCGGTCAAAGGCAAGTCCACCCTGACACATGAATATCAAGGGGCCACCTGGCGGTTTTCGAGTGAACAGAACCTGGCGGCCTTCAAATCCGAGCCGGCAAAGTACGCCCCTCAGTATGGCGGCTACTGCGCCTGGGCCGTCAGTCAGGGCTACACAGCCAAGGGTGATCCAAATGCCTGGAAGGTCGTAAACGGTAAATTATATCTGAACTACAACCGCAGCGTCCAAAGGACCTGGCAGCGAAATGCGAAAGGAAACATCAAAAAGGCTGACGCCAATTGGCCGACGGTTTTGAAGAAATAAAATGCATGATAACCCCCGTGCCGCGTGCGCTCCCCCCTGCAATAGAAAAGCGCGGCATGATCGGCCCCGCCGGAATAATCCCTCCCCACCGGCGGGGCCCCTTATTTGGATGGCACCGCTCCAAACCCCGCGACGCCTATTCAGAAAAATTTAATCTCGTTTCTTAGCCAAGACTTAGTTGGATTTGACGCATTCTTGCCTAGATAAACCAACTGGGTAAGGCTCATTCGTTGAAACGCGAACCAACAGCGCTGCTCGCGACCTTATTGCTGGCAATAGTATTTGTCGGCAGTTCGCACGATTGCGCCGTCGCCGGACCAAGGATCTGGGAAAGCCGCGAAGCCGTGGTCCGCGTCATTGACCTCCCCGACACGACAATATTTCAGCGCGGCTCCAGCACCTACGTCGACCTGGGCTACAAGTTTAACGCCGACGGCACGGGCGAATGGGTTGGCTACATCGCCGCCTACTCCCACCAGCGATTGAACGATATCGACCTTGGGCTGATGCTGGCTGCCGCCAAGCTCGATCGCATGCCTCAGCCGCCGCCTCGCCCGCTCAACACACTGACCTACGTCCTGGCTGCAATCCTCATCCTGGCCCTGATCGGCCTGGCCGTGCGCCTGTTGCTCAGTGTCTACAAGAAAAAGAAGTACGCTGACCGCCGCAAGACATCGATCCTGACAGGCCACTTGAGCGACGACTTCTCCAACACACCTGAAAACATCAAGGCGGCCATGCAGCGGGCCATCGAGAAAAAGCACAACACGCCGCCTCCGAAAAAATCGAAACCCGCCGTCTACGTCACCGAGGCGATCGCCCCACCGGTCATGGCCCAGCGCGGTCTGCACGTCGAACCCCGCCCCAAATACGAATTCGGCCGCCGCGGCTGGTAGCGGACCGATGTCAAGTGGTGTGCACTGCCCCGACAACCCGGCTTCCATCACCGTGCCAAAAGCTCTACGCTGGTCAGATGACGCAAACTCTTTTCTATATCTGGCTTATCGCTACGCTCGCCTGGATCGCGGTCGTTGCGCTTTGGGCCTATAATTCCTGGCCACATCTTCCGCTGGATATATCACACAACGACCCAGCAACACGCGCCGCGTTCGATTCAGCGGTGATGCTTCACGCCGCCAAGCATGCATTTATCGCGCTGGTTCCGCCGATGGTCCTGTTGGTGCTTTTCAGGTTTGTCGCACCGTCAGGAAAGTAGCCCGGCCTTCAGTCGAGGGAGCGGAGTGCCAAGCCAGCCCTCAATCCAGCCGTCTTGCTAGATAACCAATCCGGGCCCCTTGCGCTTCACGCATGCGATCCAGAATTTGGCGCACTTCACGTGGGTGCAACGGCAGCCCTGATCGCTCCGTACGCTCTCGCTCCAATTCGTCGAGCTCCTTGAAGATCGGTTCGGCCGTCTCATGCAGCATTGCGATAGCCGCAATCGCGCTGCGCTTCATGTTGACTGGGACCATCGGGACGACGTCGTCGATCATCCTCTTGATATCCTGCGACAGGTAACTGGAAAGCCGCCCGAACCACGAAATCAATCGAATTCTGAACGTCTCTTCGAACCGGTAGCCATCGCGTTCCATCCACTCGAACAGCTTGTCCATCACGATGTCTTTCAAACGCAACTCCGAGGTCACGCGATAATCCTGCCATTCAGCCACGATATCGAAGGAAGGCTCCAACTCCAGATCTCCCGGCGCGAAAGTTTCAACGGCTTTGACGCCGATCCGCCTGGGGAAATCCCGGTTTTGCATATCCAGTAACGTCGAAAACGTCGGCAGCAACACCTGGCCGTCGCTCGCTTCACGAAATGCCCGCCTCACCAACTTTGAGCAATACAGGTTATGGGTATTCTCATCGAGCGTCATCGTGAAATCGTAAAGGATGCGTTTACCTGCCGGCCGCCTCGACTGCTGCACCCGGTCATGAATAAGGGTCGCTGCGCGCTGCGCCAGACGCGCGTCCTTGTGGCGGAACAAGACAGCCCGACCCAGATCGTGATCCAGCCATTCAGCAAGCGGCGTGACCACGGCACCGCGTTCAATCAGGCTTTCGACCGCCCAGTGCTGACCGTTGATATCGATATAGACCATGGCGACATGGCTGAACTGCGAATCGACGTCGCCGATCCTCGCGATCGCCGCGCTGTTGTGCAATTGCCCCCGCGTCAGGATCACATCTCCGGACCAGAACTCCATCCGGCCATCGTCATCGGTGGAAAATGCCCGGTTGTGCAGCGTGTTGAGATGCGAACCGGCAAAAGCCCGATACGTCCGCCCGTCCTTGGGCAACCGCTCGTATCCAATCCATAATTCACCCAGGATATCGATTGCATAGCGTGTCGCGCGCAGACAGTCGCGAGCAGCTTTTTGAGCCGGGCGCGACATCAGGCCCGCGGCGTGCCAATCGCTCACATGGTCACGAAGCTCCATTTGCAACTGGAACAACTCGTCCATTGTCCCTGGCGCTTTTTCGCGCTCCAGAAAAACATCGTAGCGAAAAAAGTCTTGCTGTTCGAAGGACTTGTAAACCCGCTCCAGCGTTGCTGCCAGAACATCGCTGCTGGCGATCGGACGATTAAGCGCCGCCCGGTAGACCTGAATCTCATCGCGGAACCTCTCCGGACCGACCACGTCCAACATGCCAATCCTCCCTCGTCCGCAAATCAACCGCAGAATTTGCCGCCACCTTATCGGGTCACCTCGACCGTCAGGTCACCCCGCATGCGAGCATTTGCACCGCGCCACGATGCAGCCCGCGCGACGGACCCTATCAGAGGGACATAACACCCTGCAATCAAAGCCGGTTTACGGCGCTCAATGGACGAGACCCTGACTTTATTCGGCAGCGACCATAACGGCCTTGGCAACCAGGCCCAATTCGCGCTTGGCCTGGTCTCGCAAGATATCGATAGGATGCAGCTCTCCATCGCGCTCGATGTGCCAGAACGTCCACCCGTTGCACGCCTGCTTGCCCTGCACCTTGGCGCCCAACCGATGGATCGATCCCTGGTTGGCCTGGTACTTCAACGTCCCATCGGCCTTAACCTCGGCCCTAATCCGCCGATGTGGATCAAACAGAGCCGAACCTGGCTTAAGAATGCCAAGCTCGATGATCGTCCCGAACGGCACCCGCGGCTCAGAGCGCTTCGAGGGTTGCGTTTCCAGCGCGCTTTCATCGAGCGGCACGACCTTGGCGATCCGCTCTCGCGCCGCCTTGGCATAGTCGGCATCGCGCTCGATGCCAATGAACCGCCGGCCCAGTTGCCGGGCCGCGGCCCCCGTTGTACCGGTGCCAAAAAACGGATCGAGAACGATATCGCCCGGCTTCGTCGTTGCCATGATCAGCCGTTGCAGCAGCGCTTCGGGTTTTTGCGTCGGGTGCGCTTTGCGCCCGCCATCGTCCTTCAGGCGCTCTGGCCCCGAGCAGATCGGAAACAGCCAATCCGAACGCATCTGGATATCGTCGTTCATCGCCTTCATGGATTCATAGTTGAACGTGTAGCGCGATGACTGCCCACGGCTGGCCCAGATCAGCGTCTCGTGGGCATTCGTGAACCGCCGCCCGCGAAAATTCGGCATCGGGTTCGTCTTGCGCCAAACAACGTCATTGAGGATCCAGTAGCCCAGGTCCTGCAGCGCGACCCCAAGCCGGAATACGTTGTGATAGGAGCCAATCACCCACATCGCCCCATCGGGCTTCAAAATACGCCGGCACTCGCCCAGCCAGGCGCGGCAAAACTGATCGTAGGCGGAAAAGCTGTCGAACTTGTCCCAGTCGTTGTCGACGCCATCGACCCGGGTGTTGTTGGGGCGCAGTAACTCGCGATCAAGCTGGAGGTTGTAGGGGGGATCGGCAAAAACCAGATCGACGCTGGCATCCGGCAGCTTTTGTAGCTGTTTCAGACAATCGCCCAGCAACACCTTGTCGACCGGCAGCACAGGCGTTTTCGCAGGCGTCCTTACTGGCTTTTGGTTGGCAGTCTTCGGATTGGCTGACTTAGGTTTCCCCTTACCAGGCCTCGTGGCCGCGGGCTTTTTCTTCCGGGCCTTGACCGTCGCACTCTTGGCAGGTGCGGCCTTGACCGCCCCCGTCTTTTCCGTCCGCGAATTGACCGCGCCAGATTTATCCGATCCAGACCTTGCCGATCCGGACTGCTTGGAACCACGACGCGCTGCCATCAATACGCTACTCTTTTCGACTCAACTGCAACAAAGCCCGGCATTTGGAACCCGCCGTGCCATCCGCTTATAGCCCACTCTTCCGCGCAGATCGTTAACAGAACGCTAAAACTTCACCGCGCCAAAGTTCGCTATTTGTTCCGACTGTGCCGACGCATTGAGTCCAGCCGATGGCGACCACAATATTTGATGCGCCCCGCCCATCGAAAAAAGGCGCCCTGCATTTTCCGCAGGGCGCCTCAAACTTGCAGTGTTTCTCGTCAGCAAAAGCCGATGCTCAACGATTCAGTCGGTCAATCGCAGTAGCGGTAGAATTTGCGGCAGGCGCGGCCATAACCGTTATCGCACTTCCACAACCAGCGCTCACAGCGATTTCCATAGCGGCGGCGATAGTAATAGTCCCGTTCATGCGCTCTGGCTGCACCGGAGATCAGCGCTCCAGCAACCAGTCCGCCAACGATTGCCGGGCCGACCCAGCGTCGTCCACCGCGGCGGCGCCAGCGGCGCGCAACCACGATCTTTTCTTCAGCGGCGTTTGATTTTGTCAAAATCCCTGTCGGCGCTGAAACAGCACCGCTCAACGATTTCACCTGTGCGGTCGGGTGAGGCGCTTCAGCCGCCATTGCCGAATTGGCAACCAGCGGCATCGCCAGCACAACGGCCGCAGCGCAGATGGTTTTCATCAACTTCGTCATCTCTAAAATTCTCCTCAAAGCCCGTTCGGCGAGCCAACCTAGGGCAGGCCTTCGGGCGATGTCTTAAAGGTCCAGCTCAGTCCAGCCGCCCCGATCGGCCATACCAACCGCCACAGTCTCGATCGCCAGCCGCATAGTCGCGCAAAATGGCCAGCTCATCCAATCCGTTAGCCCGATTCTCCTGAACCGAACCTGAACACCATTGCTCATTCAACCGGCCACCAACTGTCTGGTTCCCTGCCGGCGGCCTTGATTTTGAAGGATTCTAACGACCAATTGCGGCCAGCTTGTGCCAGTTTTCCGCGCCTTGCCCGTCGACCTGCGCCGCCCTCCTGCTCGCTCGTACTGGAAGCGCGGCTCCGCCACGACTCGCCGCTTGAGAAATAGAATGCGAGTCCATTTGGGTTGAACATGCTCTGAGGGTTTGCTTTACAGGAAACTCGGAAAAGTCATCCATCACAGTACCGGCCGGGGCGGTCCGGTTCGCCACCACACAAAAAGAAATCCCAGACGGCACGATGGCAGTGCAAAACTCACAGTCAGCCTGTGAGCGAAACACACACCATAAGACGGCTTGAATTTTGACCCTCGCTGGGACGACCCTACCGAAGCGGGATGGATTCTCGCCTCTCCGTGGGATACCAAGCATCGGTAGTTGGTATACCACCACGCAAGCGACCGACAGAACGGGTGAAGGGGCAACCAAATGAGAACTCTCTTCCTGGCCGCATCCCTTTTGGCCTTCTGGCTTGCTCTTTCAGGCCATTACACCCTGTTTCTGATTGGCGTCGGCATTCTAGCGACGGTCCTTTGCGTGGCTGCCGCTTCCCGCATGCACATTCTCGATGAAGAGGGCCAGCCCACCGAGCTATTGCTTTCAGCTCCCAGCTACTGGTTCTGGCTCTACATCGAGATCGCGAAATCAGCGTGGGCGGTCACACGTGTCATTCTCCACCCAAGCCTGCCGATTTCCCCGACATTCACGAAGGTCCGGGCCAGCCAGCAGACCGCCGCCGGACAAGCGACCTACGCCAATTCCATCACGCTGACGCCGGGCACCATAACGACCGGCGTTGACGGCGACATCTTCACAGTCCACGCCCTCCTAAAGGACGGCGCCGATGACGTGGAGGCAGGAGCAATGGACGCCCGGGTCTCAAAATTCGAAGGAACCGCTTGAATGTTCTACGTCGCCACCGGAGCCGTACTTATCGCCCTCCTATTCGCGGTCATTCGGGCGATCCGCGGTCCTACGGTGTTCGACCGCGTGCTTGCCGGAAACACCGTCGGCACGCTGGCGATCCTGCTGTTGGCCGCACTCGGTTTCCTGACCGGACGGCCTGAATTCCTCGATATCGGCCTCACCTACGGCCTGCTCAATCTGATCGGCACCTTCGCTGTCTTGAAATTCTTCCGCATCGGCGATCTCGCCTACGACGTCACCGACGAGCAGGAGAAAAGCGCGTGGAAATGATCTCGCAAGCCGCCCATGCCGCCTCCTGGGTGCTGATCGTAGCAGGCAGCTTTTTCCTCGTTGCCGGCGCCCTTGGCATGTTGCGCATGCCCGATGTCTACACCCGCATGCACGCCGCCAGCGTCATCGACACTCTGGGCGCAACCTTGCTGATCCTGGGGTTGGCGATCCAGGCCGGGTTCACCCTGGTCACCCTGAAGCTGTTCTTCGTCCTGGCGTTATTGTTCTTCTTTGGCCCGGTCGCCAGTCACGCCCTGGCGCAGGCCGCCTTGTATGCCGGCGTTGAACCAATCCTCGATGAAGACCGCCGCAACCGAACGGTTCCCGGGGATACGGCAAATAAGGATGCAACGCCCGAAAGCCCCGGCAAGTCCACGCCCACGAGGCCAACATGACCCCACTCGCCACCCCCCTCGCACCGGCCGCCGGTCACGTCGCGGCCGCCGTTGAAAAGGTGGAGCCCAACGTCGAAGCCTTCATCATGATGGTTGTCCTGACGCTACTTGCAGCCATCACCATCGCCATCGTCAAGCAGCGCAACATGTTTGGCGTCGTCATCCTCTCAGGCATTTATTCCTTCCTGATGGCCTCCTTGATGATGGTGCTTGACGCCGTTGACGTCGCAATGACCGAAGCCTCGGTCGGCGCTGGCATTTCCACGGTCCTGCTACTGGCGACCTTGCATTTGACCGGCTCAATGGAATACCCCCAGCATCGATCGATCGCCATACCTCTGTTTGTCAGCCTGGCCGTCGGTGCAATCCTGGTCTGGGGCACCATTGGCTTGCCGGAATTTGGCATCGCCGACGCACCGATGCATCAACACGTTGCACCCACCTACATCGAATATTCCAAGAACCACCAAATGCCGCCCAACATGGTCACCGCCGTACTGGCTGACTTTCGAAGCTTCGACACGTTTGGCGAAGTCACCGTCGTTTTCACGGCCGGCATCGGCGTGCTGTTGCTATTGCAGGGCGGCTGGCGCGCGACTTCCAACAATCGCCGCGATGATGATGACGACGAAGATGTTGAAGATGCCGTACATGGGAACAAGGAAGGTTCCTCAAAGACCGCCGGAGGCCGCAACGCATGAGGCTCGATTTAATCCTCAGGGTCGGCGCCAAACTGGTCCTGCCATTTATTCTTCTGTTCGCGCTTTATGTGCAGTTCCACGGTGACTATGGCCCTGGCGGCGGTTTCCAGGCTGGCGTCATCGCGGCCGGAATGGTGATTCTCTATGCCATTATATTCGGCATCCGCGCCGCCAAGCAGATCGCCCCGCCAAGTATCGTCGAATTCATGGTGCCGCTGGGTGTGTTGATCTACTGCGGAACCGGCATCGTCAGCTTGTTGTTGGGCTACAACTACCTGGACTTCACCGGCTTTCACCCCGACTTCCTGCGCGCCCACGAGTGGGGCATCCTTATCGTTGAACTCGGCGTGCTCGTCACGGTATCCAGCACCATGATCGCAATGTTCTACGCGTTTGCGCAAAGGGGGCGGCGTTGATGCAGGCACTCGAAACATTGGCCACGCACTACAACTACTTCATCACGATTGTCCTGATGATCTCCGGCCTGTTCATTGTCATCGCACGCGGCAACCTGATCAAGAAACTGGTCGGGCTGTCGCTGTTTCAAACCTCCGTTTATCTGCTCTACCTGACCCCGGCGAAGATTCTGGGCGGCACCGCGCCGATCTATAACCCAGCCTACAAGGTCTATTCCAACCCGCTTCCTCACGTCCTTATGCTGACCGCAATTGTCGTCGGCGTCGCCACGATAGCCCTCGGATTGGCGCTGGTCGTGCGCATCAAGGAGGCCTACGGGACCATCGAAGAGGACGAAATCTTCTCCAAGGATCCGGATTCAGAATGAGCGCGATGACCTTCCTGAACGCAGTCGAACCGCACCTCCCCATCCTGTTGATCATCGTCCCGCTGTTTGGCGCGCTGATGGCAACGTTTATGCGCAGTGGTACGGTTGCTTGGTTTATATCCCTGGTCGTTTCAGTTCTTGTGGCGCTGATCGCCTGGAAGCTGTTGAACACCATTCTGTCGACCGGCACGCCGATAATCTACAAGATCGGCAACTGGGAAGCGCCCATCGGCATCGTTTACAAGGTCGACCAGCTATCGGGCTTCGTGTTGCTGGTTATCGCTGCCATCGCCGCCGTCATGATGCCGTTTGCCCGCCGCTCCATCGCAGCCGAAATCAAGCAACGCGCACAGCCGTGGTATTACGCAATGTACTTGCTGTGCCTTGCTGGCCTGATGGGCATCGTCATCACCGGAGATGCCTTTAACGCCTTCGTATTCTTGGAAATTTCTTCCCTGGCGACCTATGTCCTGATCGCCCTGGGCCGCCACCGGCGTGCACTGCTGGCCGCCTACCAATACCTGATCATGGGGACGATCGGCGCAACTTTGTATGTGATCGGCATCGGCCTGTTGTACGTCCTGACCGGCACGCTCAACTTCGATGACATCGCAAGTCGCCTGGGTCCCGCCCTTGCCGACCCCGAACGGCGCAATGCCGTCATGGCGGCCCTTGGCTTCGCGTTCGTGGGCGTGTCACTGAAGCTTGCTTTATTCCCCATGCACGTCTGGCTGCCCAACGCCTATACCTACGCCCCCTCGGTTGCCACCGCATTCCTGGCAGGCACGGCCACCAAGGCGGCGATCTATCTGCTGATCCGGCTTCTGTTCACGGTCTTCGGCGTCTCCATCTCGATTGAAACGCTTCCCGTCCCGCAAGTGCTGATCGTCCTCTCGATCGCCGCCATGTTCCTGGCTTCCTTTAGCGCCGTGTTCGAAAACAACGCCAAGCGCATGCTCGCCTACTCATCGATTGCCCAGGTCGGCTACATCATGTTGGGCGTCGGCCTCGCCTGCCTGCCGGTCCTGGCCGCCACCACCGATGCTTCCCCGGCAACGACACCAAATAATGGAATGACCGCCGGCCTCGTTCACATTGCCAACCACGCCATCATGAAGGCCGCGTTGTTCCTGGCCCTCGGCGCCGTCTACTACCGTATCGGCTCGGTGCTCTATAAGGATATCGCAGGCATCGGCCGAACCATGCCGCTGACCATGCTGGCATTCGGAATAGCCGGCCTCGGCTTGATGGGAACCCCCGGCACCGCCGGCTTTATCTCCAAGTGGTATCTGGCACTGGGCGCCATCGATACCGGGTGGTATTCCATCGTTTTTCTCATCGTTGCCAGTTCCCTGATCTCCCTCATCTACATCGGCCGCATCACTGAAGTGGTCTGGTTCAGAGAGCCTTCCGCCGCTGCCGCGCAAGCCAAGGAGGCCCCGCTGTCCATGCTGGTGCCCCTTTGGATCCTGGCGCTGCTGACGATCTACTTGGGGCTAGACACCCGCGCCACCGTCGATGTCGCAGCCGAAGCCGCCAAAGTGCTGGTCGGAGGGATCCGCTGATGTTCACCAACCTGACCGCGCCCTTCCTCGGCACGCCGACAGGCGACCTGATCATCGCCGCGATAGCAATCCCCTTCATCGCCTCGCTCATCATTCCGCTGTTCTACAAGTTCCCCAACCTGCGCGAAGCCGTCACCCTGATCGCAGCGACCTTGCTTGCCGGCGTGACCTGGAGCCTCTACCCCACGGTCGCTGCAGGCGGGCAGCCCGAACTGCTGGTCTGGAGCGTCGCACCCGGCCTCGACCTGGCCTTCAAGATTGAACCGCTCGGCATGCTGTTCGGGCTCATTGCGTCAACGCTGTGGGTCGTCAACTCGATCTATTCGATCGGCTACATGCGTGGCAACGATGAGCCCCGCCAGACCCAGTTCTACGTCTGCTTCGCCGTCGCCATCTCCGCAACCATGGCGCTGGCCTTTTCGGCCAACCTTTTCACGATGTTCCTGGCCTATGAAGTCCTGACACTGTCGACCTACCCGCTTGTTACACATAAGGCCACCGAAGACGCCATGAAGGCCGGCCGTGTCTATCTGGTGCTGCTCGTAGGCACATCGATGGTCTTGTTCCTGCCTGCGATTCTTTTGACCTGGGCAACGGCGGGAACCCTGGACTTCACGCCCGGCGGTATCATCAAACCCGACGCCCTAAGCCCCTTGTTAATGGGCGGCCTTTTGGCGTTGTTCATCTTTGGCATCGGCAAAGCTGCTGTTATGCCCATCCACTTCTGGCTCCCCGCCGCCATGGTCGCCCCGACACCGGTCAGCGCACTTCTGCACGCCGTCGCCGTCGTCAAGGCAGGCGTCTTCACGGTCTTGAAGGTCATTGTCTACGTCTTCGGCATCGAAACATTGACATCAACGACCGCCAATGAGTGGGTCGTGTACCTGGCGTCATTCTGTGTGCTGATGGCATCCATCGTTGCCATGAACCAGGACAACCTGAAGGCCCGCCTTGCCTATTCGACAGTCAGCCAGCTCTCCTACATCGTGCTCGGTGCAGCCCTGGCAACCGCTGCAAGCATCACCGGCGGCGCGCTGCACATCCTGATGCACGCCTTCGCCAAGATCACGCTGTTTTTCTGCGCCGGTGCAATCTACATCACCCATCGCAAGACCGAAGTAAGCCAGCTCGACGGCCTTGGCCGCCTGATGCCGCTGACGATGTTTGCCTTCCTCATCGGTTCCTTGAGTATCATCGGTATTCCGCCGCTGGGGGGGACCTGGAGCAAATGGTATCTTGCCCTTGGGGCACTGGATGCCAACTACCAGTTCGCAGTCGCCGTCTTCATGATCTCCTCACTCCTCAACATCGCCTATCTGGTGCCAATCGTCGCGCGTGCATTCTTCAAGCCGCTGCCCGGCGTCGCCCCCGGTGAAAAAGTGAAAATTGCCGAAGCCCCGATAGCCTGCTTGATCGCGATCTCGATCACCATGCTTGGTTGCTTCGTTACGTTCTTCTATGCCGATCCCATCCTCGACATGATCTCACTGATCGACTTCACCGGCTCAGAAACGAACACCACGGCAATCGAACCGTCCGGTTCAACGATCGCCACGCCAGACACCACCGCTGCAGGCACCACTGGCGAGACACCAAAAGGGGCCATCAATGTCCGCTGATCAACAAGGCCACCACATCGAGACTCCCCCAGACAAGGGCACCGGGGCCACCGCCTCAGGCGCCAGCAATGCCAATCGCATCGTTTATGGCCTTTCGGCCATCTGTGCACTTCTGGTCGTCGCCGACCTCTTTGTCCACAAGCATGGCTATTTCAAAATCGAACACGTCTTGGGCTTCTACGCCTTCTTCGGTTTCCTGGCCTGCACGGTCCTCGTGCTCGCCGCCAAGCTAATACGTGCCATCCTCATGCGGCCGGAAGACTATTATGACAAATGAACTCAATCCCGGCCTGATCGTCATTCTCGGAGCCCTGCTGGTTCCGTTCCTTCCCGGCCGCGTTTTGCGCGGCGCCTTCATGTTGATGATCCCCATCGCGGCATTTGCCTACCTGCGAACGCTGCCTATGGGTGACTTCGGGCAGATGGAGTTGATGGGTCTGCAGCTCCAGACACTGAGGATTGACAAGCTCTCGACTGTATTCGGCACGATCTTTCTGATCGCGACGTTACTGGGCGTGATATATGCCTTGCACCTTGGCGACTGGGTCCAGCACACCGCCGGCCTCATCTATGCTGGCAGTGCGATCGGCGCGGTCTTCGCAGGCGACTTCGTAACGCTGTTTTTCTTCTGGGAACTCACCGCCATTTCATCGGTCTTCCTGATCTGGGCAAGCGGTACGGCAAACGCTCTGTCGGCCGGCCTTCGCTATTTGGTGATCCAGGTCGGCTCGGGCGTCATCCTGCTTGCCGGCGTCCTGATGCACTACCGCGCCACCGGCACGCTTACATTCGGCGCCATGAGCACCGAAACGCTTCCCGGAACGCTGATCCTGATCGCCTTCGGCATCAAATGCGCATTCCCGTTGCTGCACAACTGGTTGGCCAATGCCTATCCCGCAGCAACCGTAACCGGCACGGTCATCCTCTCAGTCTTCACCACCAAGCTTGCAGTCTACACCCTCGCGCGAGGCTATGCCGGCACCGAGATCCTCATTCCCATCGGTGTGACGATGGCGCTATTTACAGTCATCTATGCGTTACTGGAAAACGATTTGCGGCGTGTCCTGGCCTATTCGCTGATCGGCCAGCTCGGCCTCATGGTTGCCGGCATTGGGATCGGCAGCGACCTGGCGATTAACGGCGCTGTCGCCCACGCAGCATGCGGCATCTTGTATTTCGCACTGTTATTCATGGCCATCGGCGCCGTCCTTCATCGCACCGGCACCGCGCACGCCTCCAAACTCGGCGGGCTGGCGAAATCTATGCCGCTAACCGCAACCTTTGCTGTCATCGGTGCCTTGGCAGCAGCAGCCGTCCCCTTCTTTGCCGGCTTCATCAGCAAGGCCCTGATCCTCTCAGCCGCCATGAAGGCAGGTCATTTCTGGGCCTGGGCAGGGCTGCTGGCCGCCGGTGCGGCTGTCGTCATTCACACTGCCATCAAGGTCCCCTACTTTGCATTCTTCGCCAAAGCCCAAGGCGAACCGGGCACAGAAGCGCCAGCCAACATGTTACTGGCCATGGGCTTAACCGCAGCGCTGTGCATCGGCCTGGGTGTCTATCCTGAAGCCCTCTATTCGATGTTGCCGCGCGAGGTGAAATACCAGCCCTACACGACCGAGCACATCATAACGCAATTGCAGCTCGTTTGCTTTGCCGCGCTGGCATTCGTCCTGGCGTTGCGCTTTGGCCTTTTCCCCGCCACAACGCGCGCCACCCTGCTCGACAGCGATTGGTTCTACCGCGTGCCCGGTCGGCACTTGGCGATGATTGCCAACCGCTTTCGCTCGTTCACCTGGGAGGTTGTTGCCGATGGTATTGTCAAAGGCGCCAGCAAAACCTACCACGCCCTCTATCATCACCACGGACCCGACGGCCTATTCGGGCGCACCTGGCCGACCGGGATGATGGCGTTCTGGACCACAGTCACCTTGGGCGCGGTCGTGATCCTGTCGTACTTGTGAGCTTGGCGGTGCAAAATCCAGGTGGTGCCCGCCAGCCGGATGCAGGCCTTCGCCGTGAGAACTCGCCCGGCAAACAAGCCCCGTAAGGGCTCTAATCGATCAACCCCAGCGCCAGTTGCACCGGTCGGAATGAGCGACGGTGAATATCCGTTACTCCCAGCCTCTCCAAGGCCTCTTTGTGCTGCGGCGTGCCGTAGCCCTTGTGACGCTCAAACCCATAGCCGGGATAAGCCTCAGCCATTTCGACCATGATCCTGTCACGCGTCACCTTGGCAACAATCGAGGCCGCCGCAATCGACAGGCATTTCGCATCCCCCTTGACGATGGCGCGCGCTTCGCAAATGACCGGCGGCAACCGGTTGCCGTCGACCAGAACCAGCCGAGGCTTTTCGGAAAGTTTCGCAACCGCCTGCGCCATCGCCCACAACGTTGCGGTCAGGATGTTGCTGCGATCGATCCGCGACACATCGGCCACTGCAACCGCGAACCGGGCTCGCTTCTTGATGCTCGCGTAAGCTTCCTCACGCGCCGCCTCGTCAAGCGCCTTGGAATCGCCAACCCCAACCGGCAGATCGTCCAGGTCCAGGATCACCGCCGCCGCGACGACCGGCCCGGCCCATGGCCCCCGGCCTGCCTCGTCGACCCCGGCTATTGCACCAGGCGCAAGCGCCAGTTCGGCCTGCTCCAGTTCCAGCGTCGGTCTCAATCGCGTATCGGGCTGCTTCATGAACCCCAATGTCACCCGAGTCGCCCAATCAGCGAAATCACAATTGCCCAATTGGAACGCCCCAGCTCAAATGCATGGCGGCACTACGCCCGCCCTGCTGCTGGATCGACTCGCCGCTTGAGAAACAGAACTGCTTCCATCTAACTCAGACAGATTCTAAATCAACGTCATCTGCGCACCCTTTGGCGTAGGACGCTGAAACAGATCCGTACGCAACCTTTCGCGCCGCTGATTCAGCCCCAGCCGTTTCAACGCCAGCTTGAAGCGCATCGCCACTTGCTCGGCATATGGGCCGCGTCCACGCTGGCGCAGGCCGAACTGGGGCGAGTAGTCCTTGCCCCCGTGCATCGTCTTGATATGACCGATAACCCGGTTGGCCCGGTCAGGAAAATCAGTCGCCAGCCACTCGCGAAATAACTCTTTTATCTCTAACGGCAGCCTCAACATCACGTATCCGGCTTCCTCAACGCCCACATCGCGCGCAGCCTCCAGGATCTTTTCGATCTCATGATCGTTGAGCGCGGGAATGATCGGCGCCACCATCACCGCCGTGGGGATGCCCGCCTCGCTTAAGGCCCCAAGTGCCTCCAGCCGTTTGGCCGGCGTCGATGCCCGGGGCTCCATCGACCGGGCCAGTTTGCGATCAAGCGTCGTGACCGATAGCGCCACCTTTACTAGGCCCTCCTTCGCCATCCGTGACAGAATGTCGATATCGCGAACCACAGTCGCTGATTTGGTCACGATTCCAACCGGATGGCGCGCTTCTTCCAAGACTTCAAGAATCTGCCGCGTGATGCCAAGCCGCCGTTCGATTGGCTGATAGGGATCGGTGTTGGCGCCCAGCGCTATCGTTGATGGCTTATAGCCAGGCTTGGCCAATTCGGCTTCGAGCAACCCGCCCGCTTCCGGCTTGGCATAGAGCTGCGTTTCAAAATCAAGCCCCGCTGAATGCCCGAGATAACAGTGGCTGGGCCGCGCATAACAATACGTGCAACCATGCTCACAACCCCGGTACGGATTGATCGACTGGTCAAACGAGATATCCGGGCTGTCATTGCGGCTGATGATTGAACGCGCACTGTCGGCGTGAACCGCGGTCTTGAACGGCGGCAGATCGGCGGCACTCTCCCATCCATCGTCAAAAACCTCTCGAACCTCGGATTCAAAGCGCCCCGAAACATTGCTTCGTGTCCCGCGCCCCCGACGCCGCCGCTCTTCGACAATCGGCTTTTCCCGGACTGTCGCTTCGTTAAATTGATCGGTCAGGGCCTCTGGCATGATAGTCATCCGAGTTGATCGCAAGGGTGTATATTACCTATCACCACAAAAGGAACAAATATAGAACAAAATGAAATCCGAACACAATTTGAAATCGTGACCGTTGTCAGACTTGTTCGCGTGCACCAGCCCGTGCGAAACAAGCCCTCATGATTTCAGTCGTCATCCCCACTTTGAACGCCGAGCCACAGCTTGCCCGCTGCCTTGCCGCCCTTATCCCGGCAACGCTTGAGGGAATGGTGCGCCAGGTCATCATCGCCGACGGCGGTTCAACCGACGGCACGGAGAAAATCGCCGACGAAACGGGTGCCGATCTGGTCCGGTCCGCCAGCGGCCGCGGGCGCCAAATTCACGCCGGCATCGAGCAAACACGGTCTCCGTGGCTACTTATCTTGCACGCCGATACGATCCTGCAGCCGGGCTGGGACCACGCAGCCGGGCAGTTCATGCAATCGGTCGACACAGGCCGTCGCCCAATCAGCGCCGCCGCCTTCAGCTTCGCCCTTGATGATGACGGGCTCTGGCCACGGATCCTGGAGGGTGCGGTCAAAATGCGCGGTCATTTGGCCAAGCGCCCTTATGGCGACCAGGGCCTGCTGATTCCCCGCCGCCTGTACGACAAGATTGGCGGTTATCGCCCCCTCGACATCATGGAGGACCTGGACATTGTCAGGCGCCTTGGCCGAAGGCGGCTCACAATCCTGAAGCCGCAAGCACTCACCAGCGCCCAGCGCTACCGCCACGATGGATACCTGAAGCGCATCGCCAGGAATCAGACCTGCCTTTTGATGCACGCCTGCGGCATGCCCAATTCACGCATCGCCAGATTTTATTCTTCCTCGCCCACTGAAAATGCGCCCGAGACAGTAAACACGCCGGCCACAGCCGACAGGCCCGCACCCAGCATAAAATCCTCGTGATCCCACATGGCGGTTTTCAACTTCGGTTTTCGTCAGTAGCAGGCTTGAATCATGGACTGAAATTGGCCAATTAAGCGATTAACACGAAGCCCTTCTCAAGCGTGGGGCGGTTCACCGAATTCGATTCAGAAATAGGCCTCACCCATGGCAAATCCCACTCGGCGTACTTTCGTAGTTTCCGCAGGCGCAGCCGCAGCAGCATTCGGGCTGTCCAAGCCTTTGGCCCTGATCCCATCGGCACGCGCAAAAGAACTGACATCAACCGGCTATTATAAATTCAAGGTCGGAGATGCCGAAGTCATCACCGTATTCGACGGTTACTGGGACAAGGCCCATGATGCCGGCTTCATCCGCAACGCCAGTATCGATGACACCAAGGCCGCGCTCAAGGCCGCAGGCCGGTCGGCTGAAAACGTCCGCATCCCGTTCACGATCACCTTCGTCAAGGCTGGCGGCAAGACGGTCATGTTCGATGCTGGCACCGGCGCACAACTCTCGCCCAAGGCCGGGCGCCTTGCCGCCAACATGAAGGCTGCGGGCATCGATCCATCGAAGATCGATACGATCATCGTCACACACTTCCACCCCGACCACATTTTCGGCCTGATGGAACAAGGCACCAACGCCCAGGTCTATCCAAACGCCCAGATCATCGTTCCCCAGGCCGAATACGCTTATTGGACCGACCCGGGCGTAATCTCATCTCTACCCAAGAACCGGCAGGGATTGGCCAAGCGCATTCAGGCAACATTCCCCGAATGGAAAAACCTCACCCGCTTTGAGGGCGAAAAGGAACTCATCCCCGGCTTCACCGCGGTAAAGGCTCACGGTCATACCGCCGGACACACCGTTGTCTCGGTTGCCTCGGGCGCTGACGAAATGCTGGTGATGGCCGACACAGCCAATATCCCCGCCCTGTTCGTGCGCAACCCGGGCTGGCACGCCATCTTCGATGCCGACCCGCAAATGGCCGAGGCCGCCCGCCGGCGTATATTCGACCGGGCCGTCACCGACAATCTGATCGTCACCGGCTACCACTTCGGCATGCCAGGTGCTGGCCGCATCGAAAAAGATGGCGCGGGCTACGCTTTCGTGCCGCTCGCTTGAGCCGTCCTGGCTTGATGGTACCCAAGCGCCCGTTCCGTCACAAACTGGTCTTGATGGTCAAGGAACCCGTCGCCGGCCGGGTAAAAACCCGGCTGGCCAGAGGTATCGGCGTTGCCGCAGCGACCGGATTTTACCGAACGGCAACCAGCGCCGTTTGCCGCCGCCTGGGCCGCGATACACGCTGGCAGACCATCCTCGCCGTGGCTCCCGATACATCCCTGAAGCATCCTGCCTGGCCGTTGCATCTTCCACGCCGCGCGCAAGGACAAGGCGATCTTGGCCAACGCATGCAACGCCTCGTCGATATGGCTGGCGACACACCTCTTGGCCCCGGCCCGGTAGTGATTGTCGGCTCCGACATTCCCGGCATCACAGCCGATTTGATCGCCCAGGCCTTTCAGAAACTTGGCAGCGCCGACATGGTCATCGGCCCGGCCCCCGATGGCGGTTATTGGCTGATCGGGTTCAAGCGCCTTCCCAGGTCCCCGGCAGTCTTTTCGGGCATCAGGTGGTCGCATCCCCAAACTTTATCCGACACTTTGGACAATGCGGCCGGTCTGCGCATCGCAACTGTAAAGAGTCTCGACGACATCGACGAAGCCGAGGACTACCATGCAGCGTCAGCTTGGTGTGGCCGGTCGGTGTTGCCAAGGATTTCCTGCGACGATTGAAACACTACTTCTTGCTTCAAGGCGGCGGACAGCGCCTTCAAGGGCTGCTAGAGTTGGAGCGATAGGTAACTTGTGCCTGCGGAGGTTTCCGCCGGCCTTATATTGCAATTGAACAAACGGGACACTGGTTCGAAGCCACGCGCGCGGCACCTCGATCATCGTCGCCAACGCGGTTTAATCGACCGGATGGGTCCATCTGGGACCTCAAGTGATTGGGCGTATGTCGACATCTCCGCAATATACTCCGGCTCAAATCCTCGACATGGGCCAACGCGCCGAACAAGAGGGCAACCTCCAGTACGCGGATCAGTTCTATACCTATATCGTAGAAAACTTCCCCGAAACCGCCGAGGCCGCCTACGCACGGATCGGGGCTCAGCGAGTCGAGCGCGCTACGGCAACCAGTCAACAACCGCCTGCCCCGCAGCCAGCACCTGGCGCCGGACAAGTCGCAGGACCAGGACCCGAAGTTAGCGATCCAACAACCGCTCCGCCAGGTCGATTGTCGCTAAATGTTTCCGCCCGTCCTCACGGCGCCGACGCGCCCCCGCCCGGCTCGGCGACGGCATCCCACTCGCCAGCTCAGGGCCAGCGGCCTCCTGGGCCTGCTCATCAACCACAACAGCAACCGCAAACGCCGCCACCACCGGCCGCACAACAGCGCCCAGAACCCTCTTTGGCAGCCCCCCGCGCCGCGCCGGCCGAACATGAGCAGCAAAATCGCCAGCCGGCTCCGCCGCAGCCCAAAGCCGGGTCCATTCCCCCTCCCAGGCCCGAAGGCCAACCGCCAACCCTGTCCGCGCAACAAGAGGCCGACGATTCCGCCGATGACTCGCCGCTGCCGCGCGTCATGCGTCGCGATGAAGACGCCGACGAAGATGCCGCCGAATACGTACCAGGCTATCGGATCGGCAGGTTCATAGCCTTCACCATGGTCCTGTTGGGCTGGCTGGCGCTGATCGCCGGCATCGTCTTTATCGCCGTGGCCATCGCCGGCGTCGCTGGAACACAAATCTCGCAGGCCTATGGCGGCTTGCCGATCGGCGTTGTCATTGGAGCCAGCGCAATGGCATCAGGCGTTGTGATGGCCTTTGTCGGGTATATTGCAACCGCGGTTTTCGAGGCCGCCAACAACACTCGCGAACTGCTGGAAATCGAAAGCGCCAAGGCGGGGTGGTAGCTCCACATGACCTTGGGAAGTGTGGACCAAAAACAAGCTCCACACGACCTTGGGAAGCGTGGACCAAAAACAAGCTCCACACGACCTTGGAACGTCAACACGAGCTTGCATCTGACT
>JAHZKP010000139.1 GCA_022600345.1 Alphaproteobacteria bacterium | reverse complement strand
TGTAAGCGGTGCATTCTTGTGAACGTTCATTCGGTCCTCCGGAGAATCACTGACGTTGCGCAACATCAGCGTTCCCGGTCCTGACCGAATGGACAATCTCCAATGGAGAAAGCGAACAACCTTCTGGAAATACACATCTATCCCTCAACAGCCTGCTAGGTTAGATCGCCCGCGCTCCCGCCCGAATATCAAAAGTTGCGATGGTTCTGGGCGGTCGGCTGCTCCACGGGATTTCAGGCACTGCGGACGGACTAACGCAGGCGCGGGCTGGCGTTGCGATTCCGCCTAAGGTGGAAATGATAAAAGCGCCCGTCACCACCCATTAACCAAAACGCTGCATTCACATGAACCGAGTTCACATTCCTCTTGCACGGGCACGATTTCTCCGCTAGATTCCATAATATGAACAAGGTTCACGAGCTTTCGAGAACGAATTCGGCGGCGAACTAGCTGCGGCGGCGCACGAGGTGCGGCAGCTACACTCTCCACAACCGTCGGCAGGCGTGATCAACGTTCACACAAAGAGCATGAACCAAGTTCATGTGATCGGTGAGATCCGAAATGGCGAGACGAATTTAAGAGGAAAATTGAGATGCCTGGAAAATCGACGAGCAAGCCTCACCGCAAGGCTCCCAGAACCGACCGGCCAGCCCTGCAAAGTCAAGCTCCGTGACGGCCGCACCCCCTGCGAGAAGGGCGTGTTAACCCCGGGAGTTCTACAGTGCAGCGGCCCTATCCCGTTGCGAACATTAAGCATTCGTCGATGGCTGACCCAAAGTTGAAAGCTCAGCCCCATGCCGACAACACAACGGAAACCAAAATGTCGACCAGTACCCTGATGGCCGCGTCCCTGGCCTTTTCATTCGCCGCCTACCCTGTCTATGCCCGCGGCATCTATCGCGATAACGCCCGCCCGACACGTCCGACCTGGATCATGATCCTGGTATCCGACTTGTTGCTGTTCTTCTTCATGCTTTCAGAAGCAAGGTGGGATTGGCTGACGCTCGGCTTTACCGCCGGCAATCTGATGATGCTCGCGCTGATGGCCTGGTCGGACCTGAAAAGTACCCCGGCCCAGAACCGTCAACGCAAACGTGATCTGACCCGCCTCACAATTCTGGGTCGCGACCCCTGGACGACCAAGGATATCGCATCGGTCGCCGTCGCACTGGGCGCGCTTGCCCTTTGGGCGATTACCGGCAGCGGCGTCACGGCAATCTTCTTCTCGCTGGCCGGCAAGGTCGCAGCCTCGGTGCCGATGTGGATCAACCTCTACCGCGAACCGGCCCGGGAAGCGCTCACTCCTTGGGTGCTGTGGACCATCGGTGGCGCGCTCTACATCTGCGCCATCCCCAAGATCGAATGGAGTTTTGCAACCCTGGCAACGCCGGTGATGTTCCTGATCCTGGAGATCATCATCATCGCCCTTCTGCTCAGGCAATTCGGCGCAAGCGATAATCCCGCTGCCGCGTAAGCCCCGTCAATCGCATTTCAAACCGCCTTAACGACAAACCGAGTTTATGAAAGAACGCCTGTCATGTCCCTCTCTCTAAAGCACAAAGCATTTCTTGCCGCGTCCAGCATCAGCGCCCTGCACTACGACCTGCAGGTGGAAGGCTCACTTCCCTCCGATCTCAAGGGCTGCTTGTTCGTCATCCTCAATCATACTTCGCTGTCCGATCCAATTCTCGTTTCGCGCGCCATGGGTCTGCAAGGCGTGCACGCCCGTTTCGTTACTCACACGGCGTTCTACGGCCGCCACAAATGGATGATGGACCAGCTCGGCGCACTCCCGGTCCCCTCGACGTTCGATGGCAAAGGCGACTGGACCCGCGAAAAAATTCGCCGCGCCACCGAAAGGCTGCATCAGGCGCTCGAGGACGGCGACAATATTGCCATTTATCCTTCCGGCCAGCTCAAATCGGGCGAGACCGAACAGCTCGGCGGCAAGACGATGGTGTTCGACATTCTCTCGCGCTTCCCGGAAACGCCGGTATGCATCGTCGAACTGCGCGGCCTGATGTATTCGCTGACCAGCCGCTATTTTACCGGCGGCGTAGATTCACCTACCAGCAGCCATATGCGCGAGATCCTTTTGCGCGCCCCAAAACGGTTCATGACCGAGCGCGTACCCGTGCAAATCAAGTTCCGCGACCCTCAGGTACTGCCCTCGTTCGATTGCGCACGCGATCTCAATGAACATCTGGAAGGCATCGTCAACGCCACCCCCGACTTCGGGCCGGAATGGCGCAAAGACCTGCGCACCCAGGCCGATATCGAGCGCTACAAATTCGCCCGCACCGCAGAAGCCTCAGCTTCAACGCAACTCGATCCCGAAATGACAGCCCAGGTGACAGCCCACCTGGCCGGCCTGCCCGAGATCGAGGGCCAAGGCATCGCCGCCGAAGCGATCCGCCCCGATATGAATCTGATCAGCGACCTGGGTCTCGATTCACTTTCCGAAGTCGAATTGCGCGTGTTTGCCGAAGACACTTTTCACGTCTCGATCGACCCGGAGGTGCAAATCCTCACCGTGCGCGATTTGATCGTCGCCTGCCAGGGTGCACTCGCCGAAGTGGAAAGCGGCGAGCCTGCAACAGCTCCAATTGGCTGGGATGAAGATCTGCGCAACGAACCCACACCGCAGACCGGCGAAACGATTGCCGAAGCGGCAATTAAAACCTGTTACGCGCAGGGCCTGTCAGCGGTCTATTCGTTTGATCCAAACGCCACCCACTTCATTCGCAAAAGCAAGAAGAAGCCGCTGATGACCTACCGCGATCTGCTGACGCGCGCGATTGTCGTTGCACGTGTTCTTCAGCGCGAACTTCCAGATGAAAAACAGATCGCCTGCATGCTGCCCGCGACGCCTGGTGCAACCGTCTTTTCACTTGGCGTGTTGCTCTCAGGAAAGACACTGGTGCCGCTCAACTGGACCAACGGATCAGCCGCACTCGACTCCTCCATCGAGTTGGCGGGTGTCAACGCCGTCTTCACGTCAGAGGCCTTCCTGGAAAAGGCCGCCGTCGCCCTGTCACCGCTTGCCATTTCGAAAATCGTTCTGGCCGAAGACTTCAGCAAGAAAGCCGGACTGCGCGATCTGATTGCCGCAATGAGGCTGGTCGGCCGCAAACCGGACGCAATTCTCGACGCGCTCGGCAACACCGCCCGAAACGACGATATCGCCGTCGTCCTGTTTACGTCCGGATCGGAGGCCGCTCCCAAGGGCGTGCCGCTCACACACCGCAACATCCTGTCGAACGTCGAGGGTGGCTTTGAGGTCATCGGCGCCACGTCGTCAGATCGCGTGCTCGCATTCCTGCCGCCGTTTCACTCTTTCGGCCTCGTCCAACTCATGCTGATGAGTCTGATTTGCGGCGTCAAAGTTGTCTTCTCTCCAGACCCCAAAAAGTTCAAGCACATGGCCGGCCTGATTGAACGCTTTGGCATAACCGTCGTCGCCGGCACGCCCGATTTCCTCAGTGGCATCATCGATGCCGCCCGCGGCCAGGAACACCGCATCAAATCGGCCCGCATTTGGCTGTCGGGTGCCCAGAAAGCTCCAGCCGACCTTCGCGCCAAAGTCAAAGACCTGGGTGGTAAACTCCTGGAAGGCTACGGCATTACCGAGACCGCTCCGTTGATCACCGTCAACAACCCCGGCCACCCGGTCGTCGGCGTCGGCAAGCCGATCAAGAACACCCGAGTTCTCATCGTCGATCCGGCGACGAAATCGAGCCCAAAAGAAACCGGTGAGGAAGGCCTCATCCTGGTCACCGGCCCCGGTGTGTTCGGCGGCTATCTGGGAGCCCAGTCGAGCCCGTTCGTTGAGCTGGACGGCACGCGTTATTACGACACCGGCGATCTGGGACGACTTGATAGCGAGGGCAATCTCACCATCTCCGGCCGCCTCAAGCGGTTCCTTAAACCCTTCGGCGAAATGGTCAACCTGACGTTGATCGAGGACGCGCTGGCGTCCGCATATCCAGCCGGCGAAGATGGCCCACGCGTTGCGGTCTCCGGCGTCGATGTCGAGGGCAAGCGGTCATTCATCGTGCTCTATGCGACGGACGCCAGCATCACCAAGGCAGATGCCAATAAGGCCATCAAGGCTGCTGGCCTGACCAATCTGTCGTTCGTGGATTGCGTTGAACAGATGAGCGAGATCCCGCTTCTGGGATCGGGCAAAATCAACCACCGCGCGCTGAAAGATCCCCAGGCCATTCTCGATGCGCGCGAGGCTTATTCGATGCAGCCCACTCATGCTCGCAAAACCGGCGACGAGAAGGCAGAGAACGAGCCGCAAATGCCTGCCACCGTTTAACGGCGTCTTGTGGTACGGATTTGGCGGCTGCATCGACGCAGCCAAGGCGCGAAAACGTCTGGTAAAAGTGCGCGGATTGCTTGCAGGCTGATGCGGTTTTTCGGTCCAATGGCAGCCATCACAACCCTGTCACTTCACCTTGAGATTGGACGTGATGTCTTGATCTCGGACAAGCGGCGTGGTGGCGTGTTTCATGTTTCACGCTCGAGTGTTGAGCGACCAGCTTCAACACCGGCCCTCCAACACGCGTTTTCGCAGTGTTGGGCACCACGAAGTCGAGTGTTGAGCGACCAACTTCAACACCGGTTTACCGAGTGTTGAGCGACCAATAAGGAACCCCGCCATGCCATCTCCCCAGCGCATCTCATTTGACGGCGCCAATGGCCACGAATTGGCCGCCCGGTTGGACCTGCCCACCGGTGAGCCCCGCGCCTATGCGCTGTTCGCCCACTGCTTCACCTGCTCAAAGGATCTGGCGGCCGCCCGCCGCATCGCTCAAGGCCTGGCTGGCGAAGGCATTGGCGTATTGCGCTTTGACTTCACCGGGCTTGGTCACTCCGACGGCGAATTCGCCAACACAAATTTTTCCTCCAACGTTGCCGACCTCCTGGCCGCGACCGATTACATGCGCCGCTCACTTGAGGCTCCCGCAATTCTGATCGGGCATTCGTTAGGCGGTGCCGCAGTGCTCGCTGCAGCCGGGCAAATCGCCGAGGTCAGGGCTGTCGCAACCATCGGTGCGCCATCCGATGTCGGACATGTTCTCCACCAGCTTGGTTCATCGCTCGAGGAAGTCCGCGACAAAGGCGAGGCCAGCGTCAAGCTTGGCGGCCGCCCGTTCACCATCCAGCGTCAGTTTGTCGAGGATGCCGAAAAGCAGAACCTCGCCTCCGTGATCGGGGCGATGAAAAAGGCCCTGTTGGTGCTTCACAGCCCGCTCGATGAGACCGTGGGCGTCGACAACGCTACTGACATCTTTGTTGCAGCAAAACACCCGAAGAGCTTCATTTCGCTTGATAATGCGGACCACCTTTTGACCGATGCCCAGGATGCCGCCTACGCCGCCCGGGTCATTGCGGCCTGGGCTGCCCGCTTTCTGCCAGCCGAAACCGAGCCCCCCCAAGCCGATGAGGTCGCCGGCGTCGTAGTCAGCGAAACTGGACAGGGAAAGTTCCAAAACGCGATCAGGTCAGGCAGGCATCGCCTCCTCGCCGATGAGCCCGCCTCCGTTGGCGGTCAAGATTCCGGACCCAGCCCCTACGATTATCTGGCGGTCGCACTGGGCGCCTGCACGGCAATGACGTTGCGAATATATGCCGAGCGCAAGAAATTGACGCTTCCCGCTGTGACGGTTGGCGTCACCCACGGAAAAGTTGCTTCCGCCCATTGTGATGATTGCGGCGCCGCGGCGGATGGTCGCGAAGGCAGGATCGACAGATTCGAGCGGGTCATCTCATTTGAAACAGAAATTGATCCAAGCCTGCACGAGAAAATTATTGAAATTGCAGGGAAATGCCCGGTCCATCGGACGTTGGAAGCCGGCTCGGCCGTCGTTACAAAAATCCACGAAGACGCACCTGGCGAGTAACCGGGCAGACGCAAAACAGTAATCAGACAGGCTCTAGCTAATACAACACAGAAAATTTCTGGCCCACCCGGCGCCATTTCCGCGCCTCAGCGGCCAGCGTGCAACTTACGGACCGTTGATGCCTGACAAAGTGCATGATAGACACCCCACCGTGACTGCCCAAAACGGTAGCGTCTTACAGGCACAACCAAGACGGGCTGTTGCAACATCTTCCGCTTCAGGTTCGTGCGGGCCTACGTCCAGACAGCCCCGGCCTGACGCATTTTCCGACACGCTTAACAAGAGCGATCGACGTGGCAACAGACGAGCTAAATTTGTCGAGCATGCCCGGCCGTTATGCCGGCGCACTGTTTGAACTTGCACGCGACCAGGGCAAGGTCGCAGACGTGGAAGGCGATCTCGCCAATTTCCAGATACTTCTCAACGACAGCACCGAGTTGCGCCGCCTCGTGGCCAGTCCGGTCTTCACGTCCGAAGATCAAGGACGCGCCCTGAAAGCGGTCTGCGATAAGGCCGGCCTGTCCGCCCTGACGGCAAACTTTCTGCAGGTCGTGGCGAAAAACCGCCGGCTGTTCGCGGTTCCGCAAATGATCAAGGACTTCAAGTCCCTGGCCTCTCACAGCCGCGGTGAGGTGACTGCTGAAGTCATCAGCGCCCAGGCATTGACCGAAGATCAAATTGCCCAATTGAAGGAAACGCTGAAGGCATCGGTTGGCAAGACCGTCATGCTCGACACCGTTGTCGATCCTTCGATTATGGGCGGATTGATCGTCAAGGTGGGCAGTCAGATGGTCGACTCATCGCTGCGCACCAAGCTGACGGCAATCCGCAGCGGGCTGCGGAGCGCCGCCTGACGGACCGCTGAATAAAGAATTTGCGCGACGCTCGCAGTGATGTCGAGCGTCGGGCCGGACGAAACGAACTAATTTCATAGCCGCATCACGAGCGGCGTCGAAACGCAACGCGAAAATATTAAGAGGACACGCGATGGAAATCCGCGCCGCTGAGATCTCTTCGATCTTGAAGGAGCAGATTCAGAATTTTGGCAAAGAGGCTGAAGTTTCTGAAATTGGCCAGGTTCTCTCGGTCGGCGACGGCATCGCCCGAGTCTACGGCCTTGACCGCGTCCAGGCCGGCGAAATGGTCGAATTCCAGGACGGAACCAAGGGCATGGCCCTCAACCTGGAAGCTGACAACGTCGGCGTCGTTATCTTCGGTGACGACCGCAACATTAAAGAAGGCCAGACGGTCAAGCGCACCGAGGCCATCGTGGAAGTCCCCGTCGGCAAGGGCCTCCTGGGCCGCGTTGTAGACGGATTGGGCAACCCGATTGACGGCAAGGGCCCGATTGATGCGACTTCGCGTCAACGCGTTGACGTCAAGGCCCCTGGCATCCTGCCACGTAAATCGGTGCACGAGCCGATGGCAACCGGCCTGAAGGCAGTCGACTCCCTGATCCCGGTTGGCCGCGGCCAGCGCGAGTTGATCATCGGCGACCGCCAGACCGGCAAGACCGCCATTATCCTCGATACCTTCCTCAACCAGAAGCCGATCAACGAATCCGACGACGAGTCGCAAAAACTCTACTGCGTCTACGTCGCCATCGGTCAGAAGCGCTCCACGGTTGCCCAATTCGTCAAGGTGCTCGAAGAACGTGGCGCCCTGCCCTACTCCATCATCGTTGCGGCGACGGCATCCGACCCTGCTCCCATGCAGTACCTTGCACCGTTCACCGGCTGCACGATGGGCGAATACTTCCGCGACAACGGCATGCACGCTGTGATCGCCTACGACGACCTCTCCAAGCAGGCCGTTGCTTATCGTCAGATGTCGCTCCTGCTGCGCCGCCCTCCTGGACGCGAAGCTTATCCAGGTGACGTTTTCTACCTCCACTCGCGCCTGCTGGAGCGTGCGGCCAAGTTGAACGAAGACCACAAGGCTGGTTCGCTGACCGCCCTGCCGGTTATCGAAACCCAGGCCAACGACGTGTCCGCCTACATTCCGACGAACGTGATTTCGATCACCGACGGTCAGATCTTCCTTGAGACCGATCTGTTCTATCAGGGCATTCGTCCCGCTGTGAACGTCGGTCTGTCGGTGTCCCGAGTCGGCTCGTCAGCTCAGACCAAGGCGATGAAGCAGGTCGCCGGTAAGATCAAGGGTGAGCTTGCCCAGTATCGTGAGATGGCAGCCTTTGCTCAATTCGGTTCCGACCTCGACGCCGCAACCCAGAAGCTTCTGGCCCGCGGTGCCCGTCTGACCGAGCTTCTGAAGCAGCCGCAGTTCTCTCCGTTGAAGATGGAAGAGCAGGTTTGCGTGATATTCGCAGGCACACGCGGCTATCTCGATGGTATCGAAGTCGATGCAGTCGGCAAATTCGAGGACCAGCTCCTGGCTTCGCTGCGCAGCCAGCATCCAGAGATCCTTGAGTCGATCCGTACTGAGAAGAAGCTCACCGATGACAACGAAAAGTCACTGGTTAGCGTTCTCGACTCGTTCGCCAAGAACTTCACGAGCTGAGTCTGAGGCCGGTCTGACTTCTGAGGTTTCTTGGACCGGCCCTCCTCCTCAACCTTCTATCCAAACCGCTCCACCCCGGCCGCAGGCCATCGGGTCAGGGGCGGCAAGACTTAAGGAAAGATAGGGCGCGATGGCGAGCCTTAAGGATCTACGAAATAGAATCACCTCGGTGCAGTCGACGCGCAAGATCACCAAGGCGATGCAGATGGTGGCGGCGGCAAAACTTCGCCGTGCGCAGGAAGCAGCCGAATCTTCCCGTCCCTACGCGGAACGCATGGATAAGGTTATGGCCAACCTTGCCAAAGGCGTTTCCGATCCCAAGGGGGCTTCGCCGCTTCTGGTCGGCACCGGAAAAGATGACAAGCACCTTCTGGTGATGATGACCGCCGAACGCGGATTGTGTGGCGGCTTCAACACCAACATCGCCAAGCTGGTCCGCCAGGATGCTAAAAAGCTGATTTCCAAAGGCAAGAGCGTCCAGATTCTGGCAGTCGGGCGCAAAGGCGCTGACAACCTGAAACGCGACCTTGGTCAGTACATCACCGACAGAGTTAGTCTGGCCGGCCTCAAGAAGATTGGCTTCGACAAGGCGTCCGAGGTAGCAGACAAGGTCATGTCGGGATTTGCCGATGGCGATTTCGATGTCTGCACGATCTACTTCTCGCAATTCGAATCGGTAATCTCGCAGACCCCAACAGGTCTGCAGCTTATTCCCGGCAAATTGCCCGAAGCAGGTGACGCCGCTGAGACCACCGACAGCGTTTCCTACGAATACGAGCCGGAAGAAAACGAAATCCTTGATCAGCTACTGCGCCGTAACATCTCGACGCAGATTTTCCGCGGGCTCCTGGAGAACGCGGCTTCCGAACAAGGTGCACGAATGAGCGCGATGGACAACGCCACGCGCAACGCCTCCGACATGATCGACAGTCTGACGCTTAGCTACAACCGACAGCGCCAGGCACAGATCACCAAGGAACTCATTGAAATCATTTCGGGCGCCGAAGCGCTCTAAGGACCGGAAAAAGACGAGGATCGGGTAATGGCTGAAACTAACATCGGACGCATCAGGCAGGTCACGGGCGCGGTCGTCGACGTCCAGTTCGACACCTCTGACCTTCCAGCAATCTACAACGCGCTGGAAACCACCAACAACAACCAGCGCCTCGTACTTGAGGTTGCCCAGCACCTTGGTGAGAACACGGTTCGCACCATCGCCATGGACTCTTCCGAAGGTCTGGTTCGCGGGCAGGAAGTCACCGATACCGGTGAGGCCATTAAGGTGCCGGTCGGTGAAGGTACGCTTGGGCGCATTATGAACGTCATCGGCGAGCCGGTTGACGAAGCCGGCCCAATCCAGGGTGCCAGCACGCGCGCAATTCACGCTGCCGCACCCGAATTCATCGAACAGTCGACGGAAGCTGAAATTCTGGTCACCGGGATCAAGGTCATCGACCTTCTGGCTCCCTACGCCAAGGGCGGTAAGATCGGCCTGTTCGGCGGCGCCGGCGTCGGCAAGACCGTTCTCATCATGGAACTCATCAACAACATCGCCAAGACGCACGGTGGTTACTCCGTGTTCGCTGGTGTTGGAGAGCGTACCCGTGAAGGTAACGACCTCTACTACGAGATGATCGAGTCCAAGGTGAACATCAACCCGGCTGAAAACGGTGGTTCTGCTGTCGGCTCCAAGGCGGCCCTCGTCTACGGTCAGATGAACGAGCCTCCAGGCGCCCGCGCCCGCGTCGCCTTGACCGGTCTGACGGTTGCCGAACACTTCCGCGACGAAGGCCAGGACGTGCTGTTCTTCGTCGACAACATCTTCCGCTTCACCCAGGCCGGCGCCGAGGTGTCCGCGCTACTGGGACGTATTCCATCGGCTGTGGGCTACCAGCCAACGCTGGCAACGGACATGGGCTCCATGCAGGAGCGCATTACCACGACGCAGAAGGGTTCGATTACCTCCGTTCAGGCCGTTTACGTTCCTGCCGACGACTTGACCGACCCCGCGCCCGCATCGACCTTTGCCCACTTGGATGCCACGACCGTTCTATCGCGTGCCATTGCGGAAAAGGGTATCTACCCGGCCGTCGACCCGCTCGACTCCACGTCGCGCATGCTCGACCCGCGCATCCTTGGCGAAGATCACTATGCGGTTGCCCGCCAGGTCCAGGAAGTTCTGCAGCGCTACAAGGCCCTTCAGGACATCATCGCGATCCTGGGCATGGACGAGCTGTCCGAAGAAGACAAGGTGGCTGTCGCCCGCGCCCGCAAGATCGAGCGTTTCCTCTCGCAGCCCTTCGACGTTGCCGAAGTCTTCACCGGTTCGCCCGGCGTCCAGGTGCCGTTGGAAGAGACCATCAAGAGCTTCAAGGGCCTGTGCGATGGCGACTACGACCACCTTCCCGAGCAGGCCTTCTACATGGTCGGCTCGATGGATGAAGCCATCGCAAAAGCAGAAGAGCTCGCCGAAGCGGCTTGACGTTGAAGCCCTGGGCCGTTGACAGCAATCTGAAACCGGCTCCGGGCTTAAAAGCCCCCGCCGGGGACTGACAAACGGAGATTAGGGGCCGTCGATGGCAGCAACTGAGACAAATGAAGGCAATGGAGCCAGCCTGGGTTTCGGCTCGTGTTGCGAAGAACTCAAACAGGTGATGTCGGGCGAGGAATTCGAGCCGTTGATCACCGTTGGCGAAGACGGAATTCTCTACATGTCGGTCGGTCTGATCGAAATAGAAGAGGATGAACCCGGAATGCTCGATCATCCCGTTTTCTTCTGCCCGTTCTGCGGCCACGAAGTTCAGGATGTCGACGAGGTCCGCGCCAAAATAGAGGCATCTGATCCGCCTGAGCAGGTCTGATGTGGATCGCGCGGTAAGTTAATCCGGCCGCGAAAAATTGAGGTTTGAAGACAAAAATGGCAGGCACGTTCAAATTCGAACTGGTAAGCCCCGAGCGGATTCTGATGTCGGTTGACGCCGAGCAGGTTTTATTGCCGGGCGCAGAGGGGCTGTTCACCGTGTTCGTTGACCATGCTCCCGTCATCTCTTCGCTTATTCCAGGCGTCATCCATCTGACCACCGCCGACGCCAAGACCGCGATCTACGTCAATTCCGGTTTCGCTGAAGTCACAGGCGATCAGGTCACCGTCCTGGCCGAACGCGCCTTCATCGTCGAAGAGGTCGATCCCCGCCAGCTCGATGACGAGATGGACGCCGCGCAAAAAGCCCTCGATGAGGCCGATACCGACGAGGCCCGCCGCCACGTCAACCGCGCCATTGAGGAGTTGAAGGCTCTGGTCTCCGAAAAGGCCTGATCCAGTAGTCGCCGGATTTAGAGTATCGGTCGTCCGACCCGGCATTGGCGAACGCGGGCCGTCGCGTTTTTACGAAGAATGATTAAAGCCGCGCAGATCTCACGGGTCGCGCGGCTTTTTTGCATCCGCTGGCCCGATTTTTTCAACGTTTATGCTCAGCGCTTCAGTAACCCGCGAAACTCCTCCAGCACCGCGACGTAAACCTCGCGTTTGAACGGCACGATGCAGTCCAGGACCTCGCCGTGATCAGCCCACCGCCAATCATCGAACTCGACTTCATGTGGAGGGAGCGGATTGATATTGACCTCGGCATCCAGCCCCGTGAAGCGCATTGCAAACCACTTTTGGCGTTGCCCGCGATACTTGCCCCCCCATTTCTTTCCCACGAGCTGGTCGGGTAGATCGTATCGAAGCCAGTCATTGGTTTCGCCGATAATGCTGACCGAGCCGCGCTCGATGCCGGTCTCTTCGAACAATTCCCGGAAAGCGGCTTGCGCGGGGTCTTCGCCCTCATCTATCCCGCCCTGGGGCATTTGCCACCAAAGCCCTTGCTGACCGGGATCCTTGAGTGTCTTTGAACCGGTTCGACGCCCGATCCAGACCTGATTGCGCTGGTTGAGCACCATGATGCCAACACACGGCCGGTATCCCAGTTCGTCGGCTCTCTTTTTCGCCATAGCAAATTTTCCACTCGACTCAGCAGGCCGCGATGACAATCCCAATGCGCCACCCGCCCCTAAAAAAGGGCGCCCCCAGATGAGCGCCCTTTCATATTTTTCCTTCCCTGCCGATGTCGCAAACGCGAGACCGAGCTGATGTCTACTCAACCTTTTCAGGCTCTTTCTTCTTTTGCGTTTTGGAAGCTTCCGCCTTGATCTGCTCTGGCTTGTCTTTTGCCTTTGCAGGAGGTGCGGTTACCTTGCCGCGCACGAAGTTGAGTGCGAACTGCAGTTGAGTATCCTTTTCAGGTTCCTTGGGAACGTAGGCCGACGAGCCGGATTCTTCCTTTTCGACGTCCTTGTTCTTCAAGTGTCCGCGCAGACTGGCTTCACCGCGAGGCTTGATCTTCTTCTTCTTCAGCTCATCGGGCAGTTCCTGTTCGATCACAATGTCCGGATCGATGCCCTTGGCCTGGATCGACCTGTTACGCGGCGTGTAATAGCGCGCTGTCGTCAGCCGGATGGCACCGTTTGCACCCAGCGGAATGATCGTTTGAACCGAGCCCTTGCCAAACGAGCGCGTCCCCACAATGGTCGCCCGCTTGTGATCTTGCAGCGCCCCGGCAACGATTTCAGAAGCTGATGCCGAACCGCCGTTAATCAGCACGACAACCTTCTTGCCGTCCGTCAGGTCGCCTTTGCGCGCCTGACTACGCTGGGTTTCCTCGCTGTTGCGGCCCTTGGTGATGACAATCGCACCGCTCTCCAGGAAATCATCGGAAACAGCGATCGCCTGATCCAGAAGCCCGCCCGGGTTGTTTCGAAGATCGATCACGAAGCCTTTCAGCTTGCCTCCGATTTCCTTGCGCAACCTTTGCACGGCCTTCACCAGATTACCGTGTGTCTGTTCGTTGAACGTCGTCAGCTTAATGTAGGCGACATCGTCTTCGACCCGCGCCTTGACCGGATTGATACGGATAACGTCCCGCACGATCTTGATGTCGAGAGGCTCATCGGCACCCTTGCGCACGACCGTCAGGATGATCGGAGTGTTGACTGGGCCGCGCATCTTCTTGACCGCGTCCTCCAGCGACATCCCAACGATCTGCTCGCCATCCAGGTGCGTAATCAGATCGTTGGCCATGACACCTGCTCGGGCTGCTGGCGTATCGTCGATCGGAGCCACAACCTTGACGACCTGGTCTTCCATCGTGACTTCGATGCCAAGCCCGCCAAACTCGCCGCGCGTTTGCACCTGCATGTCGCTGAAGCTTTCAGCCGACAAATAGGCCGAATGCGGATCGAGCGAGCTCAACATGCCGTTGATCGCAGATTTGATCAGCTTGGTGTCTTCGGGTTTCTCGACATAGTCGGAGCGCACCCGCTCAAGCACGTCCCCAAACAGATCGAGCTGCCGGTAGAGACTGGAATTCGGCGAGGTCGCCGAATAGGTTTGCGACACGTTCAGAAGCGTCGTCGCCCCCGCCAGCGCCGTCATGAATAAAAATGTCCAGAACGCAAAATCTGTCTTGCGCATATGTATTTACCCTTTTGGGTTAGGGACCCACCATGAGGCGGGATCGATTGGCCGTCCGCCCTTGCGAAACTCGACATATAGGACCGGCGACGTTCCCGAGGAACCGCGTTTAACAGTCGGCGCCGCCTCGTTCATCGTCCCGACGGGTTCGGCGGCCAGGACGAACTGCCCCGGCTGCACGTCGATACGAGTCATTCCGGCCAGCAAGACATGATACCCGCCGCCGGCATTGATTATCAAGAGTTGCCCGTAACTTCGAAACGGACCGGCGTAAACGATCCAGCCATCACACGGAGACGTGATCTGGGCGCCATGACGCGTCTCGAACACGATGCCCTTGGAACCGTCGCCGTATTGGGTCTTTTCGCCGTAATTGAGCACAAGCTTGCCCGCGGTCGGATGCGGCAGCTTACCCTTGGCCTTGTGAAACGGTATGGCCGGTTGAATTCGCGCCGTACTGGTGCGCCCGAACCCACTCGCCGATGGCGCCAGAACGGCAACCTGCACTTCTTTGTCCGGATCTCGCGGCACACCTGGATTACCAGCTTCACTGGCCAGACCCGGGTCAGCTGGTAACCGGGGACGTGTTTTTTCATCCCCTGGTGCTGTTCCCAGACGACCACGCGACGTTTCCTTGTTAAGCGCCGTCTCGACCTTCTTATTGTGCTCTTTGAGTTCTTTGAGCTGGGCGTTCTTGTCGATCTTGGCAATCAGTTCTTTCAGCGAACCGACGTTGCGAGCGATCTTCGTTGCCGTTGATAGCACGTTATCCAACTCAGCCTTGCGCGTCGAAAGGGATGTTTTCTTGGCTTCCATCAGCCCCGATAGACGCGTGCGGGCATCGCTGAGCCGCTGCGTTTCCGCCTTCAGGCGCTCTCCTTCATCACGCACCTGGGTCATCACCCGGACTAGCTCATTGAGCCGCTCGGCCAGTGCCAGCGCCTTCTTGCTCAGGCCGGGAAAAGCCGAGGCCAGCAGCATGGCGCTACGAACCATGGCCAGAGCATCGTCGCGGTGGGTCATCATCACCGGCGGCGGGTTGCGGCCCATGCGCTGTAAAACCGCGAGTAGTTTGGCGATTTGCCCGCGCCGTTGCGCCAAAGAGCCCCGAACCAGATTCTCCTGGGTCTTCAGCTCATCGAGCCTCGCCTCGATTGCATCAAGCCGCGTTTCGCTCTTCTGGATGAGTGCAGCGGTTTCAACCAGCCGTGCATTCAGCCGGGCACGCTCTTTTTCCAAATCCTTCAGGCTTAGCTCAAGATTGTGCGCCTTGCCCTGGGCAGATTGCAGTTCGTTGCGCTGCGCTTCCAGTTTCGCCCGTGCATCCTCAGCCGTCGACTGCGCAAATCCGGGAAGTGCTGGAACAAACACCAGGCCGACCATGACCGCGCCCCCGGCAATCATGGATGCCGGGCGGAGTCCGATGTTTGATCGAGAGACGCGGCTGGTGCGCAAATCCGGAGCCTTTCGGTTCCTCAAAAAAGTTTCAGACAATTAAACTGCCTAGCACGATGCGGCTAGCCCGCCGACCAACGGGCTGTGGTTAACTGGACCGACAATTGCGGCGATTATTGTGCGCACCGATTGTTAAACGGTTTCGTAACGACAATATTAAATGACACTCACCGTGGTTCGTCGGTGGCGGTCTTGCGAACTGAAGTCGTGTTTGCCAGTAAACGAGGCACTATCCAGCCCAACAAGGAGCAGCGGCGTCGAGCGGTCGAAGAGACTTTCTCGTCAGCACCGCACAAATGAACTCATGCAATCACTATTCTACTACTTGGCGACTCTTGCCAGCCTCGCCGTTCTCGCCGTCCTATGCATCGGGCTCTACACGATGCTGGCAAAGAAAAGCCCCAACCTCAGCCAGAAGCTGATGCGCTGGCGCGTCGGCCTGCAGTTCCTGGCGATTTTGCTGATCGTCGGCTTTGTGCTCGCGTCCAGGTAGAGGCATGCAACATTTAAAAACGCAGAGAAAACAGATCGCTAATGGTTAAGCTCAACAAAATCTACACCCGCACGGGCGATGCAGGAACGACCGGTCTTGGAACCGGCGGCCGCGTCGCCAAACACGACGTTCGCATTGAAGCCTATGGCACCGTCGATGAAACCAATGCCGTGCTGGGCCTCGTCCGATTGCACTTGGGCGACGCACAAGCGGGTATCGACGAGATCCTGGGCCGAATCCAGAACGATCTGTTTGATCTTGGTGCCGATTTGTGCGTCCCCGATCACGGCGAGGAACTCTCCTATGAGCCGCTTCGCGTCAGCGATTCTCAGGTTGAGCGCCTGGAGCACGAGATCGACAAGCTGAATGCTGAGTTGCAGCCGTTGAATTCATTCATTCTTCCTGGCGGTTCGCCGGCGTCCGCCTATCTGCACCTTGCCAGGACCGTCTCGCGTCGCGCCGAACGCCGCATGACCGAGCTGGCAGCCGATGACAAAGAGCCGGTCAGCGATGCAGCGCTCAAATATATCAACCGCCTGTCCGACTTGCTCTTCGTCATCGGCCGCTACACCAACGAAAAGGGCGCCAGCGACATTCTTTGGGTACCCGGCGCCAATCGGTGAGCAGGCACAACCTCTTTGATGCGCCACAGCGAGTGATGTGAACTCACAAGCGCTCGCGAGCTGCGCAGTTGTTGACATTCGCGGCCTCGCCACTGACAAGAACTAAGGAACACATTTCGAAACACGGGCCGGCAGGCTGGCGTTGAGCCGCGCCCGATCAAAACAGTGGACAGTCTTTGGAGGCCGCGCTTCGTGTTCATTCCCGTTAGAGACGAAAACCCACTGAAAACAATACCTTTTCAGTACGTCACGGTGCTGCTCATCGCCATCAATGTCGCGGTGTTCGCCTTTACCTACAGTGGCGTCGACCCCTACCTGATCTCAAGCTTTGCGGTCCGCCCATCCGAACTGTTTCTCGTCAATGTCATAGGCGGCGCCTCCCCGGTCACGAACGATGCGGTGGCCGTGCCCGAGGCCTATACGTTGATTTCCTACATGTTCTTCCACGGCGATATCTGGCATCTGCTCGGCAACATGGTCTTCCTGTGGGTATTCGGCGACAATGTTGAGGATGCCGTCGGCCACATCAAGTTCCTCGTTTTCTATCTCGCCTGCGGCGTGTTTGCCGCCCTGCTTCACGCATTTCTCGTCTCGGGAACTGAAATGGCCGGTGTTCCTCTAATCGGCGCCAGCGGGGCCGTTGCCGGAGTGATCGCCGCATATTTGATGCTTCACCCGCGCGTGCGGGTCTGGGTGCTGGCACTAAAGTTCATACCCCTGCAGGTATCGGCGGCAATCGTCCTGGGTTTGTGGGTAATAACTCAGGTTGTGATGGTGCTTTCGCCGCAAATCGGCGACCCCAACCCGGTTGCCTGGTGGGCGCATATCGGCGGTCTGCTTGCTGGAGCCGTATTGATAATCGTCTTCCGGCGTCCCGGCATTCCGCTGTTTGATCGCGCTCTGGGATGATCGGCGGACCTCTGTCATTTGCCCGATTCAAGAAAAAATCCCACAAATCTTCGGCAAAGCCTGTTGCACAACTGGAACTCGACCTGACAATACGTCCAGATTGACGGGCAATCGGTAGCAATCTAGGGTTTCTTTTCGCATATGCGAACGCGTCGACTTGGCAGCCGACATGCGGATCGCTAAAGCAGGCGTGTGGCCAAGTATACAGTCATGCATTGCGTCGCAGTCCGGTCCTGTCGGCGTCGCCAATCTTGACTGAGATCGAATGATGCGGTGGAGCAGGCCCAACGGCAACATCGCATGAGAAGACAGACGGCCTACAAAAGAGCACAGCGGAGAATGAAAGTCGGATGAAAATACTCGTGCCCGTCAAGCGCGTGGTCGATTACAACGTCAAGATTCGCGTCAAGGCTGACGGATCGGGCGTGGAATTGGCCAACGTCAAGATGTCGATGAACCCGTTTGACGAAATCGCCGTCGAGGAAGCCGTACGTTTGAAGGAAAGCGGCGCGGCTACCGAGGTCGTAGCCGTTACCATCGGACCGGCCAAGGCCCAGGACACGCTGCGCACCGCCCAGGCAATTGGCGCCGATCGCGCGATCCACATCGAGACTGACGTCGCCATCGAGCCGCTCGCCGTCGCCAAGCTGTTAAAAGCTGTCGTCGCCGAGGAGAATCCCGACCTGGTCGTGCTTGGCAAACAGGCAATCGACGACGACTGCAATCAGACCGGCCAGATGCTGGCCGCCCTCTTGGATTGGCCGCAGGGAACGTTTGCCTCAAAACTCGTCGTCTCCGATGGAAAAGCCGTCGTTACCCGCGAGATCGATGGCGGCCTGGAAACGGTGTCGCTGAACATGCCAGCCGTCGTAACCACCGATCTTCGCCTGAACGAGCCGCGCTATCCCTCGCTGCCCAATATCATGAAGGCCAAGAAGAAGCCGCTCGACAAGAAAACGCCCGACGACTACGGCGTCGACGTTACACCGCGCCTTGAGGTTATGAAGACCACCGAACCGCCAACTCGCGAAGCAGGAGTGATCGTCGAAAGCGTCAGCGAACTGGTCGGTAAACTGAAAAACGAGGCGGGGGTTCTTTAAATGACTGTTCTACTGCTCGCCGAGCACGATAACGCCAACCTGAATGACGCCACCGCCAAGGCCATGTCAGCAGCCAAGGAACTGGGCGGTGACGTGCATGTCCTGGTGGCAGGTTCCCAATGCCAGTCCGTCGCCGAGGCAGCCGCTGGGCTCGATGGTGCTGCCAAGGTGCTTCTGGCTGATGCCCCTCATCTGCAGCACCTGCTCGCCGAAGAAGTTGCAAGCCTGATCGTTCCTTTGATGGATGGCTACGATGCGCTCGTCGCTCCGGCCACCGCATTCGGCAAGAACGTCGCCCCGCGAATTGCCGCGCTGCTCGACGTCATGCAGGTCTCCGACATTACCGCCGTCGTCGCCCCGGACACTTTCGAGCGCCCGATCTATGCCGGCAACGCAATCCAGACGGTCAAGTGCACTGAGGCCAAAAAGGTTATCACAGTTCGCTCGGCTGCATTCCCCGCTGTCGGCGACGGTGGCAGCGCTGAGATCCAGGCGATCGATGCACCCGCCGCCGCCTCAAAGTCCGCCTTTGTAGGCGCTGAGCTGACCCAATCGGACCGCCCTGAATTGGCGTCCGCCAAAATCATCATCTCAGGCGGCCGCGGGCTGGGCTCTGGTGAAAACTTTGAAAAACTGATCGAGCCAGTCGCTGATCAACTGGGGGCAGCAATTGGCGCCAGCCGGGCGGCCGTCGATGCTGGCTATGTGCCAAACGACATGCAGGTCGGCCAGACCGGAAAGGTGGTGGCACCTGAGGTCTATATCGCCGTTGGCATTTCAGGCGCGATCCAGCACCTGGCGGGCATGAAGGACTCCAAGGTCATCGTTGCCATCAACAAGGACGCCGACGCGCCGATTTTCCAGGTTGCTGACTATGGTCTGGTCGCTGACTTGTTCAAGGCGCTACCCGAGCTCGAAGCCGAATTGAAAAGTCTGAAAGGCTGATTCCGGAGTTTCGAAAGCTTGACACGCAGTCGTATTTTGTCTGGCATACCAAATTCCTGGAGAGCGGCCAGAGGCTTGGCCGGTAATTTCCAGGAACCAAGACTGGAATTGCGGCCAGCCCCTAAAAGGTTTGCCGCTTCAACCCACGAATTTGCTTCACTAAGGGAGCCTGCCTGAATGGATACCCTCGTAGTGCCCGACCGAGACAAAGCTTCAGCGGCGTCTTCGATCCGTCGTGTTGGTATCATCGGCGCAGGCCAGATGGGCAACGGCATTGCCCATGTTGCCGCGCTGGCCAATTACGAAATTCTCATCAACGACCTGTCTCCCGACGCCTTTGACAAGGCGATGGTGACGATCGCGAAAAATATGGATCGCCAGGTCGGCAAGGGATTGATTACTGAAGACGACAAAAAGGCAGCCCTTGCCCTGATCAAGTTTGCCAGCGACTTCGACGGTCTGGGCGAGTGCGATCTGGTCATTGAGGCGGCAGTCGAGGATGAAGGCGTAAAGCGCAAGATTTTCGCCGAGCTGGTCAAGAGCCTGAAGCCAACCGCTCTGATCGCCACCAATACCTCGTCGATTTCGGTGACGCGCCTGGCAGCGATCACCGACCGGCCCGAACGCTTCATGGGCATGCATTTCATGAACCCGGTTCCGCTGATGGAGCTGGTCGAGCTAATCCGCGGCATCGCGACGGACGATGAGACTTTTGAGATCTGCCGCGATTTCGTCCACTCGTTGGGCAAGACGACCGCTGTTTCGGAGGACTTCCCCGCCTTCATCGTCAACCGCATCCTGCTCCCAATGATCAATGAGGCCGTCTACACGCTATACGAAGGCGTCGGCACCGTTGATTCAATCGACAAGGCCATGAAGTTGGGCGCCAATCACCCAATGGGGCCGCTGGAACTTGCCGACTTCATCGGCCTGGATACGTGTTTGTCGGTCATGCAGGTGCTCTATGAAGGGCTCGCCGATACCAAGTATCGCCCATGCCCATTGCTGGTAAAATACGTCGAGGCCGGTTGGCTGGGCCGCAAAACCCAGCGCGGATTTTATGACTACCGCGGCGAAACACCGGTTCCAACGCGCTGATCTAATAGAGGTGCGCGAGGTGTGTGTTCGCCGTGGTTTCGTTCCACTCCGCGATGGTGCCCATTGGTCCATCGCACGCACCTGATTTGTCGAAATTTGAAGGGCTCTCGCCATGACCGAAGCCAACCGCGTTGCCGTAGTAACCGGAGCGGGATCGGGGATCGGCCGCGCCGTCGCCGTCGCGCTCCAGACCGATGGATATAACGTCGTCCTCGCTGGCCGCCACCGCGCCAAACTGAAAGAAGCGCAAGCCCTCGCAACCCCGCACAAGGGCGAGATGCGCGTCGTCCCAACCGACGTATCCGACCCGCTGGCCGTCAAGGCGCTGTTCCATGCCGCCGATCAGGCCTTCGGACGCGTTGACGTTCTGTTCAATAATGCCGGCGTAAGTGCGCCAGCCAAGCCGATGGAAGAGCTGTCCGCCGAGGAATGGCGCAAGGTGGTCAGCGTCAATCTCTCAGGCGTCTTTTATTGCTGCCAGGAAGCCATCAAACTGATGAAGGCGCAGGACCCGCAAGGCGGCCGCATCATCAACAACGGCTCGATTTCCGCCCACTCGCCCCGCCCGATGTCAGCACCCTATACCGCAACCAAGCATGCCATCACCGGGCTCACCAAGTCGATCGCGCTGGATGGACGCGCCCACAACATCGCTTGCTCGCAGATCGATATCGGCAACGCGGCAACTGAAATGACCGATTCGTTCGCCTTAGGCGTGATACAGGCCGATGGCGAACAGCGGCCAGAACCGCGCATGGACGTCGAGCACGTGGCAAGCGCGGTCCTTTACATGGCCAACCTGCCGCTCGCAACCAACGTCCTCAACATGACCATCAAGGCAACGGCGATGCCGTTCGAAGGGCGCGGCTAAGCTAAAGCCTGGCTCGGTTCGTTGGAATTATCCAGCAGCACGCCGCGGCTACTTCGTGAACTTGGCCGTGGCGCGCGAGGATATCGCAAGTTTGCCCAAGCAGTTATCGACCGTCGTTCCGCCGTTACCTCGGCACTCCAGGGCATCGTTGACCAGGATCGAACCGATATCCTCACATTTGATCGATTCCATCGTGAACAGCTTCACCATGCGCTTTTGTTTCCGCATCGGCGCCAGGTCGAGCGCGATCCGCTGGTCGATGATATTGTCCGTCTTAAACATCACCAGTTCAAGCTGCAGCGTCTGGAACTCGGTGTCCGTCTGATTGTTGACGACGATGTAGTACCGGCACCCCTGATCGACGTTCTCAAGCTTGTTGAGTTCCACCGAAATCTGACCCTGCTCGGATTGCGCCATCGCCGTTGTCGAAGGCGCGAAAAGCAACCCCAAGGCGACGCCCAATGCGGCCAGCCCCGACAACCGCGCCACCCCTCGTGACATCATCGTCACAAACGTTTCAAACCGTATCTTCACGCCGTCTTCCTCCCATGACCATCTGCTTTCGCGGCCTTTGATAGTTCTGCGATACCCCAGACACGATGGTTGGGGCAACAATCGTATTTTGGCAGCGCTAATTCATTCGACATTCTCGCCGGCCGGAACCCGCCACTTTCCTTTGCATCAGACAGGCAGTGCCGCATACAACCCCATTTTTCCCGCCCAACGGGATTTTCTGCAATCCAACCTGGCAATTGTAACGCTTGGGCAATTGACCCCGCTATTTCGGGAATTAACGGAAATGGCACTAACGAGGTCATGCAGATAACCTTGAAGTATCAGTGCTCGATGTTAAGAGCATGTCTGCGCTGTACGATTGGTTCCGAAAACTCAATCTCAGAATTGGCTTCCAATTTTGGCAGCCCCGCCATACCAAAGCAGTCGCAGCGCCAAGATCCTGGCCCAAAGTTGGTCATGATAAAGAACAAAACCCAAGCAGGCGACCTGTGTCCTCAGGAGGCCATCCAATGGGTCCTAGGAGTTTAAAACGTGGCAGAAGCTAACTCGTCGTATCAGGTCGCCCAGGTGGCCGGCCCAGCCAGTCCGGAGATTTCCCCGCCTGCATCGACTGAACCCGCACTCGCACCAGAAGCCAATCCGGCCCCAACACCGGCCGTCGAACCGGGGACAGGCAGCCCCGTGGAGGCAGAAACCGAAGCGGCTGCCCAGCCGGTAGAAGCGATCCCCGACGTCGAATTGGCCGACACGCCGTCCGCCGATGGGTCGTTTGGCTTCGACCTCCAGCAAGGCATCGAGCTGATTGAGAAGGGCGGCCCCGTCGTCATGATCCTGCTCGCCCTGTCGGTGGTGGCCGTCACGGTGACGATTGTCAAAATCATCCAATTCGCCGTCGGCCGCGTTGGCTCGGTTGCAGCCGCTGACAAGGCCCTCAAGCATTGGATCGAAGGCCGCCATCAGGATGCGTTTTCTGCTGCAAGCGCCACTCGCGCTCCAGCGGCTGTTGTGCTGGCCCACGGCATGCGCGGCGTCATGAGCGGCTTCGATGAACGCACCGTGCGTGAAGACACCGAACGCGTGGCGCTAACCCAGTTGACCGCCCTGCGCTCTTACATGCGCGTCCTCGATTCAACGGTGCAGATCGCCCCGCTGATCGGCCTGTTTGGCACTGTGCTCGGCATGATTTCTGCGTTCCAGGCACTGCAAAGCGCCGGTGCGGAGGCCGATCCCACCGTGCTCGCTGGCGGCATCTGGGTGGCCTTGATGACCACTGCGGTAGGCCTTGCGATCGCCATTCCGATGGCCTTCGTCAATTCCTGGTTCGAGGGTCGCATCGAGCGCGAAAAAGAGAACATGGAAAATGCTTTGACCAGCATGTTTACATTGCGCGCGACCGAAGGCTTGAAGCGTGTACCGGCAAATGACACCGCAGCGAGGGTCGCAGATGCGGCTGAGTGATTGGCAGCGAAAAAGATCGACAATCGGATTGACGCCGCTTATCGACGTCGTCTTCTTGCTGCTGATCTTCTTCATGTTGGCCTCAACGTTCCTGAAATTCTCGGCGGTCAGAATTTCTGGTGCCCAGGGCGGTGGCAAGTCAGGAAACTTGAGCGAAATTGCGTTGATACAGGTGCGAGGCAGCGATGAAATACGCGTCAACGGAACCCTGCTTTCGATGAACGGGTTCTTGAGCCACATAAATCAGCTCACCGCCAATGGAATAACCCGCGCCGTGCTGCAACCGGCCAAGACCGCCACCGTGCAGGACCTGGTCAAAGTTCTGGAAGTGACGAAATCGTCGACGCTGAAGAGCGTTGTCGTTGTAAAATAGGAAACGCTTGAGCCGATGCGCTTCAAGACCACCAAGATAGCGAAGCCGCCGGCGGAGAACATGATTGCGCTGATCAATATCGTGTTCCTGATCCTGATCTTTTTCCTTGTCGCAAGCGTCGTGCGCCCATTCAGCGACCGCGAGGTTCGCCTCGCCCAATCCGCTGACCCCAAGAGTGCCGGTGTGGGCACCCGCATGGCGGTATTGCGCCGGGACGGCTCAAAGTACCTGGGCGGTGCCCTGGTCAGTGACGCCCAATTGCAAAGTCAGTTCAAAGACTGGGCCGCCGAGCCCAAGCGCGGGGTTACCTTGGTGGCGGACCGCGACATGCCCGCTTCAGCCCTGATCGCAATCGTCACCCAGGCCAACGCCGCCGGGCTGGCGGACGTGAAGCTTCTGACACGGAAGGCACGCTAAACTCCATGCGGCTCAATCTCGGTCATTGGCTACTGGCAGGCACGCTCGCGTTGGCAATCCACGCGGTCATCATCTTTGGCTGGCGTTCTGAAGAAATCAGCGCGGCTGCGACCAATCCCGGCCCGCAAATCGAGATGGCCGACTCGCTCGCTGGCATCATGGGCGAACCTCTCGAAGTGTCTGAGGACACGCCAGAAGCGCTCCAGCCCGATACAGCGCCACCTGAAAAGGTCACACCTGCGGAAGAGGCTAAGGCCGCCAAGGCAACGGAGCCCGAGAAAGTCGAACTCGAAGCCATTGCACCTGAGGCCATCGAGGTCGAACCCCCGGTACAGGTTGCCGCCACCGCTCCGGTTATCGTTCCAAGCGAAGCGGCGACCCCCGATGCTCTTCCCGTCATGAAGACGAAGGAGGTCAAGCCGGTCGAGCCCCCGCGCATTCTGACGCCGGTGAAGCCTAAAAAGGTCAAGGCCAAGACCAAAAAGGAAAAGCCTAAGAAGAAGGCAAAGAAGCCTCGCCCAAAGCGTGAGAAAAAGAAGAAGGCCGAAAAGAAGAAGGCCCAGGAGCGCGCCAAGGCGAAGGCAAAAGCGCGGGCCAAGGCTAAAGCCAGGGCCAAAGCGAAGAAGGCCGCCCGAAAAGCCAAGGCCCGCACCACCAAGAAGCGTGGCTCGTCAAAACGCGGTGGTGCAGGCAAGTCGAAAAAGCGTGCCAGCAGGGCGGCAATCGGAGCCTACAAAGGCAAGGTCCGCGGCCGCATCGTATCGGCGGCCCGCCGTGCCAAAAGGGCCAAGGGCCGGGTCAGCGTGCGGGTTTCGATCTCATCGTCTGGGCGGGTTAGTTCTGTCAGCGTCAGCGGGTCGCCTGCGCTCAAGGCATCGGTTGCCGCCGCCGTGCGCCGAACGTCGTTTCCAAAGCCACCGCGAGGCGCCCCGCGCTCGTATTCGGTCAGCATCACGTTCCGGTAGAGCCGGTCAGAGTTGGCGGCCCGGTAGACCGGACCTAGCAGGCTGTTGAAAAACTCATGTGGATCGCGACACCTGTCACTTTTTCGCATTCGGCCAGAAGCGGCGCGCAGCGCGATGTGGGTCTATCGTGCCAGTGCCGCGACGCCGCCGAGGCGAAAAAGTGCGGTGTCCCAAGGGGATGCGGCGAAATTGACTGCCGGACTGCGTTGCGCCGGTTTGCCGTGGGGTCCACCACGCCTGCACCGGACGCGTCTTGCCGGCAG